>CALWHD010000137.1 GCA_944380235.1 uncultured Blautia sp.
CGGTTCTTATAAGGGAAGGCAAAGAAGAAAAAAAGATGACCTTTCATGAGAAAACGGAAGTGGTCTTTTATCCTATGAGCCGGGAGGAGATCAGAAGCTATGTTGCCACGAAAGAACCATGCGATAAGGCTGGTGCATATGGGATTCAGGGAAAGGCAGTAGTCTTTATAAAGGAGATCCAGGGAGATTACAGCAACATGGTAGGACTTCCTCTGGCAAGGCTTTATCAGGAACTGAAAAATACAGGGATCGATATCAGGGAGTGGCAGGTATGAGATACAAAGCATGTATATTTGATCTGGACGGGACCATCGCAGATACGGTGGAGTCTATCGCTTATGTGGGAAATAAGACTCTGGAACATTTTGGGCTGCCGCCTATTCCGGTGAAAGATTATAATTTCTATGCAGGAGATGGAGCGGATGAGCTGGTAAGGCGTATGCTGGCAGCAGTTCCCGGAGGAGAAAATGCAGATTACGAAGAGGTGAGAGTTCTTTATAGAAAGTGGTTTGAGGAAAATCCCTTTTACCATGTGAAACCTTTTGACGGAATCCTGGACCTGCTGGAGGGACTGAAAAAAGAAGGGCTGAAGATTGCCGTATTTTCCAATAAACCACATGCTGCGGCAGTGGAGGTGGTGGAGACGATTTTCGGTGCGGATCTGTTTCACAAAGTGCAGGGACAGACAGAAAAAATCCCAAGAAAACCTTCACCAGCAGGGGCTCTTGCAATTGCAGAGGAATTTGGGATAAAGCGGGAAGAATGTCTGTATGTGGGAGATACCAATACAGATATGGATACAGGAAAGGCAGCAGACATGTTTACCATAGGAGTCACCTGGGGATTCCGTCCCCGAAAGGAACTGGAAGAGCACCATGCATCGAAAATCGTGGACAAACCGGAAGAGATTCTGGAGTTTGTGAAAGAATGCAATGGGGAGAACGGCAGATGATAAAACTCATAGCAAGTGATCTGGACGGAACCCTGCTTCAGGGAACAAGAGAACTTTCAGAGCAGGTCATCCGCCAGATCAGACAGTTAAAAGAAATGGGCATTCTTTTCGCAGCTGCCAGCGGCAGACAGTATCCCAATCTAAGAAGGCTTTTTGATCCGGTAAAAGATGACATTGCCTATGTCTGCGAAAACGGAGCGCTGGTGATCTATAAGGGAAAGGTTCTTCATAAGGATGTGTTTGAGCGGCCTCTGGCAGAAGAGATTCTTCACAGTATCCTGGAAAAAGACGGTGCGGAACTGATGGTATCCGGTGAGAGGACCTCTTATCTCCAGCCGAAGGATCCGTCTTTCTATGACCATATGGTACATTTTGTGAAAAATAATGTGACGCTGATGAAGGATATTTTCGATGTAAAAGAAGACATTATGAAAATTTCCGTCTATGAGAAAAACGGGGTGGAAGAAATCGCACCTTATTGGAAGAAGCTGTTCGGCCACAGGGCCACTGTGGTCACATCAGGATATGCCTGGCTGGATATGATGCCCATGAGCGCAGACAAAGGCAACGGGCTTCGGGTACTTCAGAGACATTTCATGATCCCGGAGAATGAATGCGCAGCTTTCGGGGATAATTACAATGATTTGGAGATGCTGCAGCAGGCAGAATACAGTTTTGCCGCAGGAGAGGCAAAGGAAGCGGTCATACGCACAGCAATGAGAAAAACAGGCAGGGTAGAACCTGTCCTGGAAAAAATAATCACACAGGGAGGAAACTGGTATGAATGAATACAGTGAAGAGTGCATCTTAACATTTTTAAAGGAGCAGGGAAAATTATTTTCAGAGCCGGTAGCAGAGACCGTGGAAGAGGCGGAAGCTTTTCTGGAAGACTGCATGGCGGCAGTAGTAGATTCCCTGGAAGAAGTACGGGATTATTTTGAAGAAAACGGTATGGACGTGGACGGCATGAGCCTGGAGGAAATAGGAGATGCAAGCGAGGTTTTTGCTCTTCCAAACGGGCAGTATCTGATTGTAGAAGGATAAGCAGTACGGATGTATCCGGTACGGGGAGCAAAAGAGCAGAATATGGTCCGGCAGGAGGGCGATATCATGGAGAGCGCAGACATTGAAAAGCTGGTAAAGATCCAGAGGGAAAGAATGGCTGCTGAGGCAGCTGCTCCGGTAGAATCATGTGCTTGGAAGAGCAAGAAATGTTTGGGAAAAGGAAGGGAAGAATATGGAAAATAAAGAAAAACAACTTTCCTGTTTCTGGGACAAGAGAGCAGAAGTTTTTGATGATCAGGTACAAAAGATCTATAAAAACGCTTATAAAAAAACCATAAAAAGATCCCGGCAGTTTCTCCGGAAAGAGGACAGAATTCTGGAAATCGGCTGTGGGACAGGGATTGTTACCTTGCCGCTGGCTTCCTGTGTAAAGGAAGTCACAGCGATTGATGCTTCTGCCCAGATGCTTGCCGCTGCCTGGGAAAAGGCGGAGACAGAGGAAAAAAACAATATTGAATTCCAGCAGGTTTCTTTTAAGAAATTTCAGGCAGAGAAAGAGAGTTTTGATGCTGTGACAGCGTTCAATGTGCTGCACTATATGAAAGACCGGGAGAAAGCGCTGGACAGGATCTATGATATGCTGAAACCAGGCGGTATATTTCTTTCTGCCACCGACTGTCTGGGACGAAATCTCTCCCGGATGTCTGTGGAGAAATTCGTAAAAAGCAGTTTGGGTCTGATGCCGTATGTAGGATTTGAGACTCCGGTAGGACTGATGAGAAAGATTCAGAGACATGGATTTTTAGTGCTGGAGATCGTAAATCTCCACAGAAATCCTCCGAATATTTTTATTGCGGCACAGAAAATAGAGAGAAAACGGTGAAAGAAATTTAGAAAAATTTTATAGGATTTATAATTTTATTAGCACTCATTTCAAATGAGTGCTAATTTTTTCTTGACTTTTAGGAAAACGGGTATTATTATGTCTTTTAGACAGGGAAATGAATTCCCACTGAGATAGAAAAGGAGATGTATTTTATCATGGCTAACAAGCGTGGTACTTTATCAATTAACAGTGACAATATTTTTCCGATTATTAAAAAATGGCTGTATTCCGATCATGACATTTTCTTCCGTGAACTGATCTCTAATGGCTGCGATGCCATCACCAAGCTGAAAAAGCTGGAAGTAATGGGAGAATACACCTTTCCGGAAGGACATAAGAATAAGATTCAGATTATTGTAAATCCGGAAGAAAAGACTCTGAAATTCATTGATACCGGTCTTGGTATGACAGAAGATGAGGTGGAAGAATACATTACACAGATTGCTTTTTCCGGTGCGACTCAATTCCTGGAAAAGTACAAAGATAAGACAAATGAGGACCAGATTATCGGCCATTTCGGACTGGGATTTTATTCTGCTTTTATGGTAGCAGACGAGGTGCAGATTGACACACTGTCCTACAAAGAAGGTGCAAAACCAGTACATTGGGCCTGCGACGGCGGTACGGAATATGAGATTGGCGAAGGAAATCGTACAGAAGTAGGAACAGAGATCACTCTGTTTTTAAACGAGGAAAGTCTGGAGTTTGCCAATGAATACCGCGCAAGGGAAGTAATCGAAAAATATTGTTCCTTTATGCCGGTGGAAATTTTCCTTTCCAAAGCAAATGCGCCTCAGGAATATGAGACCATTGAGGAATCCGAACTGAAAGACGATGACGTAGTGGTAGAGCATATCCATGAAGAAGCAAAGACAGAAGAAAGGGAAAATGAAAAGGGTGAGAAAGAAACTGTAGAAGTTTCTCCGGCAAGAGAAATGGTCAAGATCAACAAGCGTCCGGTTTCTTTAAGTGATACCCATCCTCTGTGGACAAAGCATCCCAACGAATGTACAGATGAGGACTATAAGGAATTTTACCGCAAGGTATTTTTAGATTACAAAGAGCCGCTGTTCTGGATACACCTGAATATGGATTATCCCTTTAATTTAAAAGGTATTCTGTATTTCCCGAAAATCAATATGGAGTATGAATCTATTGAGGGAACTATTAAGTTGTACAATAACCAGGTATTTATTGCAGATAATATCAAAGAGGTGATTCCGGAATTCCTGATGCTGCTGAAGGGTGTCATTGACTGCCCGGATCTGCCGCTGAATGTTTCCAGAAGTGCGCTGCAGAATGACGGCTTTGTGAAGAAAATTTCCGATTATATCAGCAAAAAGGTTGCAGATAAGCTTACCGGAATGTGCAAGACTGACAGAGAAAATTATGAAAAATACTGGGATGATATCAGCCCGTTCATCAAATTCGGATGCTTAAAAGACAGCAAATTCTCTGAAAGAATGATGGATTATATCCTGTACAAAAATCTGGACGGCAAATATCTGACTCTGGAGGACTGCATCAAAGAGAACACTCCTGAGAAAACAGAGGAAGAAGTAAAAGAAGAGCAGGAGCAGGTAACAGAAGAAAATAAAGAGCAGGTAATTGAGGAAGCTAAGGAAGAAGCAAAGAAAGAGCCCGAAAAGATCAATATCTACTATGTTACAGACGAAGTACAGCAGAGCCAGTATATCAATATGTTCAAAGAACAGGGACAGGATGCGGTGATCCTGAAGCACAACATTGATTCTGCTTTTATCTCCCATGTGGAACAGGTAAAGGAAACTGTAAAATTCCTTCGCATTGACGCGGATGTGACAGAAGCGGTAAAAGAAGAGGGACAGGATCTGGAAGAAGAGACAAAGACACTGTCAGAAGTATTCAAGAAAGCACTGAAGAAAGACAATCTGACTGTAAAAGTGGAAAGCCTGAAAAATGAAAACGTATCTTCCATGATGACTATCTCAGAAGAGAGCCGCCGTATGCAGGAAATGATGAAGATGTACAATATGTATGGTATGGATCCATCCATGTTCGGCGGGCAGGAGACTCTGGTATTAAATGCCAACAACAAACTGGTGCAGTATGTTCTGGATCATAAGGATGGCGAAAATACTCAGATTCTTTGTGAACAGCTCTATGATCTGGCTTTGATCAGCCACAGACAGCTGACACCGGAAGAAATGACAAAATTTGTAACAAGAAGCAATGAAATTATGATGATGCTCACAAAATAAACGGCTGTTGATGAAGTATTGAAATGCCGCTCAGTCCAAGATCATCTTTTGATGATGGGCTGAGCGGCATATTTTATGAAAGTCCTTTTTTAAAGTTTATCATCATCTCCCTGGTAAGACTGACATCATACTCGTCATATGGGATTTCTTCCCTTTCAAACCATTCCGCCACAGATAATTCGTCTTCGTCCAGTGTGATGGAATCGCTTCCGTCCAGGTCACAGTAGAAGCCCATAAGAAGGCTGCTGGTAAGGGACCAGGGCTGGCTTTTGTAATACTGGATATTTTTTACTTTCAGCCCCACTTCTTCCATGACTTCCCTTTTTACAGTTTCCTCCAGAGTTTCTCCGATTTCGGCAAAACCTGCGATCAGGGCATAGCGTCTGGCGGTTCCTCCGGCATACTTTGAAAGCAGAAGCCTATTGCCGTTGCGTACGCCAACAATCACGGCAGGAGAGATCTTGGGATACTCTGTGTTTTTGCAGTTGGGGCAATACATCATCCGTTCATTGGTGTCAGGGACCATGGGATGACCGCATCTGCCGCAGTACTTCCGGATGCTGTACCACTGGGAAAGCTGATATCCGGTGATCAGGGCAAAACAGTTTTTCTGCGGTTCCAGATTCCGGAAAATAATAATGTCTTCCATAGTACATCCTTCTGCCAGATCAGGATGAAATGCGGAAGCAAAATAATAGCAGGTGTTATCAATGGAAAATAAATAGGTATAAGAGTCATAAATTTCAGGACAGTTTTTTTCTGCTTCTGCGAAAGTGGGAAAAGAGAAGCTGCCGCCGGAAAGCCGGACCAGAACATGGCGGTCCTCAAAATAAAGAATACAGTCGTTTCCCTTTGGGGGAACGGGCTGGTATTCATTGCGGTAGCAATGGTTTTCAAGATCCTGTATCATAATCGTATAACCTCCGTCAGTTGATAATAGTGCAAAATATACAGCAGTAAATGTATTTTATATTGTGCGCCAGCCATAATAATAGGCAGCACCCGGATTTTTTCATGAAGAAAGATACCAGAAGTGATTTTGTTCCGGTATCTTATGAAGTCAGACAGGCTCACAGGCAATCTGCTGCTGTCTGAAGAATTTCTGGATCATTTCATCCCAGACACGGTCCAGGGATTTGTCCAGGGTAAAGGTTTTCAGAGAAGAACCTGTGGTGCAGGTAAGGTTTTTTCCATCGTATTGAAAATTTACAAATAAACCGAATACGTCATCGCAGCTATAAGGGAGACGGCTGCCAAGAAGAAGTTTTTCGGTATTTTTTCTGGAAAGCAGGAATACAATCTTAAAATGAAGAGGTGTTTTTTTCCCTTTCATAACGGCAAAGCAGAAGGGCTTCATGTCCCGCCAGAGTGCGTAGTTTCTGTGTTCACCTGCAAGAATTTCATTTTCCGCAGTATCAAAGAATTCGGGATGCAGGCTGCCGTCTATGGTGTAGGTCACGGAAGTAGTCACAGACGCTTCCGAAAGCCAGAAGGTGTCAAAGGATGTTCCGATCAAAAGCTTTGACATAAAATCTTTAATATCCTGAATCTTCAGTGCGATCATAAAAGAAGACCTCATTTCTATAAATTTTGATGTCTTTATCAGTATAAACGAAATCAGAAAAAAATCCTAGAGTTTTCCGGGAAAAAACCTTTTCAAATATAAGGTTATGTGTTATGATAAGACATGGTATTAAAAACTACATAAAGAGGTTGTTGAAAATGAGTTATAAAATTGTAATAGACAGCTGCGGCGAATTATTGGAAAGATGGAAAACAGATGAGAGAATAGAGAGAGCCTCCCTGATACTGACGATTGATGAAGAAGATATTGTAGATGATGAGACTTTTGACCAGGCAGACTTTCTAAGAAAGGTAGCGGCAAGTCCAAACTGCCCCAAGTCCTCCTGCCCCTCTCCGGAGCGGTACATGCAGGCATATGACTGCGGGGCAGAGCATGTGTATGCAGTAACCTTATCCTCCAATTTGAGCGGGTCCTACAACAGTGCCGTGCTGGGCAGGAATCTGCTTTTAGAGAAAGATCCAGGCAAAAAGATCCATGTCTTTGACTCCTGCTCTGCTTCCGTGGGAGAAACATTGATCGCTCTGAAGATTGAAGAGTGCGAAAACCAGGGAATGGAATTTGATCAGGTAGTGGAGACAGTAGATGCCTATATCCAGTCTCAGAATACTTATTTTGTTCTGGAGAGCCTGGAGACTTTGAGAAAAAACGGAAGACTCAGCAATTTAAAAGCCTTTGTGGCAACAGCCCTGAAGATCAAACCGGTGATGGGATCAACTCCGGAAGGCACGATTATCCAGCTGGATCAGGCAAGGGGAATCAACAAAGCCCTGGTAAAAATGGTGGATTATGTGGCAAAAGGGGCAAAGAACAGCAAAGACAAGATTCTTGGAATCACCCACTGCAATTGTCCGGAAAGGGCGCAGATCGTAAAAGAAGCCATACTCGAAAGAATTCCGGTAAAGGATGTAGTGGTTTTAGATACAGGAGGCGTCAGCAGTATGTATGCTAATGACGGCGGTGTGATCGTAGTTATTTAAAAGGGAAAGAAAAGGTAAGACAGGCGGAAAAATATAGGATCCGCCTGTCTTTTTTTCAGGAAAGGAATTGACAAAACCGGAAAAATCAATTATAGTGGAGTTGCTATGGGATACAAAGTTCGACAGAGGTTCCATGCAAATATTTTTGACCACCCTTTTGGGTTAAGGCCATACGGACAGCCGGGTCAACTGCCGACGCAACGTAGTTGCTTTATTGATTGAGTAAGAGATTTAAATTTTATAAGTTGGTAACTTTACAACCAGTGCCAGAGGTGCACATCAACTTGTGAAACGGTCAATAAGAGTAGTAAAAGTAAGATATTTGCTATATAGACTCTGAACTTATGGAATTCCGTATTTTTTTGCCTTTTCTGTGGCATTTATATAGATTTGAATAAGAAATCAACGAGAGGACTGCCACGTTATGGAAATAAAAGATAGTATGGAAGAAAAACACAAGGCATGTGACGCTTAACATTCCTTGTGTTTTTTTTATCATTCTTTTTAGGAGCTTGGGATATGAGTGAAAAATTAAAATTATATGGTTTTAATAATCTGACAAAAGCGCTGAGCTTTAATATTTATGATGTCTGTTATGCAAAGACTGCAAGGGAGCAGAGGGATTATATCGCATATATTGACGAGCAGTATAATTCTGACCGTCTGAGAAAAATCATGACAACACTGACTGATATGATAGGCGCTCATGTCCTGAATATTTCTCAGCAGGATTATGATCCTCAGGGAGCGTCTGTGACACTGCTGATCGCGGAGGGCTCCATGGTTCCGGCAGGAGAGACACAGGTTGCACATCTTGATAAAAGCCATGTGACAGTACATACCTATCCGGAGTATCATCCGGAAACATGCCTTGCTACTTTCCGTGTGGATCTGGATGTGGCCACCTGCGGGGAGATCACACCCTTGTCCACCCTGGATTATCTCATCGGTTCCTTTGAATCAGATATTATTACCATGGACTACCGGGTACGCGGATTTACCAGAAATATAGATGGAAAAAAGGTATTTCTGGATCATAAGATCACTTCCATACAAGATTATATTGCGGCAGAAACGCTGGAACGGTATGACGCGGTGGATATCAATGTTTATGAAGCAAATCTTTTCCATACAAAGATGATGTTAAAGGAAGTGGATCTGCAGAATTATCTGTTTAATACAGACATTTATGAACTGCCGCCCAAGAGGAGGCTGGATATTATGAACAGCATCCGAAGGGAAATGATTGAAATTTTCAGTGAAAGAAATGTATTTTAAGATTGAGTTGAGAAATGTGTTTAGGAGGTGAGGGCATGGAAATGGAAGGAGTTACTCAGAAAAATGCCCCGATTTATGAAGCCCTGGAGCGGCTGAAAAAGAACCGGGTGGTACCCTTTGATGTGCCGGGACATAAAAGAGGCAGGGGAAATCCGGAACTGGCAAAGCTTCTGGGAGAACAGTGTATGAGTCTGGATGTGAATTCCATGAAGCCTTTGGATAATCTGTGTCATCCGGTCTCTGTGATCCGGCAGGCGGAGGAGCTGGCGGCAGAGGCATTTGGCGCCGCCCATGCTTTTCTTATGGTAGGAGGAACCACCTCCGCAGTACAGAGCATGGTGCTTTCTGTGGTGAAAAGAGGTGAGAAGATCATCCTTCCCAGAAACGTCCACAGGAGCGTGATCTGTGCTATGGTGCTTTGCGGCGCTGTTCCGGTGTATGTCAATCCCCAGTGCAGCGAAGAATTGGGAATTCCCCTGGGGATGAAGGTTTGTGATGTAGAGCAGGCAATCCGGGAGAATCCGGATGCAAAAGCAGTTCTGGTAAATAACCCTACTTATTACGGCGTCTGTTCAAATCTAAAGGAAATTGTAAGGCTGGCACATGAGCACGGTATGTATTGTCTTGCGGACGAAGCCCACGGGACGCATTTTTATTTTTCAGATAAACTTCCTGCTTCTGCTATGGAGGCTGGTGCTGATATGGCGGCGGTTTCCATGCATAAGTCAGGAGGAAGTCTGACACAGAGTTCCCTTCTCCTTTTGGGAGAGAGAATGTCGGAGGGATATGTGCGCCAGATCATTAACCTTACCCAGACCACCAGCGGTTCTTACCTTCTGCTTTCCAGCCTGGACATTTCCAGGAGGAATCTTGCACTCAGGGGAAAGGAGACCTTTGAGAAGGTCATAGAGCTGGCAGAGTATGCCAGAAGTGAGATCAATGCGCTGGATGGCTACTATGCATTCTCAAAAGAGCTGATCAACCATGACAGTGTATATGACTTTGACGTGACTAAGCTTGTAGTGCATACACTGGACAGCGGGCTTGCGGGAATCGAGGTCTATGATCTGTTAAGAGATGAATACGATATCCAGATTGAATTCGGAGATCTGGCGAATTTCCTTGCTTATCTGTCTATCGGAGACCGGAAGCAGGACATTGAAAGGCTCGTATCTTCACTTTCTGAGATCCACAGAAGGTTTGGAAAGAAAAAAGTAAATCTGATGTCACAGGAGTATATCGAGCCGCAGGTGGCTGTTTCCCCTCAGGACGCTTTTTATGCGGAAAAAGAAGCTGTGCCCCTTTTACAGGCAGCGGGAAGAATCAGCGGAGAGTTTGTGATGTGTTATCCTCCGGGAATTCCGGTGGCTGCGCCGGGGGAACGGATTACAGAGGAAATTGTGAATTACATTATATATGCAAAGGAAAAGGGGTGCAGCCTGACCGGACCGGAAGATAAAGAAATCCGGACACTTCAGGTGCTGAAAGGAGAGTAAAATGGAATTTTGGTTTTCTGAGAAACAGACAAAAGACGTGAAATTTTCAATCCGGGTAGACCGGCAGCTTTACAGCGGATACAGTGATTTTCAGAGAATTGATGTGTTTGAGTCTCCCGAATTCGGCAGGTTTCTCACACTGGACGGTTATATGATGCTGACGGAGAAAGATGAGTTTATTTACCATGAGATGATTACTCATATTCCCATGGCAGTGCACCCGGATCCGAAAAAAATCCTGGTCATAGGAGCCGGAGACGGCGGTGTGGTGCGGGAACTGGTAAGATATCCGGAGGTGGAACGTATTGATCTGGTAGAGATTGATGAGATGGTGGTAGAGATTTCCAAGAAATATCTGCCCACTACAGCCGGCCAGATGGAGAATGAAAGAGTCCATATTTACTACGAGGACGGGCTGAAATTTATCCGCAGATGCAGGGACGAATACGATCTGATCATTGTAGATTCCACAGATCCCTTCGGTCCCGGGGAAGGGCTGTTTACCCGGGAATTTTACGGGAACTGTTATAAGGCATTAAAGGAAGATGGTATCATGGTGAACCAGCACGAAAGTCCTTTCTATGAAGCAGATGCCGCAGCGTGTCAGAGAGCCCACAGGAATATCACAGAATCGTTTCCCATCAGCCGGGTATATCAGGCACATATACCAACTTATCCTTCGGGACACTGGCTTTTCGGGTTTGCTTCCAAGAAGTATCACCCTCTGAGAAATTTAAGGGAGCAGGAGTGGAATGCAAGAGGCCTGAAGACACGTTACTATACCACCATGCTTCATAAAGGGGCGTTTTATCTGCCCGCATATGTGGAGGAAATGTTAAAAGATGTTGAAAAATAATATAGAGACTTTTTTAGAATGTGACAGGGATTATAAGGAGGCGGAGGTGGTGCTCTTCGGTGCGCCTTTTGACTCCACCACTTCTTTCCGTCCGGGTACCAGGTTCGGGAGCAGTGCCATCCGTCATGAATCCTTTGGGCTGGAAAGCTACAGTCCTTATCAGGACAGAGATTTAAGAGACTGTAAGATCATGGATTCCGGGGATCTGGAACTGGTATTCGGAAATACAGAGGAAGCTCTTCGGCAGATACAGGACAGGACGCAGGAAATCTTAGAGGACGGAAAGATTCCTTTTATGACAGGAGGAGAACATCTGGTGACTTTAGGAGCGTTTCGGGCTGTGGCAGAGAAATATCCCCAGGTGCATATCATTCATTTTGATGCCCATGCGGATCTGCGGGAGGATTATCTGGGAGCGAAACTTTCCCACGCCTGTGTCCTTCGCCGGTGCTGGGAAATTGTGGGAGACGGAAGAATCCATCAGTTTGGAATCCGTTCCGGAGACAGGGAGGAATTTATCTGGGGAAAAGACCATGTGATCACACAGAAATTTAATTTTGACGGGCTTTTGGAGACACTGGAAACATTAAAAGGCGTACCGGTGTATTTCACACTGGATCTGGATGTGATGGATCCGTCTGTATTTCCGGGAACAGGTACACCGGAGCCGGGCGGGGTCAGTTTTGACCAGCTGCGCAGGGCAGCCGCCCTGGTATGTGAAAAGGCGGAAATCGTAGGATGTGACGTGAATGAATTAAGCCCTCATTATGACCAGAGCGGGGCTTCCACTGCCGCAGCCTGCAAGATCATCCGGGAAATGCTTCTGGCAGTCTCTCCCTGTATGAAGGAACAGCAGGATTTTTAGGATGAAACAGAAACTATGACAGGCAGAAGACACCAGATACGTTTTTTGACTGTCTTTGAGTAAAGAAACAGGAGGAATAGATTATGGGAAAAGTATTGATTATCGGCTGCGGAGGAGTGG
Source organism: uncultured Blautia sp. (assembly GCA_944380235.1). Lineage (GTDB taxonomy): Bacteria > Bacillota > Clostridia > Lachnospirales > Lachnospiraceae > Blautia. Next base: position 12,261 of record CALWHD010000137.1, read on the forward strand.
CCTCCGTGGCAATTCACAAGTGCTGTCAGAACAGCAGTGTTTTTGAAGAAATCTGTATCGCAAGCCGTACAGTATCAAAATGTGACGCATTAAAGGAAAAGCTTCAGGGGACTACCAGTGCCAAGATTACTACAGCGCAGGTCAATGCGGACCATGTAGATGAGCTGGTTGCTCTGATCAGGAAAGAGAAACCGGATGTGGTATTGAACCTTGCACTTCCATATCAGGATCTGACTATTATGGATGCCTGTCTGGAGACAAAGACTCACTATGTGGATACTGCCAATTATGAACCGGAGGATACAGCTAAATTCGAATACAGCTGGCAGTGGGCATACAGAGAAAAATTTGAAAAAGCAGGGATCACAGCTCTTCTGGGAAGCGGTTTTGACCCAGGTGTGACAGGAGTATTTTCTGCCTATGCGTTAAAACATGAATTTGACGAAATTAATTACATTGATATCCTGGACTGCAACGGCGGCGATCACGGTTATCCTTTTGCAACTAATTTTAATCCTGAGATCAACATCCGGGAGGTTTCCGCAAAAGGCTCTTACTGGGAGGATGGCCACTGGGTAGAAACAGAACCCATGGAGATCAAGAGAGAATATGATTTTGCGGAAGTGGGAATGAAAGACATGTACCTGCTCCATCACGAGGAAATTGAAAGTCTTGCCCTGAATATTCCGGGAATCAAGAGAATCCGTTTCTTCATGACTTTCGGTCAGAGTTATCTGACTCATTTAAAATGTCTGGAAAACGTAGGGATGACTTCCATTGAGCCTATCATGTTCGAAGGCAAAGAAATCGTGCCCCTGCAGTTCCTGAAAGCAGTGCTGCCGGATCCGGCTTCCCTGGGACCGAGGACGAAAGGAAAGACCAACATCGGCTGTATCTTCAGAGGAAAGAAGGACGGAAAAGAAAAAACCTATTATCTGTATAATGTCTGCGACCATGAGGAGTGCTACAAAGAAGTGGGATCCCAGGCAGTTGCTTATACTACAGGTGTACCTGCCATGATCGGAGCCATGATGATCATGACCGGAAAGTGGAACAAGCCGGGCGTGCACAATATCGAAGAGTTCGATCCGGATCCTTTCATGGACGCACTGAACAAATGGGGACTTCCGTGGAGAGAAGACCATGACCCCGTTCTGGTGGACTGATGAGCAGGAGAAAGGAAGCTTCCTTTTCCACACCGTATTTTCTGGTGGACGAAGAGAGGCTTATAGGCAACCTGAATATTTTAAAAAAGGTGCAGGAGCAGGCAGACTGTAAGATCCTTCTGGCACAGAAAGCGTTTTCTATGTTTTCGGTATATCCGCTGCTGAGGCAGTATCTGGCAGGAAGTGCGGCAAGCGGCCTGTATGAGGCCCGGCTTGGAAAAGAAGAGTTCGGCGGTGAGACTCATGTATTTTCTCCTGCCTACAAAGAAACAGAATTTGATGAGATCCTCTGCTATGCGGATCATATAGTATTTAATTCACCGGCTCAGGTGAAAAAGTATGGAAAGAAAGCGAAGGAAGCAGGAAAGTCTGTGGGGCTCCGCATTAATCCTCAGTGTTCCACTCAGGAAGGCAGCGGTATCTACGATCCCTGTGCTCCCGGTTCCCGTCTGGGGACTACCCTGGAAAACCTGGAGAAAGAGAAGGAGATCCTGCTTCTTCTGGACGGCCTGCATTTCCATACGCTGTGTGAGCAGGGGGCGGACGCCCTGGAAACCACCCTGGCGGCGGTGGAGGAGAAGTTCGGAAAGTATCTTCACCAGATGAAATGGCTGAATATGGGCGGCGGACATCACATTACCAGAGAGGGATATGATGTGGAGCTGCTGATCCGGCTGGTTCGTCATATAAAAGAAACCTATCAGACAGAGGTGTATCTGGAGCCGGGAGAGGCTGTGGTTTTAAATGCAGGTTTTCTGGTCTGCGAAGTGCTGGAATTGGTGGAGAACGGCATGAAGATCGCCATTCTGGATACTTCAGCGGCGTGCCATATGCCGGATGTGCTGGAGATGCCTTACACTCCGCCTTTAAGAGGCGCTGGGAAACCGGGAGAAAAAGCTTATACTTATCGCCTGGGAGGACCCACCTGCCTGGCAGGAGATGTGATCGGCGATTATTCTTTTGATCACGAGCTGAAACCGGGAGATCAGCTGATGTTTGAAGATATGGCGCTTTACACCATGGTAAAGACCAATACCTTTAACGGAATGCCTCTGCCGGATATTGTCTGCAAGGACAGAACAGGGGAGATGCGGCTGGTGAAAAAATTTGGGTATGAGGATTTTAAGGGAAGACTGTCATAAGACGTGAGAAAGTTTTCCTTTGTTAGTGAAAACAAAAGAATTGAGAAATAACGGACAGAACTATACAAGATAGCCTGTCCGTTATGTTTTTCTATGGCAATATGGGCCGAATTCCTGTCAGGAAATATTTTCGCCTCCGCTTTTTCTTGTTTTGTTCCTGGTCACAGGGATAGCAAGAAGGAAGGTACAGCCTCCGCCGGGGGTGTCTTTCAGATACAGATCTCCTTTGTGAAGTTTTGCCAGTTCTCTGGCAATCGAGAGCCCCAGCCCGAAATGTTCTTTCTGATCCCGTGCCCGGCTGTTTTGATAGAACCGGTCGAAGATAAAAGGCTTTTCCGAGTCAGCTATACCTTTTCCGTGGTCTGCAACAGAATAATATACATACCGGGAATGGGAGAAAACGGACAGATCAATGATTCCTCCCTCTTCTGTGTAGGAAAGGGCATTGTCAAGAAGTACTGTGAGGATCTGGATCACCCGGTTTTTGTCACAAAAAATCCGCGGCAGTTCTGCATCTGGAAGTTCCAGGTGCAGGACTGTTTTTTTCTGTCTGCACAGAGGCTCAAAAGTCTCATAGACATCGAGAAGAAGGGTATCCCCGTCGCAGAGTTCCTTTGAAAAGTTCCAGCGCCGGGAATCCGCAGCGGCCAGAAGCAGCATATCGTGGATCAGGGTGCCCATACGCCTGCATTCTTTTTCTATATTGCTAAGCATAGGAGCAGCATTTTTCGGTGAGGTGCGTGCCGCAGATGCGCTTGCCTGGATCACTGCCAGGGGAGAGCGCAGTTCGTGGGAGGCTGCTGCAATAAATTCTGCCTGCTTTTTCTGATTTTCTTTCAGCGGCAGCAAGGTTTTTCCTACGATATTCCAGCTTGCCAGAAAGAGGAGGAAAATTCCGGTGATGTCTGCCAGCAGGAAGAAAAGCCCCTGAAAGAGCAGCTGACTTTTCAAACCTGTGACTTCTTTCAGAACCAGGAGAGATTTAAAACCCTGATCCGTAAATTCCACAAGATACATGCCTGTATAAGAGTCTTTAGCCTCCCCGGAAATCGAGAACACAGAGCTTTGCTGGATCTGGGAGGTACCGGGAGTGGTGTCAGGGACACCGGACTTGGCAGCTGCCTGTTTTCCCAGTGTGATCAGGGTATCCCGGTCCGTGTCCGGTTCCCAGGAGCCGCGAAAGTGAAGGGGAGTTCCATTGTCCTCTATGGAGATGATCAGGCTGTTATCTGCTTCCATCTTCGCCAGCCAGGAATCTGAGAAGAAAGATTCCGACTGGAGACGGCTGGAAATGTTCAGAAACAGGCTGGAAAAGAGGGCATTGTTTTTTGACTCTACGGCTCTTTGCATGTAAAAAAAGCAGATCAGAAGAATTACAGATAAAATTAATCCTGTGGTCAGGGTATAGAAAAAAGCAAGCCGTTTCTGCACTGCGGGAAACTGGCGGGCATCGTCAGAACCGGCAAATATTTTTCCAAAAGGTTTCATAAGCGGCCTCCCTATGCTTCCGGCTGGTCTGCGAGACAGTAGCCTACGCCGTGAATGGTCCGGATCTGCACCCGGCTCTTTAAAGAGCGCAGACGGCGTCTTAAGAAATAGATGTAATTGTCCAGATTGCCTTCCTCTACCTCTGCGTCAGATCCCCACACATAGGAGAGGAGCAGGGGGCGCTTGACGGGATTGCCTTTGTTTTTCATCAGATATTCCAAAAGGGCAGATTCCTTTTTGGAGAGAGAAACGGTCTTGCCTCTGGAGGAAAGTTCCTGTTTTTCAGGATCAAATTCCAGATCGCCGAAAGAGATCAAAGCCTCCTGAAAAAAGTTCCCGGGACGGCGGGCAAGGGCGCGGATCCTTGCCAGGAGTTCTTCCGGGGCAAAGGGCTTGGTGATATAATCATCAGCTCCGCAGTCCAGTCCGTTTATCTTATCATTTAAGGAATCCATGGCAGTGGCAAGGATTACAGGAGTCTGGATCCCTTTCCTGCGCAGAGTGGAAAGAAGTGTCAGACCGTCCAGTTCCGGCAGCATCCGGTCCAGGATCATCAGGTCATATACATTCTGAAGGGCATAGAAAAGCCCGTCCGTGCCGCTGTGGCACACATCTGTCTCATAACCCTGGTTCTGAAAGTGGATCAGCAGAGCTGTGCACAGTTCTTTGTCATCTTCAATCAATAAAAGTCTCATAGTTTTCTATTCACCTGTTTTCCTTTATTTATTTGCATCAGATATGCGCTTTTGGTACAGAGATATTCTACCACAGAAATCTCTAAAAAATCTCCAAAAAGAATCCTTCCTTTTTCAAGATTTTTAGAGATTTCCCTGTTATGATTAGGTTCAGAAACAAACAGAAGGGAGTTTGACAGATGAAGATGAGTAAAATCCTTTCTTTTCTTTTGGCAGGCACACTGACAGCAGGTATGCTGGCCGGATGTGCAGGAAAAGGAGAAGAGAAAGAAACAGAGAAAAAAGAAGCCAAAGGAAGCTATGTGGAGGAAGATATGGAGATTCCCTGGGAGGAAGACAGCGAAGCTTATCTTGGCAGCTTTTTAAACGATGAGAATCAGATAGAGATCTATACGGCGAATACTGAGAGCGTCCAGGCGCAGGTGTTTTCTTATAGAAACACTGGGGGAGACCAGTGGGAGAGACAGGAAGAGACCTGGGCAGAGGAAGTTCTGGGAACAGACAGCTCCAGCAGGCATCTGATCCGCGGACAGGATAAGAAGATTTATCTGCTCACAAGTGAGGACAGGACAGAAGAATACCAGCAGGCGCTGGAAGCTCTGGAGGATGACCCGGAAGCGCTTCCGCCTTTGACACCGATGCATTTATATTGCTATACCCCGGAGGACGGGACCAGCGAGATCCCTATTGAAAGTCTGACGGTGGAAGGACAGCAAAAAGAAGGTGATTTTTTCTATACGTATTATCTGGGAGTGACTAAAAGCGGTGATGTGGCGCTCACAGCAGGGCTTGACAATGGAGTAAGGATCTATGATAGAGAGACAGGGAAGGAAAAATACAGTCTGGATGCCCATGAGATCGTGTCTTCTCAGGAGGACGGTATGTCTCTTGCAGATGGAGACAATCTGGTCACTCTGGGAGCAAATGGAAAAGAACTGCTGCTTTATGATACTAAGTCAGGGGAACAGACAGGCGTCATAGAACTGAAAGGACAGGATTCTGTGAGGATAGGAAGGCTTTGCAGTACAGGAGACGGCACCTATTATCTGCTCAGCAACCAGGGGATTACCGTATACCGGGAAAACGGAAATATCAGCGAACAGATTTTTGACGGAAATAAGGGAAGAATGGTAGAAATTGACACCAAGCTGACGCTTTTCAATTTCTTTGCCGGGGCGGATGATGATTTTTATGGCATTTATTGGGATTACAATACTGGTGAAATCTATCTGTGCCACTATTATTACAACGGCGCAGTGAACACCGAGACAGAAGAAGAACTGACAGTTTATGGTCTCTATGAGAGCAAGACCATAGAAGACGGCGTGAGAGCTTTTGAAAAAGCACATCCGGAAGTTTCCGTAGATTATCAGTACGCATTGAAAGAAGAGGAGGAAGGAAATCCGGAGGACTACATTGATACGCTCAACACCCAGCTTCTGAACAAAGAAGGTGCCGACGTACTGATCTTAGACGACTTGCCTGTGGATTCCTATATTGAGAAAGGGATTCTGGAAGATTTGTCTGATTATAGAGATAAACTGGTAAGCGACGGCACGGTCCTGGAAAATGTGGCAGAAGCAATGAAAACAGACGGCAAGACTTATCAGATCCCGGCGAATGTGACACTTCCTGTATTCTACGGAACCGAAGACGCTGTAAATCGTCTGGAAAGCCTGGAGTCTGTGGAAAGCTATCTTGAGGAACATCCGGACGGAAAAGTGGTGGGAGCAGCCGCAAAAGAGCAGCTGGCATACCTGCTGTTTGCTGTCAATTATACCCAGCTGTGGCAGGAGGACGGAAGTATTTCTCAGGAGAAAATTGCCCGTATCCTGGATACCGCAGAGAAATTATATGAAAATAATCCTTCAGAAGATCTGGAGGAAGCCTGGAATCAATATTACAGACAACTGTACTCTTCCGGAAATACAGTTACACCCTTTGACGGTGTGGGCATGGATGAACTGTATACGCAGAACGATATTGCCGGTGTCAATGCAGTGACAGGTATCTCCAGTCTTGGCATGATGTGCGATATCGTCAAGCAGCAGGAGGGTATGGCTGTACAGGATGTGAATGGATATTTCATTCCGAAAAACAGTATGGGAATCAACGCCTCTTCTGAGAAGAAAGATCTGGCACAGGAATTTATCAGTACAGTTTTAGGCAGTGAAGTACAGGAGTCTGATTATGGAGAAGGAATGCCGGTGCGGACAGAAAGTCTGGAGAAACAGGGAGAGCTCTCAGAACAGGCGGACGGCATCACCCAGGCGGTATCCTATGCAGACGGAACCGTGCACAGTTTTGGAAATCCTTCGGCACAGGAAGTGGACAGCATTGTGGAGCTGGTCAAGAAGGCAGATACACCTCTGATCCTGGATCTGAATGTAAGAAAAGCATTTCTTGACTGTACCCAGCAGTATTTTGGAGGCGGTGTCAGTGCAGAAGAAGCAGCTAAGAGTATGGGAGAAAAAATGGATCTCTATCTGTCAGAATAAGAAAAAGCCGGAAAAGAAAGGGCGGGGAAGATTTCTTCCCTGGCTCCTTCTGTCCCCCAGCCTTTTCGGCATCAGCATCTTTGTGCTGTTTCCCTTTGCAGATGTGGTGCGCCGTTCTTTCCAAAAAGCAGTGGGCAATGGATTTGTAGGATTGTCCAATTACGTCCAGGTGGTGGAAAATCAGGCATTTCAGCTGGCGGCAAAGAACACCTGCCGTTTTCTGGCAGTCTGTCTGCCCCTGCTTTTGGGGATATCCCTGTTCTTTGCGGTTTTTTTGACAGAGACGTTTGGGGAGAGTAAACGCGGAGGAATCTTAAAAGCGGGATTTCTCCTTCCCATGGCAGTGCCTGCCGCCTCTGTGGTGATATTCTGGAAACTGATGTTTGACCGAGAAGGGATTCTCAACCAGGTTTTGGGATTTTTCGGGATCCGGGGACCGGATTACATGAATACTTCCTGTGCATTCGGTGTCCTGGTGGCAGTCTATCTTTGGAAAAATATAGGATATGACATGATCCTGTGGATGGCAGGACTTCTGGCAGTGCCGGAGAGCCTGTACGAAGCTGCCAGGATAGACGGGGCAGGGCGGAGGCAGTGCTTCTGGTACATCACCTGTCCGCTCCTGGTTCCCACAGGATTTCTCATCGGGATCTTATCTCTGGTAAATGCGTTCAAGGTATTTCGGGAGGCATGGCAGATTGGGGGTAATTATCCTCATGACAGCATTTATCTGCTTCAGAATTTATTTAACAATTGGTTTTTAAAGCTGGACATGCAGAAGATGACTGCGGCGGCAGTGATGCTTGCCCTGGTCCTGGCGCTGATTCTTTTGTTCAGCCAGAAGATAGAACAAAAATGGAGGCAGTAAAATGGGAAAAAAGAAAATAGCAGCAGAGGCGGTCCTTTTTGCAGCTGTGCTGATCCTGGTGTTTCCTGTCCTGCTTCTGGCGGCAGGCTCTTTCCTTGGAAAAGAGGAGCTGATGGAGAGTTACGGAAGTGTGCTGTACAGCACGGACGGGACGCTTACATGGAAGCTGATTCCTATGTATCCTACCCTCAGCGCCTATGTAAGACTGCTGCTTGACAGTCCGGATTTTTTTGTGATGTTCTGGAATTCCTGCATCCAGGTGTTTTCCATCCTGGCAGGTCAGCTGCTGACAGGACTGCCGGCAGCATGGGCATTTGCCAGATTTTCTTTTCCTGGAAGGAAAATTTTATTTTCTCTTTATATGCTGCTGATGATCCTGCCTTTCCAGGTAACCATGGTCTCCAGCTATACGGTACTGTCGGCTTTCAGGCTGCTGGATACCCATTTGTCCATAATCCTCCCGGGAATTTTTGCGGCCTTTCCGGTGTTTCTTCTGACAAAATTTTTTGAGGGGATTCCGAATTCTCTTTTGGAGGCAGCAAAGGTAGACGGGGCGGGGGAGATGAAAGCATTCTTTTATATTGGACTGCCTGTGGGGATGCCGGGGATCTTTTCCTGTGTGATCCTGAATTTTCTGGAATACTGGAATGCCATAGAAGCCCCTATGACTTTTCTGAAAACCAGGAGCATGTTTCCGGTCTCTTTGTATCTGTCCAGCATCACAGCAGATAATGCCGGGATCTCTTTTGCCGCTTCCATGGTAATCATGGCACCCTCTGTCCTGCTGTTTGTCTGGGGGCAGAGCTACCTGGAAAAGGGAATCGCAGCATCGGGATTAAAGGAGTAGAGAACTATGAAAATGAAACAAAAAAAACAGATTGCGGCAGGTATTCTGGCAGGCTTCTTCCTGGTAATGGTACTGTGTACTGTTATTTCCAGAGCGGCAGCTTCTCTGACGGTACCTCTGGCGGATACGCAGAACTTAAAACAAGGAAAGCTGAGTATGGTCTTTTCAGGAAACGGGGTCGTGGAGGCGAAAGAAGAGAAGATTATTTCACCGGAAGCAGGCCTTCGGGTAGCAAAAGTGCTTCAAGAGGGCAGCCAGGTGAAAAAAGGAGCTACACTTCTGGAATACGATGCAGATTACCTTCAGGAAGAAATAGAAGAAAAAAATGCAGAAATCCGGAAACTGGAATTGTCTCTTTCCCAGGCCAGGATACAGGGAGAGGCAGAAATATCTGTGCCGGCAGCGGAAAGCGCAGGAAAAGATCTGGATCTGGCAGATGCGGAACTTTCCCAGGCCCAGGCAGAATATGACCAGGCATACAGTGAGGGAGAAGACCAGAAAAGCCAGGCCCAGGCAGATCTGGATGCTGCATATGCCCAGGCTCAGGAGGCGTTGGATACGGCATATGCCCAGGCAACGGCACTGGAGGCGGAAGAAAAATGGGAGGAGGCAGAAGCACTGTGGCAGAATGCCCAGGCAGAATATGACACTGCTATCCAGAATGCCCAGGCAGAATACGACGGTGTCGTAAGCCAGGCGGACGCTTCCATTTCCCAGGCCAGGGAAAATCTGTCCTCACGGGAATCGGCAAGAACTCAGGCCCAGAACGCATATGATACCGCTGCAGCTCAGGATGCCGCTGCGGCAGAGAATCAAAAGCGAGATCAGGAAGAAAACAGCTATCAGCAGCAATCTATACAGGTGGATATTGACCTGGCGAAAAAAGAACTGGAAAGACTGCAGCAGGTCAGCAAAGCAGGCGGAAAGATCCTGGCGGAAGAAGACGGGGTGGTAAAAAGCACTGTTGCGGCTGGAGGGATTACAGACGAATCCAGCAGTATTGTTCTTGGCACAGGCGGCTATCAGGTAAAAGGGATCCTCACAGCAGAGGATCTGTCCAGAGCAGAACAGGGAGATACGGTGAAGATTACCCTGCCGGGACAGGGAAGTGCTAAAGAGAAAACTGTGACCAGGATCCTGGCGGGACAGAGCGGATCCGGAGAGGAGAGCACTTCCCAGAGTCAGGAAACAAGTAATGCAGCAGGTGTCTTTTATGCGGATCTGGAAGAAAGCACGGCAGTTCCGGGAACCCAGGTTACTTATGAAATTGAAAAGCAGAGCGACGGATCCTATGAACAGATTCTGCCGTTAAGCGCAGTGAGAGAAGAAAATGGACAGACATTCTGCCTCATTGCGGAGCCGGTGGAAACTGTTCTGGGAACAGAATATGAGGCAAAGAAAGTATCTGTAACTGTGTTGGAGAAAGACAGCAGCAGCGCGGCGGTGAAATCTAATTTGTCAGAAGATGATCTGGTCATCACCGGAAGCAGCAAGGAAGTCAGTGAAGGAGATAAGGTGAGGCTGAGCCAATGAGGAAGGACATTTGGAGAGAAGCAGGGAGCAGGATAAAAAGAACAGGTTTTCTCTTTTTATGCTTTCTGACAGCAGCAGGATTTTTTGCAGCAGGTTTTTCTGCGTACAGGAAGACAGCAGCAGGAAGTTTTTATATAAGCGGTTATTATAAAGAAGCTCAGATAAGTGCAGGGGATATGAAAAAGTTTCTGGAAAACCAGAGCCATGAAAAAAGTAAAGGAAGAAATCTGGATATTCTCCAGACTGCGGGATGGGCGAGGACAGATGATATATCTTTTGAAAGAGCGGACGGCACAGAGGAAGAGGGAATACTGTTTCAGGTCTGCGGCAGTATGGAAGTACTTTTCTCAGATGGGCTCTGCGGGGGAAATCTGCCGTGGAGAGAAGATAAAAGCGGATGTGTGATCAGCACAGCTCTTGCCTGGGAACTATATGGCGGAAAAGAGGCGGTTGGAAATCAGATTTTCGTACAGGGCAGAGAATATTTTATACGGGGGATCCTGGAAGAAGATAAAAGTTTTCTTGCTGTGCCGGCACAGGAAAGTGACCAGATGGAGAACTTCCGCATGAAATATAAAAGTGCCAAAGAACCTGTTTCTGCGGCAGAATCCTTTCTTTACCAAATGACAGGAAAACAGCCCGATGCTGTATTTGAGGGAGTTTTTTTTGCCGGTCTATCACGGATAATTCTATTTGTAACGATTTTGATACTGGAGGTATTTTGCCTGGCAGTACTGTGGAGACGGATCAGAAAAATAGAAACAGGGAGGGTGCGGATCCCTCTGAAAATAATCCTGTCTCTTCTGTTTTTCATGCTTTTCTTTCTGGAAGGCTTCCGGGCGTTTTCTTTTTCCTGGGATTATCTGCCTTCTATGTGGTCTGATTTATCCTTTTATCCCCAGCTTTTTAAGGAAAAGGCGGAAATGGTAAAAAAACTGCTGGAAACACAGCTGTGTCCGGCAGATGAAATGACACTTGCCTGCCTGTGGAAAACAGGAGTATGCTCCGCGGCAGGAACAGCAGCAGGATGTCTGTTACACTTCCTGCGTAAATAATAAGGGGTGATGTATTTGTAATACTCTGTTTCAAGTGTCATTACCGGATTTGTTTATCTTGGCATGTCTTTGATTTGTGTAAAGGAAGTATTAAAGTAGAAAGTACGCCCGGCAGGTGGAGTGTATTTACTGTCTGTCTGCCGAAGGAATCGTAGAGGGGAAAGCGAAATTGGAACGATAGACGGTACAATTTGCGAACTGTCATTGTCATAAATAAAGTCATAAATAAAGTCCGGTATAAAACCTTTTCCGGATGAAAAAAGTGTAGTATAATATCCACAAACGACCATAATTTAGCAGGGAGGAGACAATATGGGATTTGTGAGAGAAAAAAACAGAATTTTGTATGTGGATGAGCAGGGAGAGAAGAAGGCGGAAGTGACTTTTCCAGAAGTGGATGAGAATACAGTGAATATTGACCATACCTTTGTAGATCCTTCCATGAGAGGCACCGGGCTTGCAGGAAAGCTGATGAAGGAAGCAGCAGAGCAGATTCAGGAAGAAGGGAAAAAAGCAGTGCTGACCTGTTCCTATGCAGTGCAGTGGTTTGAACGGCACACCGAGTACAGCAGCATTGTGAAAAAACTCGTATGAACACAAAATTTTTAGATCAGATTACAGAATTTATATTTCCGGAGCAGGAACCGGAGAAAGCAGATATCATTTTTATACCTGGAAGTGGTTTCCCTCAGCTTGCAGAGTACGGAGCAGAGCTTTATCATCATGGGTTTGCGCCTTGGATCCTGCCTTCGGGAAGATACAGCAAAGTACTGGGAAGATTCGGCGGCGTGCAGGAAAAACAGGAGATTTATGCCGGTGATTATGAAACAGAGTGGGAATTTTTAAAAGAAGTGCTGGTTCGTCATGAAGTTCCCGAATCTGTCATCTTAAAAGAAGACAGGGCAACTTATACCTATGAGAACGCAATTTTTTCCAGGCAGGTAACTGACCGACTGAATATGAAGATTCAGAAGGCAATCCTCTGCTGTAAGCCTTATCATGCCAGAAGAAGTTTGTTATATTACCAGCTTTTATATCCGGATACGGAATTTTGTGTGTGTCCTGTAAAAGACAGCGGGATTACGCGAGAAAACTGGTATCAGACAAAAAAGGGTACGGATATGGTGTTTGGAGAGGCAGAACGGATAGGGATACAGTTTCATGAGATCATGAGGCAGATGAGAGAAGAAGAAGGCTGGGAAACAGAAAAGCTGGGGCTGTAAAGCCACGGCCTTTTTCCTGTGTGGGGAGGGATTATTAAAAACAGAGTCTTAATAGTTACCTTTTGGTAACTACGGCACAATAAAGTGCTTACTTTACGTTTCTTTCTGAAGATATATAATAATTTTATAACCTGCAGATATACGGGTTTATGTATGTATGCAGGCGACATGGAATTATATGCTTATGTCTGTCCTGGCAGACAGGAGAAAGGAGCAGCCTATGACATTGCAGACAGAACGCCGTATTTTTTTGATCCAGTATTTAAAAGAGGAGGATCGTGAATTAAAAAAATTAAAGATTCCTGCGCAGGAGGATGCACAGAAGAGCCTGCTGCGCTCTCTGATGAATATACGTCCTGCCCGGCCTGTATCAGAAGAATTTCTTGCTGTTCAGGACCAGTATTTACAGGAGGAGCGAGAGAGAAAAGGAATTGTAGAACCGGAAAAATTGTCCCCGGAACAGCCGGGAATCTATCTTTGGAAGGGGGACATTACCCGCCTGGCAGCAGACGCTGTAGTGAATGCTGCGAACAGTGGTATGCTTGGATGTTTTGTACCCTGCCACGGATGTATTGACAACGCTATTCATTCCGCTGCCGGGGTGCAGCTTCGGCTGGAATGTGCCCGTATCATGGAACAGCAGAAAAGGGAAGAACCTGCAGGCAGCGCAAAGATTACAAAAGCCTATAATCTTCCCAGCAGGTATGTGCTTCACACAGTGGGTCCCATTATCTGTGGGACGGTAACGAAAAAAGACTGCAGTCTGCTGGAAGACTGTTATCGTTCCTGCCTGGAACTTGCAGCGCAGTATCATTTGAAAAATATTGCTTTCTGCTGTATTTCCACAGGAGAATTTCATTTTCCAAATGAGCTGGCGGCAGAAATCGCAGTCAAGACAGTGAAAAATTATCAGCAGGAAAATTCTAAGAGTCCGGAGGTGATTTTTAATGTTTTTAAGGACAAAGACTATAGAATCTACCAGCGATTATTACAGTAAAACAGAATTGCTGAAGCAGAAACTGGCTGAGGCGGACGCAATTCTTATAGGAGCGGGAGCGGGACTTTCAGCCTCCGCCGGATTCAGTTATACAGGCAGACGCTTTCAGCAGTATTTTCAGGATTTTATAGAAAAATATGGTTTTCAGGATATGTATTCAGCCGGATTTTATTCCTATGATTCGTTGGAAGAACATTGGGCGTATTGGAGCAGATATATTTATATCAACCGGTATATGGACGCACCAGAGCCGGTTTATGATAAATTATATGAGCTGGTCAGGGAAAAGGACTATTTTGTTTTGACCACCAACGTGGATCATTGTTTCCAGAAAGCTGGTTTTGAGAAGAACAGGCTGTTTTATACTCAGGGGGATTATGGTCTGTGGCAGTGTTCCAGACCCTGCCATTACAAGACTTATGAGAATGAGGACAGTATCCGCAGGATGATGGAGAGTCAGGGATACAGGATCAGTGAGGATGGTGTGCCTTTTCTGCAGGATGATGCAGTGCTGAAAATGAAAGTGACGGCAGAATTGGTGCCCCGCTGTCCAGTCTGCGGAGCCCCGATGTCTATGAATCTGCGTGCGGACCAGACCTTTGTGGAGGATGAAGGATGGCATAGGGCAGCAGAAAGATATCAGCAGTTTATACAGCAGCACGAAGGAAAACAGGTGTTATATCTGGAGCTTGGAGTAGGGGGCAACACCCCGGTGATCATCAAATATCCTTTCTGGCAGATGACCATGAAGAATCCTGAAGCGGTTTACGCCTGTATCAACTATGGAGAGGCGTTTTGTCCAAAGGAAATTATAGGACAGTCTATTTGTGTGGACGGTGATATCGGAGAAGTATTGGAGAAATTATAATCATTTCAGGAAAGACTCATATAAAGCACACAGGCGTCTGCGGGCAGTAAGAAGGGTTCAGAGCAAAAACCAGAAGGTTTCCCCGTTTTTCTATGACAGAAAAGCAGGGAAACCTTCTGGCTTTCTATAATATACATGTTTACCCGCAGTGAATCACATCTTACTGTGATGCCGGTATTTTTTTACACTCTGCAGAATAATTTTTCTTGCTTGCGCAGCTTTTTCTTTTGGAAGATCGTGCATGCCTTTTAAGGGATAGTCTATCCCAAGCTCTTCATACTTTTTCTCCCCCATCCCATGGTAGGGAAGTACCTCCAGTCCCCGGATATTAGGATGGGCGGCAATGATCTTTCCGATGCCCTCCAGCTCCTGGGAGCTGTCAGTATACCCTTCTGTAATTACATGGCGGATGATTACAGGAATGCTGCATTTTTCAGCAAAATCCAGAAAATCCAGCACATGGTCCTGACTCTGTCCGGTAAGGATTTTGTGTCCGTCAGGACTGCTGTGTTTCAGATCCAGAAGAATCAGAGAGGTAGATGCGAAAAGACTCTTATACATCTCTTCCTGCTCCCTGCGAAACGCGATCCCGGAAGTGTCCAGGCAAGTATGGATGCCCTTTCCATGTGCTTTTTCAAACAGCTCTGTGAGAAAAGAAAGCTGCATCAGAGGTTCTCCCCCTGTGGCAGTAATGCCGCCGTTTTTATAGAAATTTCTATTTTTTTCGTAGACAGAAAGAATCTCATCCACTGTCATAAGAGTTCCCTTTTTAAATTCCCAGGTATCAGGATTATGGCAATACAGGCACCGCATGGGACAGCCCTGGAAAAACACTACCAGACGTATTCCGGGACCGTCCACAGTGCCGAAACTCTCTATAGAGTGGATATAGCCGGACCGATTACATTCCGTCATGGAAGGTTCTGGAGATGACTTCATCCTGCTGTTCCTTTGTCAGTTTATGGAAATTTACGGCATATCCTGATACACGTACGGTCAGCTGGGGATATTTTTCAGGGTGTTTCTGAGCGTCTAAAAGAGTTTCTTTTGTAAAAACATTGACATTTAAGTGATGACCGCCTTTTTCAGCGTATCCGTCTAATAAACCTACCAGGTTGTCGATCTGTGCGTCACTGATTTTCATGATAAATTACCTCCTGTTATTTGGGCGCATCCTGATTCGGTGCGCCGTGTGTATTTTATTATGTTTCCTGCAAGCCTCCGCTGTCTTCTTTACTGCGTCGGATTCCCTGCTGTGTTACTCATTTCCCAGTTCTGCGTTTGGCTCGCAGCAGGCACAGTCGGGATCCAGTTCAAAACTGATGTCGTCAAAGAATACTGCGTCGTCTTTTCCAAGAGCTCCCGGAATGATGGAAAAAGTATTGGAGATACCGTCCTGTGCATCCTTAAAGGGCAGCTTGGAGACAGAAGCCAGGGAAGCTACAGCCCCGTGGCTGTCTCTGTGGTGCATGGGGTTGGCACCGGGAGCAAATGCCTGTCCTGCCTTTCTTCCGTCCGGTGTGGAACCGGTTGCTTTTCCATACACCACGTTGGAGGTGATGGTGAGGATGGAAGTGGTGGGGATTCCGCCGCGGTAGGTGTGGTTTCCCTTTACATACTGCATAAACTCGTGGACAATGTCATAGGCAATGTCATCCACACGGTCATCATCGTTTCCATATTTGGGGAACTCACCCTCTACTTCATAGTCTACAGCGATACCGTTTTCATCCCGGACAGCTTTTACTTTTGCGTATTTGATCGCTGACAGAGAGTCTGCCACAACAGAAAGTCCGGCGATGCCTGTGGCAAACCACCTGGTCACTTTTTTATCATGGAGTGCCATCTGAAGTCTTTCATAGCAGTATTTGTCATGCATATAGTGGATGATGTTCAAAGTATTTACATACACCTGAGCCAGCCATTTCATCATATCACGGAACCGTTCCATAACCTCATCATAATCCAGATATTCGGAAGTGACAGGGCGGAATTTTGGTCCTACCTGTTTTTTGGAGATTTCGTCTACACCGCCGTTGATGGCATAGAGCAGACATTTTGCCAGGTTTGCCCTTGCTCCGAAAAACTGCATCTCTTTTCCGATACGCATAGAAGATACGCAGCATGCAATGGCGTAATCATCTCCATGTGTCACTCTCATCAGGTCATCATTCTCATACTGGATAGAAGAAGACGCGATAGAAGTTTTTGCGCAGAAACGTTTAAAGTTTCCGGGCAGTCTTGTGGACCACAGGACTGTCAGGTTGGGCTCCGGTGCGGTTCCCAGATTTTCCAGAGTGTGCAGGTAACGGTAGGACATCTTGGTCACCATGTGCCGTCCGTCGATTCCCATGCCGCCGATGGATTCTGTTACCCAGGTAGGATCTCCGGAGAACAGGGCGTTGTATTCCGGCGTTCTTGCGAATTTTACCAGGCGCAGCTTCATGATAAAGTGGTCGATAAATTCCTGAATCTGCTCCTCTGTGAAGGTGCCATTGCGTAAATCTCTTTCTGCGTAGATGTCAAGGAAAGTGGAAGTACGTCCGAGGGACATTGCAGCGCCGTTCTGTTCTTTGAT
The DNA here is from genome assembly GCA_944380235.1 of uncultured Blautia sp. Classification (GTDB taxonomy): domain Bacteria; phylum Bacillota; class Clostridia; order Lachnospirales; family Lachnospiraceae; genus Blautia. Next base: position 29,219 of record CALWHD010000137.1, read on the forward strand.
AGCTGCAAGGTATCCGAAGTACAGCCACTGAATGGCCTCCTGAACATTAGCGGCCGGGCGTGAGATGTCAAAACCGTAAATGTTTCCAAGTTCTTTTAATTCTTTTAAGGCCTTGATCTGTTCGGAAAGCTCTTCTCTTTCGCGTGTAACATCAGAATACATGATAGTTCTTGTGGAATCCTTCTGATTCTGTTTGTCCGCAATCAGCCTGTCTACGCCGTAGAGTGCGACGCGGCGGTAGTCGCCGATGATCCGTCCTCTGCCGTATGCATCAGGAAGTCCTGTGATAATGTGGCTGGAGCGGCAGGCGCGCATTTCCGGAGTGTATGCGTCAAAAACACCATCATTGTGTGTTTTGCGGTGTTTGGTAAAAAATTCAACCACCTGGGGGTCAACCTTGTAGCCATTGTCTTCACACGCCTTCATTGCCATGCGGATACCGCCGTAGGGCTGAAGAGAACGTTTGAAAGGCTTGTCTGTCTGGAAGCCTACGATGGTTTCCTTCTCTTTGTCCAGATAACCCGGACCGTGAGAGGTAATCGTGGATATGATCTTTGTATCCATATCCAGAACACCGCCTTTTTCTCTTTCCTGCTGGGATAAATCCATTACCTGTGCCCATAAGTCTTTGGTTGCCTGAGTAGGTCCCTGAAGAAAAGATTCATCGCCGTCATAAGGAGTATAGTTTTTCTGAATAAAGTCTCTGACATTGATCTCTTTTTCCCAGATTCCTTCCCGGAAAGATTCCCATTCTTTGAAATTCATAATTGACCTCCTATATTTTGTAGTTAGTTACAAATAACATTCTCTGTATGTGGAGATTCTATAATATTGGACTGGAAAAGTCAAGGATCTGCCGTGTTTATATTTCAGTACAAAAAAAGAATGCCGGGAAATGGCTGGTTCCGGGCTTTTTGTGTGGAAAAAAATACAGAAAATTCGTGGAGGAAGCCAGGACCGGGAAAGCTTAGTCTTGAAATTCCGGGGATTTGATATTATAATCAATTTAGTAAAATAAGAGTCTGAAAATATATATAAAATATATAAGTACAGATTCAAATGAAGGAGGAATCTAATCATGATCACCTGGAACAATTTAGACACCCTTGCTTCCTATCAGGAACTTTTCAAAACAGAAAAAGTAAACCTTGCAGAAGTTATGAGCGGAGAGAATGGAGCGGAACGCGTAAAGAATTACAGTGTTCCTATGGCACAAGGGCTTTCCTACAATTTTGCCGCAAAGCAGGTGGATGACAATATATTGGAAGTTCTGAAGAAGCTGGCAGAAGAAGCGCAGCTGGCAGAAAAATTTGAGGCACTTTATAACGGCGAAGTGATCAATACGGGAGAGAAGCGTCTGGTTCTTCATCATCTGACCAGAGGACAGCTTGGAAATGCTGTTGAGGCTGACGGTGTGGACAAACGTACTTTCTATACAGAGCAGCAGAGCAAAATTGCTGCATTCGCGGAAAAAGTACATAGCGGAGAGATCACCAATGCAGCAGGTGAGAAATTCACCACTGTGGTTCAGATCGGCATCGGCGGCAGTGACCTTGGTCCCCGCGCTATGTACCTGGCACTGGAGAACTGGGCAAAGAAGCATGACGCATTTAAGATGGAAGCGAAATTCATCAGCAATGTAGACCCGGATGACGCTGCCGGTGTTCTCAATACTATTGATGTTGCCCATTCCATTTTTATCCTGGTCTCCAAATCAGGCACAACACTTGAAACACTGACAAATGAGTCTTTTGTAAAGGATGCTCTGACAAATGCCGGGCTGGATCCTTCCAAGCATATGATTGCAGTTACAAGCGAGACTTCTCCGCTGGCTAAGAGCGATGATTATCTTGCGGCATTCTTTATGGATGATTATATCGGAGGGCGTTATTCTTCCACGTCTGCGGTAGGCGGTGCAGTGCTGTCTCTGGCATTCGGACCTGAAGTGTTCGCCCAGTTCCTGGAAGGAGCAGCAGCAGAAGACAAGCTTTCCGCAGAAAAAGAGGTGTTAAAAAATGCAGCTATGCTGGATGCGCTGATCGGGGTTTACGAACGCAACGTATTGGGATATCCAAGCACAGCAGTTCTTCCATATTCCCAGGCGCTCAGCCGTTTTCCGGCGCATCTGCAGCAGCTGGATATGGAATCCAACGGTAAATCTGTGAATCGTTTCGGCGAGCCGGTGGACTATGTGACCGGACCGCTGATCTTCGGCGAACCGGGAACCAATGGACAGCACTCCTTCTATCAGCTGCTCCATCAGGGAACCGATATCGTGCCATTACAGTTTGTAGGATTTAAAAACAACCAGATGGACACTGACGTAGTGATCCAGGGCAGCACAAGCCAGCAGAAACTCTGCGCCAACGTGGCGGCTCAGATCATGGCGTTTGCCTGCGGCAAGGCGGATGAGAACCGTAATAAAAACTTTGAAGGCGGACGTCCTTCCAGCATCATAATCGGTGATCAGGTAAATCCAAAGACTTTAGGAGCACTTCTTGCACACTTTGAGAATAAGGTTATGTTCCAGGGATTCCTGTGGAATGTAAACAGTTTTGACCAGGAAGGCGTTCAGCTTGGAAAAGTTCTGGCAAAACGTGTGCTTGCCCATGAGACAGACGGCGCACTGAAAGTATTCAGTGATCTGCTGAACATCTGATAAAAGAAAGAGATTCAAGAGAGGAAAGAATCAGATAGAAAATCCCCCTTCCTGTAAGGAATGAAAGTTCCGGTGCAGGAAGGGGGATTGAGTTTTTTGTTGTATGCGGAGATAAAAATTTCCGTGATTCCTAATTTTTCTTTTCCTCTGTTTCAGGAAGTTCTTCCGGTACAACGTAGGCATCCGGATTTTCGGGAGTTTCTGCGGAAGGTTCATATTTTGCAAAAACTTTGCGGAACATCATAGACTGGACATATGCCACACAGGAAAAGCCCAGCAGGATCCACAGCATGCTTCCGTATACCAGAGTGGTGGCTGTCAGTAAAGTAATGATCACCAGTGCAACAGGAAGCAGGATGATAAGGAGAGTGTAGGGCAGATTTAAAATACTGATAAGCATGGCATTCTTAAAAGTATTTTTTAAATTGTTCTCGAATCTTGCGATATAAGCAAAGATGTAGCTGAGAATCATGACATAAAATACTGACACTGCTCCGATGAGTACTTTAAAAATATTCGACATATTTCCAGGAAGAATCTTTGCGGCCTGGAAATCAATATAAAAGAAGATTCCGACCACCAGCATGATCAGCCATACAATGGTGGAAATCTTAAAATTCTCTTTAAATGCTTTCAGGAAACCTTTAAAAATATAGGCTTCCTCTCCTCTTACCATTTTCAGAGTGATGGTGTAAAGTGCTGTCAGTGAAGCTCCTGCCGTTACAATGGGGATACAACAGACAATGGTCATCAGGTTTAAGATCATCAGGTCACATACACGGGAAAGAAACCGCATAATGGGACTGTCCAAACTAAAAAAACTGCTCATAAAATCAAGTCCTTTCCATAATCGTTAGTCAGTTTCCTTTTCCATATTGGTAAAGGATTCAGGCAGATAGATGTGAACCGTTTCGATTCGGTTCCTGTCTGTCTTGTCTACCACAAGGCGGACTCCGGAATCTGTGGTGACAGATTCGCCTGCCTGTGGGAAGCGGTCAAGCTGTTCGATAATATATCCTCCGATGGAGTCATAGTCATCAGACTCAATATTCAGATGGATCTGGTCGTCCAGATCATCAAGTCTTGCGGAACCAAGAGCCAGATATTCTTTGCCGGGAATAATTTCTGTCAGATCTTCTTCTTCGCTGTCATCATATTCATCATGGATATCTCCAACGATTTCTTCCACTAAATCTTCCAGTGTGATGATGCCGGATGTAGCACCGTATTCATCTAAAACAACTGCAAAGTTCACAGAATTTTTCTTCATTTCCATGAGGAGTTCAGAAGTCTTTTTGTATTCATAAGTAAAGTATGCTTCCCGGAGGAGCTTTTTCATGGAGAAGTCCTCTCTGTCGGTAAGAAGCAGGTCTTTTACATTTACAATTCCAATAATATTGTCTGTGGTCTCTTCATATACTGGGAAGCGGGTATGCTTTTCTTCCCGGAACATGGCGATCAGATCATCGTAGCTGCTGTTTACATCTACAAAAGAAACATCAATACGGGGTACCATAATATCTTGTGCCTGAGAATCACTGAAATCGAATACGTTATAGATCATTTCCCGTTCTCCGGTCTCAATCACACCTTCCTCATGTCCCACATTGACAAGCGTGCGAAGCTCATGCTCTGTAATGGTCTGGGTTTTGACGCTGGAATCTACCCGGAGCAGTGTGACCACGCCCTGTGCCAGCTTGTTTACCACGAAGATTACTGGAGTAAGGATGATCATGAGCAGACGAATCGTCTTTGCATAACTGAGTGCCAGCTTTTCCGCATGGGCAGCGGCAAGGGTTTTTGGGGTGATTTCTCCGAAAAGAAGTACCAGAAGAGTAATGATACCAGTACTGATACCTACCGCCGCGCTTCCGAAGAGCCGCATGGTAATGGTGGTCGCAAGAGAGGATGCGCTGATATTGACGATGTTGTTTCCAATCAAAATTGTACTGAGAAGCTTGCCTGGGTTTTCTATTACTTTTAAAAGTGTTTTGGCTTTTGAATCACCCTGATCGGCAAGTGTCTGGATACGAATTTTGTTTGCTGTTGTCATAGAAGTTTCTGCCGAAGAAAAAAATGCAGAAAGGCAAATGAGAATTATCAGGGCAAGAAACTGTATGGCGTCACCTGAATCCAAGTTTTTCAACTCCTTTGTATGTAAGATATTTATCTGGCATGACTGTACACTATACATCAATGCCGCTGTTAGGAAATAATATACATGATTTTAGTAAGGAATGCAAGTAAAATCCGGGGAAAGAAGGTTGTCACGAAAGGAAAAAATTGAACGGAAAAAGTCATTTTTGGGGTGTCGAAAAACGCAAAAGTGTGTTATACTTACCCCGAATGGGTAACCATATCCATGACGAAGACTGTAAAGCATGTTTGTTTAGAAGGGAATGTCTTAATAGAAATGAATAGAAATAAAAAATTATTACATAAAGTAACTGCAAATGTTCTGGGAATCACTCTGGCTTCGGCTATGGCGGCAGGAGGTGTTCAAATAGCGGCTCCTGTCTCTGTGTATGCGGCGCAGGAGACAGTTTCTCTGACCAATATATATCTGGACGGCACAGCTGCAAAAGGAGACGGAAGCAGTAAGGAGAGTCCGGTAAACTCCTTTGGAAGTGCGGTAAGTCTTGCAGGTCAGAACAGTATCATTTATGTATGCGGTACTGTGACTATTAGTTCTGAACAGATTCTGAGCCTGCCTTCCGGAGTTCAGCTGAAGAGGGCGGATGGATTTCAGGGCGCTATTTTTAAAGTAACAGGTGACGGAAAACTGACAGTTAGCGGAAACTGGATCAGCGCTTCGGATATAGATACTTCTTCAGCAAAGCTTGGCAGCGGCGCCTTTGTCTCAGGCACCCAGGAAAAGACAGACGAGGACAAGGAAACAGAAGATAAGAAAGACCAGCCAGGCAGCTCGCAGGAAGAAAGCAAATCAGAAGAGACACAGACAGCAGGTACGGAGGAGAAGACAGAAGAACAGACGGAACAGCAGCCGGAAAAAACAGAGGAACCTGCACCGTCTGAGGGTGAAAAGCCTGCAGATGAGGATGACATCCAGGAGACAGAGAAAGATTCTGAGGGTCAGGAAGAAACCGTACCGGCAGAAGGCACGGGACAGGCAGAATCTGAAGGGGAGTCCGGGACAGAAAATGGAGAGCAAAATACCGGGGAGCAGACAGATTCCGGCAATGATGGGAACAAGCAGGAAAATACAGATACGAAAACGGATACCGAAGAGGAGAATCCGGATAATACAGAAACAGATACGAAATCTGAAGAAGAAGCAGGAGATGCCGCAGGAGAAGAGGATACAATAACATCTGGGGAAGATCAGAAGAAAGAGGATCCAACAGGTTCCTCCGATGAGAAGGAAGAAAGTACAGAAGACAAAGCATCTCAGGAGACCGGAGACAAGGAAGTAACGAAGCCGGAAGGAGGCAGCAAGGAGGATACCGAGGCAGAGAACGGATCAGAAACAGAGAAGGATAATGCACAGACAGATAAAGAGGATACAGAATCCGTCAAAGATGACAGTGAAGCAGATAAGGAAACCGACGGCACAGAGAATGAAGAAAACAAAGAAACAGCAGAGGATGCCGAAAATACAGCGGGCGCTGAAGATACAGAAAAATCTGATGAGCAAGGAGCGGAAACGGAGGAAAGCAGCAATGCGGATTCTGATGGCGCAGCAGATGAAGATAAGGACAGCGTAGCAGAAGAGAAAGACCAGGAAAAAGAGAACAGTGCTGCTTCTGCAGAGACTGAAAAGGAAGCAAGCTCAGAAGAGAAGCCTTCTCAGGAAACCGGCAGCCAGGAAGAGGCAGAATCCAAAGAGGAACAGGAGGAAGATGCCGAAGCGGAAACTGGTACCAAAACAGATCAAGAGAATGAAGAAGCCGGAAAAGAAGACACAAAGACAGACGCAGAAGAAGATCAGACTTCAGAAGGTGATGATGCGGCCGATCAGGAGAAAACCAGTGAAAATGCAGAGGAGGAGCTTCCGGAAGCAACTCCGGGCAAGACAGGTGATGTGGCAGAGGAAGTACCGGAAGCTATTCCTGTGGGAAGCCTGTTCGATGAGGCAAGTCAGGTGCAGGTTTACGGGGATTTCCTTCCGTTCTATGTTGATTTGCAGGTGACATGGAATGAAGCGGTGAATGAGCTTCCCGATGCAGGAATCGGCGAGATTCTTTCTGCGTATGAGTTAAAACTGTGGGATTTAAAGGAGGATAAAGAATACCAGATTCCAGAGGGAAAGAAAGTAACTGTAATGATTCCTCTGCCGGAAAATGCAGGAGAATTTTCCGATCTGGCAGTTGCCCACTATCTCGGGAATAACAGCTATGAATATTTTTCCTTTTCCCATGATGGCAAAACAGGGAACATGACTGTGGAGGAAAGGAACGGAAGAGAATATCTGGTATTTGAAACAGCTTCTTTCAGTCCTTTTAATGTAGGAGGTCTTCAGCTTGTCGGACCGGGAGCTTCACTGACGGACAATACACAGACAGATAATGCCCAGCAGGGCACAGCGCCTCAGCAGAGCGAAACATCAGGAACGAATTCCAACAGCACAGCAGGAACCGTCAATTCTGCTGTTCCTCCGAAGAATACCGGAACTACAGGAGCCGGCAGTACAAGTAACACAACTGCAGGAAGTACCAGCGTCAGTTCAGCTGTATCCGCCAAAGGAGGAACTTCCGCCCAAAGGAATGTGACAGTAACCCGTGCTGTAAAGACAGGAGATGAGATGCATGTTCTTCCTTATCTTGCAGCTGCCGCAGCCGCAGCTGCGGTCGGAGCCGGTGCGGTTTTGACGGGAAAGAAAAGAAGGCAGACAGCAGACAATCCAGAGCAGGAATAATGAGAGAGACTCTTTCATATGATACATATGGGAGGGTCTTTTTTATGGAACAGACAATATCCAGAGGAACAAAACCTTTACAGATGATAAAAGCTCTTTTTCTTGCTTATGCAGTGACGGCAGTACTGCTTCTGATGCTTGCTTTTCTTCTCTATAAAATGGAACTGGGAGAGAGCCAGGTGAACCTGGGAATTATGGTGATCTACATAGTATCCTGCCTTGCAGGGGGGTTTTACATGGGAAGGAAAGGAAAAATGCGCCGTTTTCTCTGGGGCATGGGAATTGGCGCAGGATATGCTGTTTTTCTGCAGGCGGTTACAATGCTGACGGAGAGACAGGGGACAATGGATATAAAAGAAGCGGCAATGACCTTCTTTCTCTGTATTCTTGGCGGTGGTCTTGGCGGAATGCTTTCCTGAAGGAAAACAAAAGAAATGCTTGCCTGGCGGTTGCACCTATGCTATAATACCGCTAGATGTCAAAGAATTATATACAGGAGGATTATGTGATGGAACATATCAAAACATTAAATACAAAAAGCTTACAGAACACAGTGAAAAAGGCGGCTGCGGCGAATGTCAGACATCCTGCCAGTCCGCATGCAAGACTTCCTGCACAGTAGGAAATCAGAGCTGTGAACACAAATAATCATAAGTTTTATAAGGAAACGTTTTGAATCATGACAGGGGGAGTCAGATGCATCTGCTTTTCCCGAGATTAAGGTGAAACGTTGGTGAAAGCAGCGGTATCAAAGCCGCTGCTTCTTTTCGCGAGAGCACAGGACAAAGGATAATTTGAGAAAGGGGAAATACGGTGATTCATCGTTATAAAAATAATGGATACAACATCGTACTGGACGTGAACAGCGGTTCCGTACATGTTGTGGATGAGCTGGTATATGATGCCATCGGACTTCTGGACGAGGGCAAGGATAATACCCAGATCGCAGAAGAACTGAAAGGTACCTATAAAGAAGAAGATATCCAGACAGCGCTTCAGGAGATCCAGGAATTAAAGGACCAGGATATGCTTTTTACAGAGGATATCTACCGCAATGCCATAGAACACTTTAAGGAAAGGCAGACTGTAGTGAAAGCACTCTGCCTGCATATTGCCCATGACTGTAACCTTGCCTGCCGTTACTGCTTTGCAGAAGAGGGAGAGTATCACGGCCGCAGGGCACTGATGACCTATGAAGTAGGGAAACAGGCACTGGATTTTCTGATCGCCAATTCCGGGAACAGAAAAAATCTGGAAGTGGACTTTTTCGGAGGGGAACCTCTGATGAATTGGAAGGTAATAAAAGATCTGGTGGCTTACGGAAGGGAACAGGAAAAACTTCATCAGAAGAAGTTCCGGTTTACTCTGACTACCAATGGTGTTCTCCTGGATGATGAGGTGATGGAGTTTGCCAACAGAGAAATGGATAATGTGGTTTTGAGTATTGACGGAAGAAAAGAAGTTCATGATTTTATGCGTCCTTTCAGAAAAGGTGCGGGAAGTTATGATCTGGTGGTTCCGAAATTCCTGAAATTTGCTGAGAGCAGGGGAGAAAAGAGTTACTATGCAAGAGGAACATTTACCCGCCATAATCTTGATTTCTCCAAAGACGTACTTCACCTTGCAGATTTGGGATTTGACCAGATTTCCGTGGAACCTGTAGTGGCGGACGAAAAAGAAGAGTACGCACTGCGCTGGGAAGATGTGCCCAAGATCTGTGAAGAATATGATACACTGGCAAAAGAAATGATCAAAAGGAGAAAAGAAGGAAAAGGCTTTAATTTCTTCCATTTCATGATCGATCTCACAGGCGGTCCCTGTGTATATAAGAGGCTTTCCGGCTGCGGTTCCGGAACTGAGTATCTTGCAGTGACGCCCTGGGGAGACCTGTATCCCTGCCATCAGTTTGTAGGAGAAGAAAAATTCCTCATGGGAAATGTATGGGACGGGGTGAAACGCACAGATATCTGCGAAAATTTCAAGGAATGCAATGTCTACGCAAAAGAAAAATGCCAGAATTGCTTTGCTAAATTTTACTGCAGCGGCGGATGCGCGGCTAACTCTTACAATTTCCACGGCTCTATCAATGATGTTTATGATCTGGGCTGTGAACTTCAGAGAAAGCGGGTAGAATGTGCGATCATGCTGAAAGCGGCGGAAGCAGCAGAAGCATAAGAAACAAAAAAGTAAAGAAGGGAAAAACAATGAAGAAAAACAGAGGTATTCTTGTTTTAGTACTGACCGTACTGATTACAGGATTTCTGATTTTCACTTCAGCGGTGGGAATCGGACCTACAGGCACAGGCGCTGCAAAACATATTCACACGGGGCTTGACCTGTCAGGCGGTGTCAGCATTACTTTTGAGGCTTCAAAAGAGTCTCCTACTGCTGATGAGATGTCAGATACTATTTATAAACTGCAGAGACGTGTGGAACAGTACAGTACAGAAGCACAGGTTTATCAGGAAGGTGAAAACAGGATCAACGTGGAAATACCAGGTGTGACAGATGCAAATGCGATTCTGGAAGAGCTTGGAAAACCGGGTTCTCTGTACTTTATTGCACATAAGGATGCAGACGGAAATGAAAACTATTCTCTGAATACGCAGACAGGGGAATACGAACTGACAAAGAGTATTGAAGAGATAGAAGAAAGCGGCGGAATTGTCCTCACCGGAACAGAGGTGAAAGATGCTCAGGCTGCTGTGGGACAGGACAGTCTCGGCAATAATCAGAACGTAGTCAGTCTGACACTTACCGATGAGGGAAAAGAAAAGTTTGCAGAAGCCACGAAAGCGGCTGTGGAAGCCGGCAACGACAGCATTGGTATTTACTACGACGATGGGTTTGTCAGCGTTCCTGAGGTACAGAATGAGATTACAGACGGAAATGCTCAGATTACTGGTATGTCAGATGCTCAGGAAGCAGAAAATCTGGCATCCACTATTCGTATCGGCGGGCTTAAGCTGGAACTTAATGAGATCCGGTCCAATGTGGTTGCGGCACAGCTGGGAGAAGAAGCCATTTCCACCAGTTTGTATGCAGCTGCAGTAGGTCTGGTTCTGATTATTCTGTTTATGATTTTTGTGTACAGAATTCCGGGACTGGTGTCGGGTGTTGCCCTGATTATTTATGTATGTCTGGATCTGATCGCATTAAATGCATTTGATCTGACACTGACACTGCCGGGTATTGCTGGTATTATCCTTTCTATCGGTATGGCGGTGGATGCGAATGTTATCATCTATGCCCGCATTCAGGAGGAAATTGCGGCAGGGAAAACCGTAAGAACTGCTTTTCAGAATGGATTTAAGAAAGCATTTTCTGCTATTTTCGACGGAAATATAACTACATTGATTGCCGCTTTTGTGCTGAACTGGATGGGTTCCGGTACAGTTAAGGGATTTGCCCAGACTTTGGCTCTTGGTATTGTACTGTCTATGTTCACAGCTCTGGTGATCTCCAGGTTCCTGATCCAGGCGATCTATGCTGTAGGTGTGAGGGACGAAAAGTTCTATGGGAAGAGAAAGGAAAGAGAACCTATTAAATTCCTGCAGAAGAGGAAAATCTTCTTTGCACTGTCCATTATCCTGGTTCTCACCGGCCCGGTAGTTATGGCTGTTTACAGCAAAACAACAGGACAGGCTCTTTCCTACAGCCTTGAGTTTATGGGCGGTACTTCCACCAGTGTTGCATTCAAGGAAGATCTCTCCATTGACGAGATTGATTCTCAGGTGACACCTCTGGTAGAAGAAGTGACAGGAGACAAAAATGTACAGGCCACAAAAGTGGTAGGAAGCAATCAGGTCATTATCAAGACAGTTACTTTGGATTCAGATACCAGAGAAAAATTAGATCAGGCACTGATGGATGAGTTCGGACTGGAACAGACAGATATTACCGCGGAAAGTATTTCATCCACTGTCAGCAGCGAGATGCGCATGGATGCAGTGAAGGCAGTTCTGCTCTCTACAGTTCTGATGCTGCTGTATATCTGGTTCCGGTTTAAAGATCTGCGGTTTGCAAGCAGCGCGGTTATTGCACTGCTCCATGACGTACTGGTGGTGCTGGCGTTCTATGCTGTTTCAAGAATTTCCGTGGGCAGCAATTTTATTGCATGTATGCTGACGATTGTAGGTTATTCTATTAATGCTACCATTGTCATTTTCGACCGTATCCGCGAAAATATGGCCATGAAGACAAAGGATGACCTGGAGACATTGGTGAACCGAAGCATTACACAGACGCTGACAAGAAGTATTTATACATCCCTGACGACATTTATTATGGTATTCCTGCTGTTTGTCATGGGAGTATCTTCCATACGTGAATTTGCCATGCCTCTGATGGTAGGTATTGTATGCGGCGCATATTCATCTGTATGTATTACGGGAGCGCTGTGGTATGTAATGAAGACAAAAATCAAAAAAGCAAAATAGGAACAGGGGGCTGCTGCTGTGTGCGGCAGCCCTTTTTCCAGTTACATAGAAAGCGGAGGATGAGATGGAAAAATGGGTAGTAGCTGCCAAGAGTGCAGATTTTCAGGGAATCGGGAAAAAATTCGGTATCGATCCGGTGATCGCCAGACTGATACGAAACCGTGATTTGATCACAGAGGAGGAGATCGACAGGTATCTTCACGGCAAACTTTCTTCCCTGCACCACTGGAGCCTTTTAAAAGGCATGGACAGACTTTTGGAGATTTTAGAAGATAAGATTCTTAATAAGAAAAAAATCAGGATCATCGGGGATTATGATATTGATGGAATATGCTCTACCTATATTTTGCTGCAGGGACTGAAAAGGGCAGGAGCTGTGGCAGATGTAGATATTCCGGACAGGATGAAAGACGGGTATGGGATCAGTGAAGAACTGATCCGGCTGGCAGATGAAGCGGGAGTAGATACGATTCTTACCTGCGATAATGGCATCAGCGCGATAGAACAGGTTGCCTATGCGAAATCTCTGGGAATGACTGTATTGATCACAGACCATCATGAGATTCCTTATGAAGAGCAGGCGGACGGCAGTATCCGGACATTTATGCCTGCGGCGGACGGAGTCGTGAATCCAAAACAGGAGGGGTGTTCTTATCCCTTTAAGGGGATCTGCGGAGGAATGGTTGCTTTTAAAGTCATCTGCGGCTTATATGAGAAGATGGGAATTCCCCAAAAGGAGACGGAAGAATTCATCCAGTTTGCGGCCATTGCCACAGTAGGAGATGTGATGGATCTGAAAGATGAAAACAGGATTTTGGTAAAGGAAGGACTGGTACGTATCCGGGACACAGAAAATGAAGGTTTAAAAGCTCTGCTTCGTGTCAATAATCTGGAAGACAGGGAGATCAGTGCCTATCATATCGGCTTTATCATAGGACCCTGCATGAACGCCAGCGGAAGGCTGAGTACAGCAAAGAGAGCATTGAACCTGCTGCTCACAAAGGATCCCAAAGAGGCATCTGTCCTTGCGGAGGACCTGAAGGCGTTAAATGACAGCAGAAAAGACATGACGGCAAAGGGTGTGGAACAGGCTGTCCGGCTGGTGGAGAATACGAGACTGAAAAATGACCGGGTGCTGGTGATCTACCTGCCGGATTGTCATGAAAGTCTGGCAGGTATCATTGCCGGAAGAATACGCGAACGCTATACCAGGCCTACTTTTGTCCTGACTAAGGCAGAGGAGGGCGTGAAAGGCTCCGGACGCTCCATAGAGAGCTATCACATGTTTCAGGAGCTGGTAAAGTGCAGGGAGCTTTTAAGCAAATTTGGAGGGCACCCCATGGCGGCAGGTCTCTCTCTTCCGGAAGAAAACATAGAAGCATTTCGGAAAAAGCTGAACGAGAATTGTGTTCTGACACAGGAGGATATGGTGGAAAAGATCGTCATTGATGTGCCTATGCCCATGTCTTATGTGACAATTCCTCTCATCCGTCAGATCTCTCAGCTGGAGCCTTTCGGAAAAGGGAATACAAAGCCTGTTTTTGCCCAGAAAAACATGAAGATCACTGGCTGCCGGATCTTTGGTAAAAACAGAAATGTAGTGAAAATGCTCCTTACAGATGAATTTGGTTTTTCGGCAGAGGGAATCTGGTTCGGCGATGGAGATGAATTTCTGCATAAAATCAGGAAAAAAGAACATTGGGATATCATCTATTACCCCGCGGTCAACGCCTTTCGGGGACGGGAAAGCATTGAAATGACAGTCCAGAGCCTGAGATAAGCCTGCAGAGGTACGGGAGAACAGGAGCCGGCAAAATATATTTGCGTCATTCCTGAAAAGATGATATACTAAAAATCACACGAAAATCAGATTTGCGACAAATTTCGATGGAGGATAGAAGAGAGTATGGGAAGTTGTGAAAAGAAAGAGCTGGAAGATTATATAAGAAGTATTCCTGATTTTCCAGAAGAGGGGATTATTTTCCGTGATGTGACAAGTGTCCTGGAGGATGCAGACGGCTTTGCCCTTGCTGTGGATTCCATGCAGAAGCTTCTGGAAGATATAGAGGCAGATGTAATCGTAGGAGCAGAGTCCAGAGGCTTCGTTTTCGGCGCACCCATTGCATATAATTTACATAAGCCTTTTGTCCTGGTGCGGAAGAAAGGGAAACTTCCCTGCGAGACCATTGAAGAGAGTTATGACCTGGAGTATGGAAGCGCAACAGTAGAGATGCATAAAGATTCTATAAAGCCGGGACAGAAAGTGGTAATTGTAGACGACCTGATTGCTACAGGCGGAACCATAGAAGCCATCGCCAGAATGGTGGAAAGGCTTGGCGGGACAGTGGTTAAGATCGTGTTCCTTATGGAGCTCGCCGGACTGAAGGGAAGAGAACGGCTGGAAAAATATGATGTGGCGTCAGTTATTCGATATGAGGGAAAATAGAAATCAGGTGAGAGAATGGAAGTAAAAAAAGAAACAACCCTGCGGCCGGAAGAGGTGGAAAAGATCCGCAAGGCAGACGCCAGCGTCAAGTCTATGGAAGATTTCACCAGCCCGTCGGTATTATATAAGGAATTGATCGCCAGTGTAAAAAAGTATCATCCTTCCACAGATATTTCCATGATAGAAAAGGCATTTCATATTGCCGACACTGCCCATAAAGGACAGGTGAGAAAATCCGGGGAACCATATATTATCCATCCCTTGTGTGTGGCGATCATCCTGGCAGATCTGGAACTGGATAAAGAAACTATTGTAGCCGGTCTTCTCCATGATGTAGTGGAGGACACGGTGATGACCACAGAAGAGATCGCCAGGGAATTCGGTGATGAAGTTGCCCTGCTGGTAGACGGAGTCACGAAACTGGGACAATTAAATTATTCTGCCGATAAGGTGGAGGTCCAGGCGGAAAACCTGAGAAAGATGTTTCTTGCCATGGCGAAGGACATCCGGGTAATCCTGATCAAACTTGCGGACCGGCTGCATAATATGAGAACACTGAAATATATGCCGCCTCATAAGCAGAAGGAAAAGGCGCGGGAGACCATGGATATCTACGCTCCCATTGCCCAGAGGCTGGGTATTTCCAAGGTGAAGATAGAACTGGACGATCTTTCCTTAAAATATCTGGAACCGGATGTCTATTACGATCTGGTAGAGAAGATCAATTTAAAGAAAAGTGAGAGAGAAGCATTTATCGCTGCAATCGTAAGCGATGTGAGAAAGCACATAGAAAATGCCGGGATACACGCTCAGATAGACGGAAGGATCAAACATTTCTTCAGTATTTATAAAAAGATGGTCAACCAGGATAAGACCCTGGATCAGATCTATGATCTGTTTGCAGTGAGGATCATCGTAGATACAGTGAAAGACTGTTACGCCAGCCTGGGTATCATCCATGAGATGTATAAGCCCATTCCCGGGCGGTTCAAAGACTATATTGCAATGCCAAAACCAAATATGTACCAGTCACTGCATACTACGCTGATCGGGCCGAACGGGCAGCCTTTTGAGATTCAGATCCGTACCTTTGAGATGCACAGGACAGCGGAATACGGTATTGCGGCACACTGGAAGTATAAAGAAGTCTCCAATAACGGAGGCAAGAGCAATGTCACTCAGTCAGAAGAGGAGAAGATGAGCTGGCTGCGTCAGATTCTGGAGTGGCAGAGAGAAATGTCAGACAACAAAGAGTTTTTAAGTCTCTTAAAAAGCGATCTGGATCTGTTTTCAGAGAGCGTTTACTGTTTTACTCCTGCGGGAGATGTGAAAACACTTCCCAACGGCTCCACGCCTATTGACTTTGCCTACAGCGTACACAGCGCGGTGGGAAATAAGATGGTAGGCGCCAGGGTCAATGGTAAGCTGGTTCCCATAGAATATGTGATCAAGACAGGGGATCAGGTGGAAATCATTACTTCCCAGAACTCCAGAGGTCCCAGCAGGGACTGGCTGAAGGTGGTAAAGAGCACTCAGGCAAAGAATAAGATCAATCAGTGGTTCAAACAGGAGTTAAAGGAAGACAATATTTTAAAGGGCAGGGAGATGCTTGCCCAATATGCAAAAATCAAGTCTATTACACTAAGCAATCTTTTAAAGCCGAAGTATCAGGAAGGGCTGATGAAGAAGTACGGATTCCGGGATTGGGATTCTGTTATGGCAGCGCTGGGGCACGGCGGCTTAAAAGAAGGACAGATCATAAATAAGCTTCTTGAACTTTACAATAAGGACCATAAGGCGGAATTAACGGATGAGAAGGTTCTGGAAGCTACCGGAGACCACAAGGAAAAGCTTCATGTGGCAAAATCCAAAGGAGGCATTGTGGTAAAGGGAATTCACGATGTTGCGGTAAGGTTCTCAAAGTGCTGCAACCCTATTCCCGGAGATGAAATCGTAGGTTACGTTACCAGAGGCAGAGGTGTTACCATCCATAGGACAGACTGCATTAATGTTATCAACATGCCACTGGAAGACAGAAACCGCCTGATCGACGCGGAATGGCAGGCGCCGGAGAATGAAGCCGGGGAGCGTTATATTGCAGAGCTGAACGTTTATGCGTATAACAGGACAGGATTGATCGTGGATATATCCAAAATTTTCACAGAGCGCAAGATTGATATTTCTTCGCTGAATACAAGAACGAGCAAACAGGGGATGGCTACCATCAACATTGCTTTTGAAGTAGGAAGTAAGGAAGAACTGAATAGTCTGATCGAGAAGATCCGGCAGATCGAGAGCGTCAAGGACATTGAACGTACTGTGGGATAAGGAGAAAATATGAAGAATCTGATACTGAGAGGAGTGGTGGTTGGTCCTGTGCAGACCAACTGCTATTTCCTGAAAAATAAAGAATCCCAGGAAATCCTCATCGTGGATCCGGGAGCAGAGCCGGACAGAATTATACAGGCTCTTTTAACCCTGGGCGGAAAACCGGCAGGAATCCTTCTGACCCACGGACATTTTGATCATATTGAGGCAGCAGGGGAACTGAGAGAGCATTATCATATCCCTGTGTATGCTGCAGCAGAAGAGGAGAAACTCCTGCTCGACACCACACTGAACCTTTCCGCGGGGTGGAGCGGCATGCCCTGCAGTGTCAAGGCGGACCATTACCTTACAGACGGGGAAGTGTTTACCCTGGCAGGTTTTGAGATCCATATGCTCTTAAGTCCGGGGCATACAGCAGGTTCCTGCTGTTACTGGCTTCCGGAGGAAAATGTGTGTCTCAGCGGAGACACTATTTTCTGCCAAAGCTGCGGAAGGACGGATCTGCCTACCGGCAGCATGAGCGAGATCAGAAGAAGTCTGCATAAAGTGCTGGATATCCTGCCGAAAGATGCGGATATTTTCCCGGGACATGGGGAGCAGACCGATGCGGGATTTGAAAAACAGCACAATCCATATTTATAAAGAAAGAGATAAAGTCTCATGATTGGAATCTCATTTAACAAACGTGAATTTGAATACGATGCATATACTCTGCTGAAAGCTTTTTATCCTAAGGCAGAGATTGAAATGTTCTGTACAGAAGAGGAACATGAGGAAAAAGAATATGAGATGCTGGTATCCATTGTTTATGGAGAACAGGTGTCCATCCGGCTTTTGACCGGAGAGCATTCCCTGCAGGAATGTGCGCCCTTCCATGAACAAGAGGACAGGAAGCTGAGGAAAAATAAATTAAAACAAGTTTTATACCGGCTGCTGGTGCAGGAGACAGGGAGAACTCTTCCCTGGGGGAATCTGACAGGGATACGTCCTACCAAGATTGCTATGGGGCTTATTGAATCCGGCATGAGTAATGCCCAGGCGGCGGATTATATGCGGAAGACTTACTTTACCAGCAATGAAAAGACAGCCCTTTCCATAACCATTGCCAACAGGGAGAGGGATTTATTAAAGAATATTGATTACCAGAACGGGTACAGCCTGTATGTGGGCATTCCGTTCTGCCCCAGTATCTGTCTGTACTGTTCCTTTAGTTCTTCTCCTTTAGAACGGTGGAGAGACAGGGTGGATGAGTATCTGGACGCTCTGCTGAAAGAGCTGGATTTTATTTCTGAAGCGATGAAAAACAAGACGCTGGATACCATTTATATAGGAGGAGGAACACCCACCACTCTGGAGCCGGAACAGCTTCGCAGGCTTCTGAAGCATATTCAGGAAAAATTCCCTGTAGACCAGACAAAAGAATACACCATCGAGGCAGGGCGCCCGGACAGCATTACAAGAGAGAAGCTGCTGGCAATCCGGGAATTTCCTGTTACCAGGATTTCCGTAAATCCTCAGACTATGAACCAGTCCACGCTGGATCTTATCGGAAGAAAGCATACAGTGGAGGATACACGACACGCCTTCGCTTTGGCGAGGGAATGTGGATTTAATAATATCAATATGGATTTGATCGTTGGTCTTCCGGGAGAGCATATAGAAGATGTGCGTCATACTCTTTCAGAAGTCAAAAAACTGGATCCGGACAGCCTGACTGTTCACTCTCTTGCGGTGAAGCGTGCAGCGAGACTGAACATATTCCGGGACCAGTATAAGGAAATGGAGTTTGAGAATAATCAGGAAATCATGGACTTGGCAATGAAATATGCTTATGAGTGCCAGATGGGTCCCTATTATCTGTACCGCCAGAAAAATATGTGCGGAAACCTGGAAAATATCGGCTATGCGAAAGTTGACAAAGCCGGAATTTACAATATACTTATTATGGAGGAGAAACAATCCATTATCGCTGCAGGGGCGGGAGCCTCCACAAAGTATGTTTTCCAGAACGGAGAACGCATTGAGAGGACAGAAAATGTAAAAGATGTGGCCAGCTATATTGCCCGCATCGATGAAATGATTGAGAGAAAAAGAGTTGGGATTGAAACATGGCTGAAGTAAAAACGAAAGTGATCAGTTATGACCTGGAAACAGAGATCATGCACGGCATCCAGGTGAGCAATCTGGCTTATGCTGTGGCAAAGCAGCTGAAGCTGCCGGAAGAACAGTGCTACGAGTTGGCTGTTGCAGGCGTTCTTCATGATATCGGAAAGCTGCGTCTGTCCGGGTACGTCTCAGGAAATGAAAACCCTTTGGTAGTGGAAGAAATAAAATATGTCCGCAGACATCCCCAGCTTGGCTGTGAGGTGCTGAAAGACCGGGGGTATTCAAAGTTTATTCTGGAGACGATTTACTACCACCACGAAAATTATGACGGCAGCGGCTATCCGGAAAATCTGAGAGGAGAACATATTCCTCTGGGAAGCAGGATACTGAGAGTGTGCGATACCTATGCCGCCCTGACCGAAAAGAGGCCTTACCGGGATGCATTTCAAAGTGAGGCCGCTGTGGGCATGATGATCGATGAAGTGAAAAATTTTGATATGAAGGTGTTTCTTGCCTTTTTAAGCGCAGTCCATGAAGAAGAGTGATGAGAGGAGAAAAAGAGATGCAGTTGAAGAAAAAACCAGTAACAGGTATGAAAGATATTTTACCTCAGGAGATGGAAATCCGAGACTATGTTATCGGACTGATCAAGGAAACCTACAAACAGTTTGGTTTTACATCCATGGAAGCTCCCTGTGTGGAACACATCGAAAATCTTACCAGCAAACAGGGCGGAGACAATGAAAAACTGATTTTCCGTATTTTAAAAAGAGGAGAAAAATTAAAAATCAGCGAGGCAAAGGAAGAAAATGACCTGGTAGACAGCGGTCTGCGCTATGACCTGACCGTGCCTTTATGCCGTTTTTACTCCAATAATGCCAACGAACTTCCGCAGCCGTTCAAGGCGCTGCACATCGGGAATGTATTCCGTGCTGACCGTCCCCAGAGAGGACGTTTTCGTCAGTTTATGCAGTGTGATATCGATATTTTAGGCGATCCTACTTTCCTTGCGGAGATCGATGTGATCCTGGCTACTTCCACTCTGGTAGGAAAACTGGATTTTGACAGCTTTACCATTCGCATCAATGACAGAAGAATCTTAAAAGCAATGGCAGCCTACAGCGGATTCCCGGAAGAATCTTTTACCCAGGTATTTATCATTCTGGATAAAATGGATAAGATCGGAACAGAAGGTGTCGCAGCCGAACTGATTGAAGCCGGTTTTGATAAAGAAGGCGTGGAGAAATACATGGAACTGTTTAAGACGATGGGTTCCGGTGTGGACGGAGTAAAATACTGCAGGGAAAAACTGGAAGGATATCTGGATCCTAAGGTTGCGGATGATCTTACTACAATTATTGAAAGCGTTATGCAGGCAAAGACAGCAAACTTCACACTGGAGTTTGACCCCACCCTGGTAAGAGGAATGTCCTATTATACAGGACCTATCTTTGAGATTTCCATTGATGGATTTGCAGGAAGCGTAGGCGGCGGCGGACGCTACGACGAGATGATCGGAAAATTTACAGGTACACCTACACCGGCAACCGGATTTTCCATCGGATTTGAGCGTATTGTTATGCTGTTGATGGAAAAAGGATTTAAGGTTCCCGGCGCAAAAGAGAAAAAAGCCTATCTTTTGGATAAAAAGCTGTCCTCTGAAAAGATTCTGGAGGTTATGAAGAAAGCGGGCGAAGAGAGAAGTGCAGGACAGAGCATTAATATTGTATATGCTAAGAAGAACAAGAAATTCCAGAAGGAACAGCTCGCCAATGAAGGCTACAGCGTGATCGAAGAAGTATACAACGACACAGAGCTGTAAGGAAGACTGGAAAGAATAGATTGAAGGAGAATGCAGACAATGGCAGAATCAATGAAGGGGCTGAAGAGAAGCCACAGATGTACAGAAGTGACAAAGGCGGACATCGGCAGTACAGTGACCTTAATGGGC
>CALWHD010000138.1 GCA_944380235.1 uncultured Blautia sp.
CGATAGCACAGATCAGATCCACCTGATCAGACACAAAGCTTTCCGCGATCTGAGCGGCCGTTCCGGTATCAGAATCCGCATTACTCAGCTTGATCTCCAGATTTTTTCCCTCTTCGATCCCTTCTTCTTTCAGTCCCTCAAGAAATCCCTCTCTGCAGTTATCCAGCGATCCATGTTCAGCAAACTGGGAAATACCAATCGTATAAACGGCCTCTGCCCCTGTACTCCCTGCTGATACTTCTTCCGCTTTTCCGCAGCCGCCAAAAACTGTTGTCATCATTGCTGCTCCCAAAATTACTGCTAATACTCTTTTTTTCATCTTTTTGGTTCTCCTTTTTCTTAATTTCAAAAGCAAAGGAGCCGATAACTGCAAAGCTTCCAGTCTGTCAAATCTAATAGGATTTTTGCGGATAACTAAGTTTTTAATATAAAAAAACCGCCTCACATTTTATATAGAATCCAAATTCTATATAAAACATGAGACGGTAACAAAATTCAAAAATTTCATTATCGCGGTACCACTCAATTTGACAATATGTCCACTTTCTCACGTACTAACATACGCTCCTGATTGATAACGGGTTCGGTTCCCGACAGCGCCTACTCTTTTCATTTCAGACTGCCCTCGAAAGTCCATTCAGCTATAAAATCCATACGGCAATTCCACCATCTGCCGCTCTCTGTGATTTCTTTTAAAGCTTACTCCTCTTTCTCATCGGTTTTGCTTTTGTTAACATTATCTTATTCTAAAATCCTTTAATTGTCAATCTGTTTTTCAAAAAAAGTTCCGCAATATCCTATTATCTATATCTGCCATAACTCTAATTTATAAAATTATTTTTCATACCTCAATCCGAAGTTCATCTCATAATAATTCCCTGCTGAATCTCTGTATGCATAGGCTTTTCCGTTCTCATCCTTCATTTCTTCCGGCATATAAAGATCCTTGTCATATCCTGGAACATCATTAGGTGAGATACAGACTCCTTCCTTATCTACTGTAAGAACTTCATCTCCTTTCGGCAGAGTAATGGGCATCTTCCCTACAGGAGAAAAACTGCCTGAGATCACATCCAGAACAGCGGAAGGATACGTATCAAATCCTGCCAGCAGTGCATCTGCATATGGTTCTGCATTTCCCAGCTGCCAAGGCAGAGTAAAATTAATATTCGTGATCACTTTTCCACCTTTTTCATGAAGAATTTCTGAGATTTTTCTGATCTTACCTGCTCCCGAAAGTGTAGTCTCCAGATGGGTGGTCTGTGCAGGTCTTCCCTCTTCATCCACATCGCATACTTCCTTGTTTTCACAAATATCCAGTTCCAGATAACCTGGTGTAGCATGGAAATACTCCCCTGAACTCGGAGTAAGGAACAGCAGTGCATAGTCTGCCTCCTCCTGTATCTCTGTCAGTTCTGCACCTTCCCATGCGCAAAGCTGTTTTTTCAATTCCTCTGTGGCTTTTTTGGCGTTCTCCTCTGTCTTGCAGAAACATTCTGCATAGATTTTTTTCCCTTTCAGCTTCTCCTGTGTAAGAGGAAGTGTACCGTCATTTTTCAGCAGAACTACAGATTTGCGGTGTATATCCGCCGCATTTTTCCAGTCTTTTTCACATGCTACTTCCTTCACTGCTTCCTGCGGATCACGGTACGGATTCTCAAACATTCCCAGTGCAAATTTTTCCTCCAGTGTACGCGCTGCCGCCCTGGTAAGCGCTTCTTCTGTAAGAGTAATATCTTCCGCACGGTATCCTTCCGGCACTTTATGCCCCTGTGTGGTATAGTAGCCTTCCTGTCCTCTTCTGTATGCCTCCATAGCATCTTCCAGATCATAAGAACCGCTGATGATATCTACACCAGTGTTGACTGCAAGGGCTGCTCTTTCACAGATTTCCAGTTCTTCCACACCCCATGCCATCATCTGCATGATACCGGAATCACTGTTGATATACCCCTGAAATCCCATCTGCTTTCTCAGCATTTCATCAATAAAAAATCGGTTAAACGCAAATCCTACCGATTTCCATTCCACTGGTTTTCCGTTGCAGTCGTACTGCTCTCTGCTCTTTTCCTTTGCAGGCTTTGCATAGTAGGGCATGATAGAGGAAGCCTTCTTCTCCACTGCTGTACGGAAAGCAGGAATATGATACTTCTGAAGGCTGTTCTCTGTCTGATAAACATTCCACTGCCCCTGTCTGTAGTGAGGATCAAATCCATTTTCTCTGGCACTTCCTCCCGGAAAGTGCTTCACAGTCAGAGCAACACCATCCGTTGTGACACCTTCTTCACTCCCCTGTACCCCGGGTATTAAGTGTTCAAATATTTTTGCGATCAGTTCCGGATCTTCGCCAAAGGTTCCGTAGGTCCTCTGCCAGCGGGGGTCTGTAGCACAGTCAGCCATATACATATAACCTTTTCTCATGCCTGTTGCGTTCCATTCCCTTCTGATACAGTCGGCGAAATCGTCAATGATCTCTATACTGCTGCCTTTAACGGCTGCTGCGATCCCCATAGTACCCGGCCATGTGGCGAATACACCTGCGGCGTCATTCATACCGAAAACAATCTCTCCATTTTCGTTCCTGGAATTAGAAACAATCATAACCGGTACAAAATGCTCTCCTTCTTCCGCAATACTGTTTAACTCATTGATCCAGTCTGCCAGTTCATCGGGTTTTGGATTTCCTCTTAAAATGAAATTACGGACTTTCCAGTCTTTGATCGTTTCAGTAGTTCCCACAGTAGAGTTCACTGCAAAAATAGAAGAACCTTTTTCCACAGGTTTTTCATCCAGCAGTCCGGTTTCATCTACAAACGCCTTATCTTCCTGTTCGACTCCCATTTTCCAGGAGCTTAAAAACAACAGTCCGATTTTTTCTTCCACAGACAACTCTTCTGCAAGCGCCTGCGCTCTCTCCTTTGGCGTTTTTCTCCAGTCTTTGTAATCACATAACTTACCGTCTCCATTAATATCGCGGAAATAAAGTCCGTCCTGGGTGATCACTTTTTGAGTAATGACTCCGATAACGGGACCATTTTGATTTTTATAGTAATGAATTCTATTCGTAGCTTTTTCTTTACTCATGCACATTTCCTCCTCTTTACTCATTCTGATCTTATTATAAAAAAATTTTTTCCTTTTCTCTAGGACAATGTTTCTTATTTTTCTCATTATTTTCGGTTTATCTTTCGATTACTATTTCCTTTTCCTTGACACCTCCCATTCCCTACTCTATTATTAAATTAGTAAAAAGAAAGGGACATAAGATGAATGATAAGCTTATTCAAAAACGTTTGAAAAAATTAACATTTTGCGTAATCTTTGTCAGTTTGATCATCCTTCTGATCGGAAGCCTGGTCTCTGCAGCTCTTGCCAAAATATTGGAAGAATCCACAAATTCTCAGATGCAGTCCGAGGCAGAACAGTATAAAAATTATATTTTCCGGCAGTTTGATACGGACTTTCAGACTTTGCATACTCTGGAGAGCTTTTTTAAATTCAACAATTCTATGGATACAGATGCTTTTGCCCAAAAGCTGTACGAGTCTAACAACCAGAATCATTTTATCAGAATGGCATACTACAGCACCTCCGGCATTGGGATCCGTGCGACTCTAAACCATTCCGTAGAAACAGATCTGTCTGTGGACACACTTCCTGATATGCTCCAGGATATTATCAGAAAAGCGTGGGCAGGCGAGGATACAGTTTCCAAGATCTTTTACGATGAAAATCTGGGAGAATCTGTTTTCGCCTACAGTATCCCTGTATATACCAACGAAACTGTCACCGGCGCTCTTGTTGCCAGTGACAGCATCGAAATATTCTCCGATATCCTGGACGATCAAAGTGCGCTGAACGGGCAGGGATATATTCATATGATCAGCAGCGAAGGAAATTTTCTGGTACGCTCAGAAAGCCGGGCGATAAAAAAAGAGATTCAGAACATCTATGAGGGTAGCTACTTTACAGAAGATGCAAAAGAACATCTTAGGAC
>CALWHD010000139.1 GCA_944380235.1 uncultured Blautia sp.
GCAGCCAGATTGGGCTCGATCTGAGAAAGATCATAGCTGTCTTCATCGATCAGCTGCTGCATGGGAATGATCCAGCCGGAATCGATCATGAATCTTGTACCGATCTCATAAACCTGTACCAGGTCTGCTCCCATATTGCCGATCTGCGCGCTTTTCAGTTTGTTCAGCGCATCATCATATTCTCCCTGATACTCGGATACCACTGTGATCCCTAATTCATTTTCCTCATTAAACCGTTTTACCAGCTCATCAATGGCCTGTCCATTAACACCGCCCATGGAATGCCAGAAGGTGATTTCTGTTCCGTCCACTTCATCTGCAGCTGCCATGGATACGCTCTGGGCAGAATCTCCTTCTGCACCTTCCTCCGTGCTGCCTCCCGCAGCAGCTGCCTGCTGCTCTTCCAGAGTCTTTCCGCCTCCGCAGCCTGTCAGAGCACCTGCGGCCATTGCTGCGGCTAATACCAGTGATACGATTTTTTTCTTCATGTTTTCTCTCCTTTTTTCTTCCTTATCCTTAACTTTTTACTGCTTATCCCTTTACCGCGCCGGAGAACATCCCCCGGATCAGCTGTTTCTGTCCCACAATAAAGATGGAAATTGAGGGGATGATTACGATTACCACACCTGCGATCATCATGGTGATGGACTGGGAGTCCACGCTGTTCAGCATACTGATACCGATCTGAACCGTTCTCATGTCATTGGAGCCGGTTACCAGCAGCGGCCACATATACATATTCCATGCATTAATGAAAGTGTATACTGCCATAGCTCCGATGGCGGATTTTGTCAGCGGGATCAGGATCCTGACAATAAATTTCAGGTTACTGCATCCGTCCAGCTTTGCAGATTCGTACAAAGACATAGGGAAGGACATATAAAACTGACGGAACAGGAAAATTCCCATTGCTGATGTCAGGTAAGGTACGATCAGTACCGGATAAGTATCCAGCATTCCGAGATTACCTACAGTCAGATAATTGGAAATAATGGTTGCTTCTCCGGGAACCATCATAGTAGCCATGACCACCATGAACAGAATTCCTTTTCCTTTAAACTCCAGAAAAGAGAAGGCGAAGGCTGCCAGAGCACAGGTAATGATCTGTCCGATGGTAATACTGCCTGCCATAATAAAGGAATTGAGGATAAAGCGGATCAGAGGCACATTGGTAAATGCGTCGATAAAGTTCTGCACCGTAGGATTCTTTGGCACCAGGTTTAATTCTGTGGTAAAGAGCTCCCCTGAGGGCATAAAAGCAATGCTGATCGCATAGAGCAGGGGAAGCAGCATGATAAAAGCTACTATTATATTAAATACCAGGCGGGAACCTGTGCGGATCCTTCTCTTTGTAAAAGCCTTGGCATTCATCTCCTTTTTCAGTGCCAGCAGCTCTTCTTTACTGATGGTGTTCTGGCTTTTTAATGCCATATCATTTGACTGACTCATTAGTAGCTTACTCCTTTCTTTTCAATGCGGAACATGATCAGTGTGATGATCATAACGATAATGAACAGGATCACAGACTGAGCTGCCGCGCTTCCGAACCGATAGTTAAAAAAGGCGTCGCGGTAAATGGAATACACAATAACGTTGGTAGCTTCATCAGGACCTCCCTCTGTCAGGATCTTAATCTGTCCGAAGGACTGAAATGCCTGGATAATATTTACTACCAGTGTATAGAACATAATGGGAGAAAGTCCCGGCAGTGTCAGACTGAAAAACTGCTGCACACCGCTGGCTCCGTCTACGGAAGCTCTCTCATAGATGGTCTCGTCAATGTTTCCAAGACCTGCTGAAAAATAAAGGAAATTGATGCCGCTGTTCAGCCAGGCAGTCAGGATTGCTACACAGTAAAGGGCTGTGTCCGGATCATTAAGCCAGTTAATATCCAACCCCAGCAGTTTGTTCACAATACCTACAGTGGGATGCAGCATGATCTGAAAGATCATAGCCGCAGAACTGGAAGCGATCGCCATTGGAAGGGCATATGCGGTACTGAAAAACCGGATTCCGGGGAATGCCTTGTTGCACAGTACTGCTGCGATCAGGCCCAGGAGCATGCCGCCCA
The DNA here is from genome assembly GCA_944380235.1 of uncultured Blautia sp. Taxonomy (GTDB): domain Bacteria; phylum Bacillota; class Clostridia; order Lachnospirales; family Lachnospiraceae; genus Blautia. Next base: position 2,072 of record CALWHD010000139.1, read on the forward strand.
CCACAACGATCACAACAAAAATCAAGGTTACTTTTAAACTGTTTCTAAATGATTCCGATGTAAGAAGGTCTATGTAATTTTCCAGACCTACGAAAATCTTCGCCTGTCCCATTTTATCTGTGAGGAAAAGGCTCAGATAAATAGTTTTGAAAAACGGATAGAACAAAAATACGGCGAACACCAGCATACATGGTATGAGATAGCAGTATGGGGTCCAGTTCAGTTTTTTCTTTTTTTCTGTATTCATTTTACCTGATCTCCTCCCTGTAAAAGATATTTTCTTCTGTTCCCTGATCAAAAATATGGATTCTGGACGGATCAAAATAAAATCGGATCTTTTCACCGGTCTGTGTCTGATTTTCCGGGCTGAGTTTTACTGCATGAGACTTACCTTTTTTATCAAAGTAAAGAATGACTTCTGCTCCCAGCATCTCTCTGGCAGTTATGGTTTCCTCCACGCCCACGGTATCTTCCAGGATTCCTCTCTCCTCCGCGTCTTTCTGTTCATAAATATCTTCCGGGCGGATTCCCAGGATTACTTTCTTGTGAAGTTCCCTTGCTCTGGCAATTTCTGCTTTTTCACCTTTTAAGTATACCTTTCTGCTGCCTGACTGATCTCCCAGATAGAGCACGGTTTTTCCTTTTTCCTCTTCCACATAGGCGTCGAAAAAATTCATGGAAGGAGAACCGATAAACCCTGCTACAAAAAGATTTGCAGGATTATCATAAAGCTGGATGGGTGCTTCCACCTGCTGTACCACTCCGTCTTTCATAACAACGATCCTGGTTCCCAGGGTCATGGCCTCTGTCTGGTCATGGGTGACATAGATGATGGTTGTTGCCAGATCTTTATGGAGTTTTGCAAGTTCGACACGCATCTGAGCTCTCAGCTTGGCATCCAGGTTGGATAAAGGCTCGTCCATAAGAAAAGCCTTGGGTTTCCGGATAATGGCACTTCCGATAGCGACACGCTGTTTCTGTCCTCCTGAAAGTGCTGCAGGTTTACGGTCCAGAAGATGTTCAATCTCCAGTGTCTTGGCAACTTTATGTACCCTTTCGTCAATTTCCTTTTTGGGCACCTTACGGATTTTCAGGGCATAAGCCAAATTTCCGTACACTGTCATATTGGGGTACAGGGCGTAATTCTGGAACACCATAGACAGTCCTCTGTCCTTTGGCTCATAATAGTTGCACAGCTCACCATCGATCCACAATTCCCCGTCACTGATATCCTCCAGCCCCGCGATCATACGCAGCGTAGTGGATTTTCCGCACCCGGAAGGTCCTACAAAGATAATAAATTCCCGGTCCTGAATGTCCAGATTAAAATCTTTTACTGCGTAGTGTTCCTTATCGAACTGCTTACAGACGTTCCTCAGTATAATTTCTGACACAACGTTTCTCCTCCCTACTGTTTACTTTGTTTTTACCATAAAAATTTTACATTTATTGATTACCTACAACATGGTATTCTACATGGAAACATTTCCATAAACTATCACACTTATGGAAAATCAATGTTAAATATGTATAAAACATACTGGAAAACAAGTAAAAAAAAATGATACATTTTACACATATCCTATAGTTTCTGTGTAAAATGTACCACTTTCTGTTCCTGTGGAAACAGTCATTCTGCTGCTTACAATCCAGACATTTACAATTCCCCCAGCCCCGGATTCCGGTCCACCATTTTCCGATATTCATAGGGTGTCATTCCGTATGCTTCCCGAAATAATTTTCCAAAATAACTCTGATAGCTGAATCCGCACTGGCTGCTCACCTCACATATGGAAAGATCGGTGTTTTTCAGAAGATCTGCTGCCTGCCGCAGCCGATATCGGTTTAAATATGCAAAAGGCTTCTGACCAGTTACTTCCCGGAAACACCGGAAGCACTCCGTTCTGCTGACCTTTGCCGCATCTGCCAGATCCTGTGCTGTCACAGGTTCTGCATAATGTTCTTCTATATAAGAAAGCATTTTTCTCCCTCTCTCCTGGAGGATCCTGTTCTCATTTCCGATTTCTGGGGTCTGTCCTTCTGCCTCATTTACAAGAATCTTCCAGATCCTGCACAGCAGCAGATGCATTTCCATACGTTTTCCCCTGATGTTTCTGAAGCACTCCTCTGCTTCACCGCAAAGCCTGAGCACTTCTCTCTGCCAGGGAACTGCCGGAGAAAGCACTTCTGTCCTCATTCCGTCCTGTCCAAGAAAGGGCTGAACCTCTTCCTTATAAATATCGCTCTCCAAAGGTGCAAGAAACTCTGGAGCAAAAAGGACACTTATCTGCTCTGTCTCCCGGGGATTTCCCATCGCCCTGGATTTATGAAGCACATTGGAGTTTACAAAAATCCCTTCTCCGCGGTTCAAAATATATTCTCTGTCACCTTCCTGTATCTTTGCCCTCCCTTTTATCACAATATCAAGTTCCAGGTATCTGTGCCAGTGAATATCCATAATCCCCATGGGATACTGAGCATACCCCTCCCGATACACCTGCACCGGAAATTCCCTGGTACCGTGAACTTTGTCCTCCTCCAGAGAAGGCTTGGTCACAACTTTTTTATGTTCCATGCAAACCTCTCCTTGTTTTTGTATATTTTTTAACAAGAAATACTTTTCCTGTTTCCTGTTTTTTACAATCTGCCGATACTATATCTATTATAGAAAAATTTCTCTTTTATTACAATGTAAATTGTCGATTTTCCATACTGAAAAACGCTCTTCTTTGTGACTGTTCCATAAATCATCTAAGTATCTATCTTTTTCGTTTTTGGTACTATATTGATAAAAATTTGTATTTTATTTATAGAATTCTCTCATTCTGATTACTATAATTATAATCGTTTGAAAAAGAAAAATTATTTGGAGTGTGGAACACACGCCGGAAAAGTGGGGATTTTGAAATGGAAATGTTAAAGAAAAGAATCATCATGTGCATTGTGGGAGTACTGTTATCCGGTATCAGCGTAGGTATCTTTAAACTCGCTGCCTTTGGAGTGGATCCTTATCAGTCTTTTAATTCAGGCTTAAACCAGCTGATTCCCATCAGCTACGGCACTCTGTATACCGCCTTCTCTCTCATCACTTTAGTTGTTATCTTTTTGATTGACCGGCATTACATCGGGCTGGCCACACTGATCAATCTGACCATCCTGGGATATGTGGCAGATTACTCACATAAATTTTTCCTGTATCTCTTTCCCGAGCTGACGATTGCCGCCCGCCTGGCATGTCTGCTCATAGGTATTCTTCTTACCTGCATCGCTGCGTCTTTATATTTCACTGCAGATCTGGGCGTGTCCACCTATGATGCTCTTTCTCTGATCGCTGCACATAAATGGAAGCTTGCAAAATTCCGTACCTGCCGTATGATCAGTGACTTTATCTGCGTCTCTGTGGGCATTGCAGCTTTCCTTGCAGGAGGCGGAAAACTCCCGGCTGTCTTAAGCTTTGTAGGAATCGGCACAGTTGTCACGGCTTTCCTTATGGGACCAATGATTGATTTCTTTAATGTTCATCTGGCTCAGCCCATCTTAAGAGGACGTCAAAGACACCCCATCTGGAAGATTTCCACTGAAATTTTCACCAATCCAAGGAAACGACGTGTCTATGTAAAATTCTTCCTTTACCAGACAGAAAACTTCCTCCGGATGAATCCCTTTTCCGGAAGATAAGAAAAGCAGGAATCCCCTGCTTTTTCTTTTTCCATTTATCTAAAGAGAAACTGTTTACGGTTCTCTCTTTCTTATGAATTCACTCACATTCTCGCTTGTCACTTTAGAATAGGGAAGATATACATACCGCTCCTTCTCAAATTCCATATCTTCCATTCCCTTTCCCGTAATAAGGGAAACCGCCAGTTTTGCCATGGCTTCTCCCTGCCCTTCCTTATCATTATAGACAGTTCCCGATAATCTGGAATCTGCCACTGCCTCAAGCCCTACCTCTGTACCGTCGATACCAAAAAATACCGGCAGAGCAGATTCTGTAACATTCAGCTTCTCGTACGCATCCAAAGCTCCCAGGGCCATATCATCGTTATTGGCAAGAACCAGCTCGATTTTATTCGGATGTTCACTGATGATCTGCATCATACGTGTCTGTGCCTGGGCACGGTTCCAATTGGCGATCCCATAACTGAGCTTTTCCAGCTGAATTCCTTTCTTCCTTAAAGTATCCACCGCATTCTCTGTGCGGATAATAGCATCCTGATGTCCTGCCTCTCCTTCCAGGACTACATACTGGATCTTCCCGTCTCTGTTCCGGTCAATACTGCTGTCCCCCTGTATGACATCCGCCGCCAGTTCTCCCTGCATGACCCCTGACTGTTTTGCATCTGCACCTACATAATAAATCCTGTCCCACTGGAGCATATCTTCTGCCACAGGTTCCCGGTTGAAAAAGATAACCGGCACCTCCTGCTCCCTGGCAAGATCAATAATCTCCGACGGGTCAGCCCGGTCTACCAGGTTCACACAGAGCACATTGCATCCCCCGTCCAGCAGTTCCTTCACCTGGTCGTTCTGTGTCCTCTGAGAACCAGCCGCATCCCGGACTGTCACATTGACCTCCAGCGTATCTCCTCCATAACTTTCCAGTTCCTCTTTAAAACAATCCAGAAGTTCACTGACAAAAGTATCACTCTGATCATAACATGTTACTCCTGCATAGACTTTCTCCCCAAAGGTCTCCTGGCTGCTCTGGCAGCCGGAAGCTCCTGCCGCGCTTATGGCAAAAAGCAGCACCGCTGCCGCGATTTTTCTTCTTTTCATAGTATCTCCCTTTATTGGCTCATGGTAAACAAAAGCTCTTGATTTTCCTCTGAAAACAGCGTATTTCTTCTGAGTACGGTATGAGAAACTGTCTTTTCTTCAGTCTCATAAAAAATTTCCTCCAGTCTCCCGGCCATCTCTGTGAGGCTCTGATATCCCACATTAAATTCATCGGGAACCACCAGGCATTCGGCGGCTCCTGTATCCAGATAATAAACTGCCTCCGTGGAACTTCCGATTCCGTAGACCAGCGCTCCGTGAAGATTTCTGGCTGCAGAGGCTTCTCCTGCCGCTGTCAGACTGCTGTCATCAAAGGCAATGATAAAATCTACCCATGGCTGTGACTGCAGCGTCTTTTCCCCATCTGCCCCGTAAAAACCAGATACTGACCAGCTGATCTCACCTCCCGCGTCCCTTATGGCATCACAAAATCCCTTTTTACGCTGTAAAGAGGCTTCTGTTTCCTCTGTTTCCAAAAAAAGTCCCATGGTCTTTCCCCGGAGATTTCCTCTGTAGTCTTTCAGAAGTTCCTCGGCCAGATCCCTGCCGCAGGCATAGTGATCCGGCTGCACCACAGAAAGATTTAAGTCTTTCCCCTCCGCTTTCATCCCGGATTCCACCAGCATCACCGGGATCTTTGCATCTGTTTTTTTCAGCAGCTCTGCCGTGTCTTCTCCCGGAACAGGCTGTACCAGTATACCATCGGCGCCATTATCCGTCTCACGCTGGATGATCTTCTCCATCTCTTCTGCTGTAAGGCTGCTTCCTGTGCTGACCACAGACATCTCAGCATCAGCATCCTCGGCCGCCATTTTCAGCCCATATTTAAAAGCCGTCCACTGACTGTCATCAGAATTCTGTACAATCACCGAAATCTTATTTCGGCGGTCTCCATTCTGCCCCTGGAGCATGGCAGCAGTCACGGCAGCTGCCAGCACCGCCAGCACTGCTTCGATTACAATAAAATTTTTTCTACTGTTTTTCATATGTATCTGCCCTTTGTATCTTATCTGCAATCTCTTCTTTGCTGAAGAGATGTCCCTTTTCCAGTATCTTTCTGTTCTCTTCTGTAAAAGGAACTGCAGGAATACAGACGAAAACTTTGGTTCCCTCATCCAGTTCGCTTTCTATATGCAGACCATATTCTTTTCCGAAAAGAATCTGGATCCGGTTGTTTACATTCACCAGCCCGACCCCGGAACCATGTTTATGGATCCTGCTGCTGTCTGTAAGCACAAGGCCTGCTTCCTCCTCTGACATTCCCATCCCGTTATCTTCCACAGAAAGCAAAATATTTCCTCCCTGTTTTCTTCCGGTAACTTTAATCTCTCCGCAGTCATCCATACCGCTGACTCCATAATTGATGGCATTTTCCAGAATAGGCTGCAGGATCAGCTTTACTGTACAATAGGAGCAGACCTCCTGATCCACATCAAATTCTACTGAGAACATGTTTTTATACCGGATTTTCTGTATATTCATATAACTCTCCGCATGCTGCAGTTCATCTTTAATGCTGATCACAGTACGCCCCTTCGAAAGGCTGATTCTGAAGAGTCTGGCAAGCTGTGAGATCATAAATACAGCTTCATCGTTTCTCTCTCCTTCCACCATCCAGGTAATAGATTCCAGGGCATTGTACAAAAAATGAGGATTGATCTGGCTCTGCAGCGCATCCAGCTCACTTTTTCTCCTTTCCGTCTGCTCCAGGACGATTTCTTTCATCAGACGGTCAATCTGCTCATATGACCTCTGTATAGAGTATCCTAAATGGCGGATTTCCAGAGATCCTCCGATATAGATATCCGGTTTTTCTCCTGCTTCATACTCTTTCACTGAATGATTCAGCTTCAGGATAGGACGGGAGATCCTGTCGGAAACCACCCGGTTGACGATCATCAGCATCATGGCTGTAAGCAGCATCAGAAGAATAATAAAATACCGCATATTGATCATTCCGTGAGTAAAGACAGAGTTTGGAATCACACCTACCAGCTTCCAGCCGGTATAGCTGACTGTATTGACGATCACAGTCCTTTTTTGTCCATTGAATTTCTCTTTGTGGACTCCTTCTTTATATCCGGCAGCTGTACTGCTGTTTTCGCTGCTGATCCTGTTGCTGATCTGTACCTGGCGGGGATGATAAATGATTTCCCCGCTGCTGTCGCAAAGGTAATAATACTGGCCGTTGTTGGAGGTATTGATCTGATTCATCATCCGTGAAATCCCGGAATAATCCATATCTACCAAAAGTACCCCCATCCGGCTGTCTCCGTTTTCCGTAAGCTCTACCACCCGGCTTAAAGAAATCACCCAGTAATACCGGAATGCGGCATCATCAAACAGATTCTGAATATGGGGCGTAGAAAAATGCATATTTTCCATTTCTTCCATTGCCCTCCTGTACCAGCTCTGCCTGGTGACATTGGGATCCTCTTTCTGGGATACCACCGGCTCTGCCGCCATCAGGCTCCCGTAATTGTTGTATACGGCAATGCTGCGCAGACTGTCTTTATTTACCTCATATAGGAGATTCATTCCTTTTTGTATAACTTCTTCCTCCTTGGCAAAATCATTCTCTTTGATCACACTGTAGTAAGCCGCATCTGATATCTGGCGCATTGCTACCAGATAATCCTCCAGATTCTCTCCTGTCTGCTCCATGAGTTTCTGCGTACTCAGTATGGTTTCCTGCCGTGCAGAATTAGAAAACCTGAAATACAGTACAACCCCCAGGATCAGCATAAGGGAAATCGATATAACAGAAAATACGATCATAAGAACTGACCGGATTCCTGTGGGCTTTAACTTCTCTATATAACTGAAAAATTTAGTTTTCACTTTCTCCATGCTCCGTTCTGTATTTGGAAGGAGATGCCCCGAATCTCCGTTTAAATACATAGCTGAAATAATTAGGATCTGCATATCCCACATTTTTTGCTATGACATAGCTTTTCTCACTGGTTTCAATCAGGAGCCTTGACGCCTGATCCATACGGTAGTCCGTCAGATAGCCAATGAAAGATTTTCCCGTCTCCTTCTTAAAAGTAGTGGAAAAGTAAGAATTGGATACTCCCAGAACCTCACAGACTGTATCCAGAGAAAGTTCTTCATCCCCGTAGTGGCTCCTCACATATTCCTCCGCCCTGGATACAAACGTTTTCGTAGAACAGCTTCTTTCCAGGATCAGCTTTTCCCGGAAATCCAGGCTGGTGTTGATGATCCAGTTTCTCAGCCCGGTAGGCTCCATCTCAAGAAGTCTGCTGTAAAGTTTTTTCATATCCCCAAAGTTTTCTTCCATGGGAAGCTTATGATTCACAGAAAAACGGTACATAGCAGTTACCAGTTCCATTACTGCGATGTGATGCTGCTGCAGGGAATTCAGTCCCAAAGCCAGCTGCTCCAGATACCTGTCAGCAGCTTCTCTTACTTCTTCCTCTGACCCCAGCAGGATCTTTTTAAACAGATTCCCGGTCTCTGCCTCACTGTCTGACTTTGCCCCCCTCATCTGTCTTGGGGCAATCTCCCCCATATTGATCGCCCTGGAAGCTCCATAAATAGCCCGGTAAGAAACCGCCTCCCGGGCACTGGCGTAGGACCGTGAAAGAGCAAGGGGGGATTCACATACCATACCGATTCCCACAGTGACCACCGCGCCCACCATGCGGCGGACATAACGGCAGAACCTGTCACAGTCATCCGTCAGTTCTGAAACCTCCGTTTCTCTCTTCAGCTGAGCGATCAGAACCGTATTGCCCAGATAGGCAAAACATTTTGCCCTCCATCTCTCTCCCAAATATTCTTCCGCCTGCTTCTGGACTGAGGTTGCCAACAGCAGCGGCGTCATATTTTCCGGGATCCTGCTGGCTGATGTATGGATCACCAGACAGCAAAGAAAAGGATGTTCAAAGCTAATCTGGTAGTCCGAAATGTACTTGGAAAGTTTGTCCTCCCCAATTCTTCCTTCGATCAGAGAAGTATAAAAGTTTGCCTGCAGAAGAGGCAGCGATTCCAGATAATAATTCTGAAGGACCTCCACATTTCTTTTCTCGCTGATCTCCTGGTCCAGCTTTTGTTTCAGTCTGGTGAATATGCGGGTAATCTCCCCGGAATTCACTGGTTTCAGAATATATTCCTCGACTTCCAAATGCACTGCTTCTTTTGCGTATTCAAACTCATCGAATCCTGTAAAGATCAGAATTTTTGTGGCGGGGAATTCATTCTTGATATGCCCGGATAATTCCATGCCGTCCATATAAGGCATTTTGATATCTGTCACCACTACATCCGGCTGAAATTCTTCCACCATCTCCAGTGCCTTTACCCCGTTGACCGCGTACCCGATCACAGAAAATCCCAGCCCTTCCCAGTCTATTTTTTTCATAATGACATGTATTACATCTTCTTCATCATCTACCAAAAGTACTGTATAAGCATCCATCTTTTTTCTCCGCACATATGTATTTTTCTTATACGACTATTATAACAAATGCACAAAAAAATGTAAATATTCAGAAAAAATCAGGACCATTCCACGAAACCATTCAAAATTTTTGTTTCGCAGAACAGTCCTGTAAAAGTCAGAGACTATTTCTTCTGAACATATTTCAGACAGTCAAGGGTAACTGCCACAAGGATGATAATACCTGAGAATACAAACTGCAGGTTCGTATCAATACCCAGAATCGTCAGCGAATAGGTAAGTGCTGTAAAGATGATCACACCAACCACTACACCTGAAATCTTACCAATACCTCCGGTAAAAGATACGCCTCCTACTACGCAGGCTGCAATGGCATCCATTTCCCAGCCCTGCCCGTAAGCCGCAGAACCGGAACCCACCATACGTGCACATTCCAGCCAGGAACCGAATCCATAGAGAATACCTGCCAGAACGAATGCACCTACTGTCACGCGGAATACAGAGATACCAGAAACAGCTGCCGCTTCCGGGTTGCCGCCCACTGCATAGAGATTCTTTCCGAAGGTAGTCTTGTTCCAAATGAACCATACTACTGCAATCGCCACGACTGCCCATAAGATAATAGTAGGGAATCCATTCACTTTCGGGATCACCATATTTGGGATCACAGGCTCGATGGCTCCGAAGGATACACCCTTGGTGGCATAAGTTACAAGCCCGAAGATCACCAGCATATTTGCCATGGTGGAGATAAAGGGGTGCATCTTAAATTTAGCTGTGAAGAAACCTGCAATAGTAGTAAAGAATGTACATAAAACCACACACATTACCAGTGCCAGAATTACTCTTGCTGCAATGGGCATGCCTGTAAAGTCAAAGACATGTCCGAAAACAGAGCCTGTATTTACCCCCTGGTGCATGATGATGGTTGCCGTAGTCATACCCATACCAACCATACGCCCGATGGAAAGGTCTGTACCGGTAAGGAGGATCAGGCCTGCAACACCCAGGGCAAGGAACATTCTTGGAGAAGCCTGCTGTAAAATGTTCAGCACATTATTATAAGTAAGCAGCGGTGACCCTTTTACCATAGGAGTGATGATACACAGCATGATAAAAATCAGCACAATGGCAATGTACAGACCATTCTGCAGAAGGAATTTCCTGCGGTTGAAAGTATACTTATAATTTTCCCATTTCTGCGCCCTTGTCTCCAAAAAAGTAAATTTTGACATACGCAGGAGATCAATGAGATGATACTTAAAGCTGTAAGCGGCATGTTTTCTGTCCTTGATCTGCTGAAGATCTTTATCCAGTTCCATCTTGGCATCGAAAAGACGGTTTTTATATACATATTTTTCGTCTTTGATTTCCTGATGATCGGAAATCTTTGATATGATTGCCTGATGCTCTCTGCCCAGTTTTGCCACATTTCTCCGATATTTTTCTTTTGCAGCTGCTTTTTCCTGTTCACAGCTTTCCTTTACCCGCTGGTAATAGTCTTTCTCGAAATGAGCTTTGAGGTAGTTTTCCGCATCAGCGATCAGCTTTGAAATTTCCTCTTTATTACCTGCCTCTACAGCTTTTGCTTTTTCCAGCTCTGACCGGTCCTCTTCCAGCTTGGACTCCTTCTCCTCTTTTGACAGGGTACGGTCTCTTTTAATCCCGTCCATGTGATTCTGAAGAGAAACAACCTTGTCCGTGCCGTCCGCTCTCAGGCTGTCAATCTTTTTCTGAATTTTTCCCACATAATCCTCAATAGGCCTGCGCAGTTCTAATTCCTGTTCTGCCGTAAGGATTTTACTGTTTTCATTTGACATATCCGTTCATCTCCCTCACTTTATAGGTATTTCGCACTGAGCCTTAACAGCTCTTCCTGATTTGTCTCTTTTGTATTGACAATTCCGGAAAGATGTCCGTTGGACATTACACCAATACGGTTGGTGATTCCAAGGATCTCCGGCATCTCGGATGAGACAACGATAATGGTCTTGCCCTGTTTTGCCATATTAATGATCAGCTCGTAGATCTCATACTTGGCGCCTACGTCAATTCCTCGTGTAGGTTCGTCCATCATAAACACCTGAGGACTGCGTTCCAGCCATTTTCCGAAAATGACCTTCTGCTGATTGCCTCCGGAAAGACTGGAGATCATATCTTCCGGTCCCAGACATTTGGTATGCATGATCTTGATTTCTTTTGCAGTTGCCTTGACCATCTTGGAATCAGAAAGGGCTATGCCAGATTTATACTGTCTCAGATTGGCAATGGTCGTATTGAAAGTAAGATCCCCCTTCAGAAACAGGCCATTTGCCTTTCGCTCCTCTGTGATCATGGCAAATCCGTGATCCATAGCTTCTTTGACACTGCTGAAGTTCATCAGTTTTTTATTGAAATATACTCGTCCTGCCGCCCTGGTCCGGACACCGAAGATGGTTTCCAGAAGTTCTGTCCGCCCTGCACCTACCAGACCGTACAGTCCGAAAATTTCCCCTTCTCTTACATCAAAAGTAATATCCTGAAGATGGGGTTCATACTTGGTGGACAGATTCTGAATAGACAGGATCACTTCCCCGGGTTTATTGTCCACCGGCGGGAATCGGTTCTCAAGAGAACGTCCAACCATGGCGGAGATCAGCTCATTCATATCTGTATCTTTTGAACTCTTGGTCATGACCAGATTGCCATCCCTGAGGACAGATATCTCATCACAGATCTCAAAAATCTCATCCATTTTGTGAGAGATATAAATAAGAGCGATTCCCTGTTCTTTCAGCATCCGCATCATTTCAAACAGCTTATCTACCTCCTGCACAGTCAGAGAAGATGTGGGCTCGTCCAAAACGATCACCTTAGAATTATAGGAAATCGCTTTGGCGATCTCACACATCTGTCTCTGAGATACAGACATATTTCTCATAGGCTGCGTCAGATTCACCGTCATCCCCAGTTTTCTGAAAAGCTCGGAGGCTTCTTTTTTCATTCTTCCCTCATCCACGATACCCATGGAATTTACCGGGTATCGTCCCAGGAATAAATTATCGATCACATTACGCTCCAGACACTGATTCAGCTCCTGATGTACCATGGCAATGCCGTTTTCAAGAGCATCCTTGGGTCCGGAAAAATTTACTTCTCTTCCATCAAGGAAGATGGTGCCCTCGTCTTTCTGGTAGGTTCCGAAAAGGCACTTCATCATTGTTGACTTACCGGCGCCGTTTTCTCCCATCAGCCCCATAACAGTGCCCCGCTTCACATTCAGATTGATGTGGTCCAAAACCCTGTTTCGGCCGAAGGATTTGCTCATACCGCGTATCGATAAGACAATATCCTCTTTCTTATCTTCCATTCTTTTTACTCCTGTATCTGTAAATATTGTTATTTCCTATAAGTAAGGCTGACGCATCAGTCTTATCCGGCTCATGCGTCAGCCCCGTTACTTACCTGCCATCCATTACTGGCTCAGTAATGCTGTATAGGAAGCTGCGTTGTCTGTCTTAACCATGTTAATTGCAAACGCATCATACTGTCCCGGATTTCCAAGACGGTTTGTAATATTGGACTCTGTCTGTCCGTCACCGCCGATGTATTCCACATCCAGGTTCAGAAGGTCATCATAGTTCTGAAGAAGCGGCTGATAGGTTGCGCTTAAGAAGTTATCTGCTGCATTGTAAATGTTCAGCCATACTTTCTTGGAAGCATGTTTGCTCTCGTCAAGCTGATTGGATACCGGCTCATAGACTTTTGTGGAGTCTGTGAAATCTTTGTAATTGTCTGCAGTAACTGCAACGTTTAATGCATAGTAGGAACGCTGTTCTTCATTGTATGTATAAACGTCATCAGTAAGGACATTTCCTGCGTCATCCGGTGTACCGATACCTGTGTCGATATCAACACCGTCTAAAGCATTGCGCAGAACACGAAGTGTCAGATAAGCCTGTACGTCTGCATGCTGGCTGATGGTTCCGCCATAGCCTTCTGCGATCGCCGCAACTGCATCATTGTTTGCATCATATCCGAAAGTAGGAACTTTGTTATCCTTAGACCATGCATTAAACATGGACATTCCCATTCCATCATTATTGGAAACTACCACATCGATTTCTTTTCCAAAGGAAGAAGACCAGGTTCCGATTGCATTTCCTGCTGTAGCAGCGTCCCAGGTAGCTCCCGCAGAGTTTTTCATTTCCTGAGAAGCCAGCTCACGAACGACATATTTCTTTCCGTTTACTTCCAGTGTTCCGTCCTGTACAGCAGAAGCAGAACCGTCTGTGTTGGTTCCCACAGGATCACTGTTGATGGAGCCGTCTTTTTCCACCCCTGTACCCAGCGCCTTGCGGACACCTCTTGTACGGGCAATGGAATCATTGTGTCCGATATCGCCGATAGCCAGTACATAACCGATGGTTCCATCGCCATTACGGTCAATGGTATCAATATTTTTTTCAATGTACTCTTTGACCATAGTACCCTGAAGTTCTGCTCCCTGATTTGCATCGAATCCTACATAGTAGGTATTGTCATTAAAGCTGAGAGCTGACATATCCAGCTCTCCTGTGGAACTGTTGGAAGGCTGGCGGTTAAACCATACCAGAGGTTTGTCCTTGTTTGCCACAGAAGATCCTGAATCAGAAGAGCTGCTTTCCTGTGTGGTTGAAGAACCGGAATCTCCTGAAGCAGAAGTATCTCCGGCGGATCCGCAGGCTGCGGCAGATACGCCCAGAAGTGCTGCCATGGTCAATAACGCTAATCTTTTTTTCATATACAATTTCTCCCTTCTTTTCACACTATTTTCCGTGTTCCTTGTTGATATTGACAGTATATCTGACATACCTCTCAAAAAACATAGAATATTTTTTCCTTTACATTGAAATTTTTAAGGTATTATTATACAAAAAGACTGCGGAAAATCCGCAGTCTCCCTATTTTCATTATACATTTTTATTTTTCCGCAGCAGGATCATTCCATCCGCAGTCTTTCCACGATACTCTGTTTTTCCAGATTTTTAAAGCAGAGGAAAGGAATCAGTACCGAAAAAATAAGCAGGACAGGAGTACATATTCCCAAAGGCAGGAGTGTAAAATGAAAGGTAGTAAATCCTCCCGCTACCATGGCACGTATCACCACTCCCACAGCCAGAGCGCTGACTGCATAGGACACAGCCAGAGTAATGCCCGCATAGTACAGCCCCTCATACACCAGCATCCTGCAAAGCTGCTTCTTGGTCATGCCTACACTTTGTATCATGGCAAATTCCCTCCTGCGGGAAACAATGGCAGTGATCATGGAGTTGACAAAATTCAGGATACCTACCAGCGCGATAATAATGCTCACCGCATTTCCCATTACCGCAGAGGAGCGGGTTTCTGCCTCATACTGCTCTGCCATAGTCTGCCGCGATGTTACAGGCAGACTGGTATCCACAGTCCCGGTATACTCTTCCAGCCATTCCTGTGTCTGTCCCAGATGGGCGTCATCCACATTGACAAAAAGCTTGCGCATGGAGACATCCGGGTACAGATCCTGAAAGGTATCCAGAGGAAGGATAAAGGAGAGTTCCAGCACCTGCGGCGCTCCTTTTTCACTGGCCCCTTCCATAACAGGGGTAAGAGGATAAACCACTGCCATGACTGTGTAGGATTTTCCGTCCAGAGTCACCTGGCTTCCCACTGAGGGCGCAGGAAGCAGGGAATACTTCTGATCCGGGTCGGCTGAAGGTCCCACTGCCAGGACATAATCTCCGCCTGAAAAGGCATCTGCATCAAATTCTCCCTGCATGAGATACTGCTGCTGTGTGATGGTATCCAGGGGAATTCCGTCCATTCCGTACAGCACAGCACCTGCCTGCCGGTCCTGAAGTGCCGCAGTGACTTCTTCTGCCCCGGCAGGATCATAGGTCGCCCAGTCCTTCAGCATATCTTCTGTATAAAAATTATCGATGTTTTGGGCTGTTTCATCATCCAGAATCCAGTCTGTGCGTTTGGAATACAAATGTCCCACAGCCTCTGTTCCTTCCTGATTTTCCATCTGTTCCGTCAGCTCTGCATTCAGTGTGGTTCCCTGGGGATCATAACCTCCGACGTAATCCTCATTGGTAGCGTCAGACAGTTCAAAATCTGCCACTGTCAGGTCTGCGAGATATTTCTCCATATCAAACGCGGCGTTCTTGGCATAAAAGCAGCTGAGCAGCACAAGCCCCAGGGTCAGAGAGCAGATAACTGTGACAGTACGCTTTTTGTTTCTGCCCAGATTTGCCCAAGCCATACCTGCCAAAGACGCTCCTTTTGTACTGTGTCTTGTCTTTTTCTTTCCGTTTCCGGAAGCATCACTCATGCGCAGAGCCTCAATAGGAGATACCTTTCCCAAAAGCCTGTCTTGCGGCTGTATCCATCAGTGCCTGATTATAAGACAGATTAGTAGTAAAGCTGACGCCTGAGACTCCCTGGGTATCTAAAATTTCCTGAGCTGCCTGACCCAGATTCCGGGGCTGATGCAGTGTCACGCCTAAAGTGACATTGTGTGCGTCTGCATCCCGATATCCTGGTACCAAGGACCGTGCAGTACCCTCTGTGATCCAGGCGCATGCCTCTGTAAAATTGGTGGAGCTTTCCCACCAGCCGCACAGAGTAAAATCTGTGGTGTGAGCCGTTCCCTCAGGATCTGTCCACTGAAGAGATACCGGAGTCCCAAGTTCATGTGCGATGCCAAGGGAGTTCATGGTAAATTCATCCAAAGCAATCTCATATTTTTCTTCCGGCATTTTTCCTGTCGTGGGAAGAGAAAGCACGGTTTCCGCGTAATCCCTGTCAGTCACTGCCAGCTTGATCAGCCTTTGTCCTACCATGGGATCCGTAAGCTGTCCGATGGTACTGAGCCGCACCGTACTTTTAATTCCTGCATTCTCCGCCACAGCGTCCGCCTGTCCTTCTGTGAGACCTGTATAGAGGATATGGCTGGTAGAGCCATAATTATATTCGTAGCTCAGTAAATAGGCTTCTTCCACCGCAGTTCCCATGAGAAACACAAAGGTATAGAGGGCAGTGACCAGGGCTGCTGCAATTACCAGAAGCAGGCTTCTCACCCGGTGGAACCGGAATTCCCGTTTCACCAGCGTCCTGCATATTTTCAGATTGTTATTCGCAAGCATGGCTCTACCTCCTACCCGCAGATACGTCCGTCTTCCATACGCACCACCCGGTCTGCCATCTGGGCGATTTCCAGATTATGGGTGATCATCACCAGTGTCTGGTGGTAATTCTCCACAGACAGTTTCAAGAGCCCCAGCACATTCTGTCCGTTTTTGGAATCCAGGCTTCCTGTAGGTTCATCTGCCAGAAGGATGGATGGCTTTGCCATCAGCGCCCTGGCAATGGCTGCCCTCTGCTGCCCGCCTCCTGACAGCTCATGTGGATAGGCATCCAGCCTTTTTGCCAATCCCAGAAGTCCGGTGATCTCACCAAAGAAAACAGGATCCGGCGTGGTCCCTGCCAGGTTTAAAGGAAACAGAATATTCTCCCTCACTGTAAGGGTAGGCACCAGATTAAAATTCTGATATACAAATCCTACCTTGCTCCGCCGAAACACTGCCAGTTCCTTTTCCTTAAGTCCTGACAGCTTCACACCATCTACTGTCACTTCTCCCTCATCGGGGGTATCCAGCCCGCCGATCAGATTCAGCAGGGTAGTCTTTCCGGATCCGGAAGCGCCGATGATGGCTGTAAATTTCCCTTTTTCAATGGTAAGGTCAATGCCGTTTAAAGCCTGTACCTGACTTTCTCCTTTTCCGAAACTTTTCTTTAAATTGTGCACAGTCACTATGTCCATAAGTTTCTTCCTCGCTTTTCCTGTTTTTATGTCTCATTCAGCAGGTATACCGAAAAGACGGTTCCCTCCCCCTGCCTGGATTTCACACTGATATAGCCTTTCTGCCGGGTGATGATACCGTTTGCCAGGTACAGCCCCAGTCCCACCCCCTCTTCCCGGGCAGCCTCCTGTGCCCGGTAAAATCTCTGGAACACACGGTTGTAATCTTCCTCTGAAATCCCCATCCCTGTATCCCTGATGTCGATCCGCGTATAAAACTGCCAGGGAGATACCTCGACAGACACACTTCCCCCCGGATCTGTATATTTCACCCCGTTGTCCAGAATATTCCCAATGGCCTCCGCCGTCCATTTTGGATCGTGGCAGACCAGAATCTTCGGATCGCACTCTGCAGACAGAGAAACGCCTTTCTGCTCTGCCTTTGCCCACACAGTGCTCATAGCCCGGGCAATGGTGTCATTGATCCGTGTCTTTTCCAGATGCAGGACAAAGGTTCCTGTCTCCAGCCGGGACATTTTGATCAGAGACTGCATGAGGAAATCCAGCTTATCCATCTGCGCTTCCATAGTCTCCAGAAAAGCTTTCCTTTTCTCTTCTGTCAGCCTGGGATTTTTCAGAATACCCATATATAGTCTGATACCGGCAATGGGTGTTTTCACCTGATGAGAAATATCACTGACCAGGCTCTGAATGGTCTCTTTATCCTGACTGCTCTGAAGCCTGCTCTCGTACATAATATCATAATATTGTTTCAGCTTGCCCTGCACCTTGGCAGTAAGAGAATCCTCATACGGATTAAAATTTTCCGGATTTCTTCCGGCTATGGCAGCGTCCAGAGTCTCACATACATCATCTGCAAACTGACAGATCTGCTGCCTCCAGAGAAACACCCACAGCCCTGCTGCCAGAAAAATTCCCAGGCACACTGCAAGAATCCCATACCGCACGGCAGCACGAGGTACGTCTCTCCAAAGCATCCAGAATAAAAGGGCAAAAAGAGAAACTGCCAGAAATGCGGGCAGAGTATACCAAAACCCACTGTATCTTTTCTTCATCTGCGTACCCCTTTCCA
>CALWHD010000140.1 GCA_944380235.1 uncultured Blautia sp.
CGTCCTGCGGAATCCCAACATGGCGGCGGCCACACTGGTGGGCGCGCAGGCGGACGCCATGCGCACAGCCGCCGGGAACACTGCCACCGGCCCCATGATGGCTTTTGCCGGGATGAACATGGCCGGACAGGCGGGCGGCTTCAATGCGGCGCAGCTCTATCAGATGGGAAGCGCGCAGAATGCGCAGACCGCAGGAGGGCAGAACGGAAACGCGCCGGGCATGCAGAATGCACAGGGCGGGAATGTTCGGTCCGGGAGCGCAGGAAACGGGAATGCTCAGGCAGCCGGTACATCCCAGACGGCGCAGGCCGCCGGAAGCTGGACCTGCATCTGCGGCGCGGTGAACACCGGAAAATTCTGTGCGGAATGCGGAAAGCCCCGTCCCGCAGCAGGCTGGACCTGTTCCTGCGGAACCGTGAACCAGGGAAAATTCTGTACGGAATGCGGAAATCCCAGACCTGCCGGAGCGCCCCTTTACCGTTGTGATAAATGCGGATGGGAGCCGGAGGATCCTGCTCACCCGCCGAAATTCTGTCCCCAGTGCGGAGATCCCTTTGACGGGGGAGATGTGCGGTAGCGGAGTTGGCGTTGCCCGTGAAAGGATAAATAGCAAGGCCATCCAGAGAAGAGACGGAATCCGAAATACCTTCCGCAAGTCAGGAAGGTGTTTCGGGTAGGTCGGGACTGCTGATTACCCGATATCTGATGTAAGGGTCTTTTATAACACGAAAAACAAAGGGGTTCTTCCTTCCCCATATATGGTCTGAGGCCGCCTTTTCGGACCATAAACGGTATTTTTTTACAAAAGCGTCATGGATGTCCCTTTCTGCTTTTTGCCGTACCCGGACTGCTTCGTCCATATGATCGAAGGTACCAAGATAGAAGCGTTCTCCTCTGAAGCCGATCATAACGCGATATCGTCCGTTGCTCATAAGGTATACGCCGCGAAAGCCACTGGTGTTGTCTTTCCTTTTCTTTCTTTTTTCAAGCCACTCTACACAGGTTCCATCTACATGATGAAGCCGTTGATAAATTTGCCTTTGATTTTCTTTTTTCAGACATCCACAACTCTGTTTATTTCCTGATACCAGGCTGTCTTCCGTTACTTCTGTGTTTTGACCACAGTCACAATGACAATGCCAATACACGGAGCCTTTGTGATCCCTTCGTTTTGTGGGATATTCTGCTACCAGGCGCCCGAAACGCTGATCGGTCAGGTTTGTCATTCTCTTTCGTATGCTTTCCGTTTCTTTTGATTCCTGTGCTTTCATTTGCATTTCATTCATAGTTTGCGGGATAGTCTTTGATAAGGGTTTTGAATCAGACATAATACAAATCCTTTCGTGCTTTTGCTTTTACAAGTATGCAGCATAGTCGAAGATACTTTTTTTGTATCAGCCGTAGCAGGAGCTTCCTTGCAGGTTTTTCCTTGCCGAAGTCCAGTTCTGACAAAACTTTTTGTAGCTGAGGATCATGAACTGCGGCCTGAAACATGGCTCTCCGATTCGCTTTAGAATCATTGGAAGTGACAATCATTTTAAGGTATTCAATGACGAGGGAGAGGTACTGATAGGAAAGGCGTTCCATGACTTTTCCGTTGTATCCGTACAGGTATCCGGTTTCTCGACATTTGGAGTAAAATTGATTGATTTTTTGCAGGCGCCCTGGTTGGCAGGAGTGGGATAGCGAGCCGGGAGATTCATAGTAGTAGTATAGAGGTTCTTTCAGAACAGAGACCTTTTTCACAGCTCTGTAAAGACAGAATTGAGAATAAATGTCCTCTGAAATAATTTCTCGTTCAGATACAAAACGCCATCCCGTTCTCTGGATCAGTTCCATGGAAAAAAATGTCCATGCGCCTATAAAAAGATTGGTAAATACTCCGTTTTTTACATCAGGACCCAGCAGATCAGGCAAAAAGGAAGCCTGAACCTCAAGACCGGAGTAGCTTGTTTTATCTGTGTTGGGAATGACCGGTATGGGCGCCGTTCCCTTTTTGACTCGATAATAACCAAAGACTACAATGTCAGAATGTTCCTGTTGTGCCAGGCAATAAGCTTTTTCAATGACATCCACCGTCACGCGGTCGTCACTGTCAAAGAAGCATATATATTCCCCTCTGGCATAAGCCAGTCCTGTATTCCTAGCCATTCCGGCCCCTTCGTTTGGCTTATGAATGACGCGGATCCGCCCGTCTGTTTTGGCCAGTTGATCACAAAGCAGTCCGCTTCCATCTGTAGAACCATCATCAATTAGGAGAATTTCAAGATGATGGTAAGTCTGTGCTGCTATACTTTTTATACAGCGACTCAGATAACATTTTGTATTGTAAACGGGTACGATGATACTGATTAATCCTTTTTCCATTGCACTCTGCCTCGTAGATTTTTACAGATGGTTTTACTGTATTCGTATATCAGGGAATCCCTTTTCAAAAATAAGCCTGCCGCATAAACAGAAAAAAACAGGATGAAAGACAAAAGGATAACAAAAAATTCGTT
The DNA here is from genome assembly GCA_944380235.1 of uncultured Blautia sp. Classification (GTDB taxonomy): domain Bacteria; phylum Bacillota; class Clostridia; order Lachnospirales; family Lachnospiraceae; genus Blautia. The sequence goes on from CALWHD010000140.1 coordinate 2,502, forward strand.
GAGAGGAATGTATTTTACCCAGATACAGGAAGCGGTTCCTGCGAGAAGGGCCTGAAGCATTGCAGCAGGCGGACGCAGAGAACGAAGCGTTATAATTCCGAGTCGGTTCAGATAGAAAAGCTGTATAAGAAGAACCACAGCTTCTGCAGAAAACGCCCCAATAGCGGCACCGGCAGCTCCGATCGATGGAATCAGCAGAATGTTCAGCAATACATCAGCTGATGCTCCGCCAAGTTCGGAATATAAAACGTATCTTTCTTTTCCCAGAGGGATCAGAATCTGATTGCCAATAACTCCGGAAATTCCGATTAGAATTAGAGCAGGCATCAGGATTCGAAGAGGAAGAATCGTTCCTGTATAAGATTTACCCAGCAAAAGCGAGATGCATTCCGGGGCGAATAACAGTATGTATATGATGAGCGGGGGAGAAGCAATATAGACAAAGTGCATGGCCTGTTTTACGATAGTGAGAAAATGTTCTTTCAGACCCTGCTCTACATAATAGACGGCTCTGGGGAGAAGAACATCCCCTAAAGCAGTTATGAGGCTGACCATAACACTTTTTATTCTGGCCGCGGTATGATAAAAGCCTGCCTGCTCGCTGGAAGAAAGTAAACCAAGCATCATTTCGCCGAGACTGGTGTAAACGGTTACTGCACAGGACATGGCAAAGAAAAACAGGATAGGGCGTAAGTGCTTTCTCAGGTTATATTTGGGAAACATCCTGAATGAAATAATTTGTCTCAATTTAATAAAGTTGCAGATATTGGATGCGGAAGATGCAAATACAGTAAGAAAGCCATAGAGGATATAATCCTCCTGCTTATGAATAAAAACAAGCATTCCGATGATGGCTATGGCTTTGAACAGCATGGATCGCAGAGTAATGTAACTATACTGTTCCAGCGCCTGATATAGCCATTCGACTCCAATCATATTGAGCGGAATCAGCAGGCCGACAAGAAGAAAAAGGATTTTGTCTTTCTGCATTCCGGGAACCAGTGACAGACAGATGCCGTAAAAAAGGCAGGACAAAAAGCAGGTGACAGCATTGAGAATGACAATTTCCTGAACTGTTCTGGAAAGTGTTTCTTTATCATCGCGTACCCCTGCACAGGCTTTAATTCCATAGACAGGGATTCCAAGCTGAGCAAACAGAGAAAAGAAGGTGGCTACAGAAACGGCAAATGCGGCTTTTCCGACTCCCTGAGGCAGAAGAATTCTGGAGATATAAGGGAACGCAATAAGAGGAAAAATAAAAGATGACATATTCAGCAATGCGTTCATTATAAAATTAATTTTTAAAGATTTTTGTTTTTTCATTTTGTTTTTAAATTTTATTCACAGCTTTTCAAGAAAGTTTTTTCCCAAACAGCTGGAATAGGATTCTCCATTTCAGTTTCCATAAAATAACACCGGGAGGACATTTTTTTAGAAATCTTCTTATGTCAGTCACAAGCCAGAAAATTTTTTCATGATGCAGAAAAAAAGACGCTTCTTTTCCGGAGAGACAAAGTTTTTGTTCACGAAGAGCATCTGCAGCAGCTCTTGTACCCTCGCACAGTCCGGCGGTCCGGCAGGCGGTGAGTGCAGCTCGACCAAGCCGTCTTCTGTGCTCCACGGAAAATTCCGGGAAATACTGTAAAATAAAGGCATAGCTCCACTGCTCGTTGGCAAACAGATCTGAGATGTTTTCCCGGGAGCCCTCTTCCATTATGCCGTCCTTTCTTTTTTCATAGTAATAAAGAATGGAATCCAGAAAGCATACCGTTTTTGCCTTCTGCATCAGTTGGAAGGTCACCCGAATATCTTCATAGCATATTCCTTCCGGGAATCGAATGTTGTGAAAAAGGGACCTTTTATAAAGTTTGTTCCAGACTGCCAGATTCAGTTTATCCTGAATCAGCATGCGGACGGCCTCTCTGCCGTTTACTGTTGTATTGCTTTTGTAGTGATAAATATCTGGAAGCATTTTCCCCGTACTTTTCAAATACTTCATATATCCGAAAACGACAATATCTGCAGACTTTTTTTCTGATGTAGACAGTGTTGTTTCACATAAGTCAGGTGCAATCCAGTCATCGCTGTCTACAAACAGGAGATATTCTCCATGACAGGCATCCAGCCCCCGATTCCTTGCTCCAGAAAGTCCACGGTTTTTCTGGTGAAAAACGTGAATGCGGGAATCTTTTCTGGCCCATTGGTCACAGAGTTCAGGACAGCGGTCAGGTGAGCCGTCATCAATTAGAAGAATTTCCAGTTCCTTCCAGCTTTGATTCACAATACTCTTTATGCATCGATTCAGGTAAGGTTCTACTTTGTATACAGGTACAATGACGCTGATTAGTGGTCGGTTCTTCATGTATTTCTCTCCTCATTAAAATTCCAATCCACAGAGCAAGAGGCATCGCTGAGGGATGGACGAAAGCCGATTCTGCAGCAGATGATACTAAAAGATAAAGCAGGACAAAGAGGCCGGAGAGATAAAGGTCTGCTTCGAGGAAATAGAGTCTCTGAATCCTGCAGAACAGCATCCAGATTGCAAGCAGCATAAAAATTAAACCGATCCAGCCGGTTTGTCCCAGAATCATAGGCCAGTAGGTATCGCTGACAAAAAAAGGTTCACCTTCACGCAGCCCCCATACGCCTGAAATCCCGTACTTTTCATACAGAGGAGAATAGAGCGACCCAGATAGATAGGATGCAAAGGTTCCAAGGCCAGCCCCAAGTGGAAAGTGATCATTGGCAATACGGATACTGGTTATCAACATATGGTACCGTGCGGAATCTGACTGAATTTTGCTGAAAAAGTAGTAGTAAATCTGATTCCATCCGATTCCAATCAATACAGGAATAAAAATAAGAAACGTACGAAGTCGGAGAATTTGGTGGCGGAAGGATACCAGATAATAAACAAGTGCCCAGACGATTACCGTTCCGAGGGCCTTGCTTCGCAGCGTGGAGCACAGGAGAAAGCCAAGTATCAGCATATATTTCCGGCTTCCATCAATATAAGGCCGAATTGAGATAAGAATGACGAATAGAAATACGCAACAGGCAGCGAATAGCGTTGGATGAGAATAAAAAAGATGAGTACTCCTCAGTCCATACCGGATTTCTGACTTGAAAAGACCCTGTCCGTGCCGCAAAAGGGCAGTAAGATAATCAGCGAGAATCAGAGAGACATAGGTCCAGATCACCACCCGGATGTGAAAATAAAGCCTGCCTGCATATCTGGAAAGAGAAAGCTTTTCAAATCCCTTTTTCCCGACATAAATGCCTAGCCAAAACTTGGCACAAAGTAAAAAATCCGGTATGGCGGCACGGAAGAAGGGCTGATAATGAAAAGCCAGATTTCCGGCGAGTCCTGTAAGCAGAAAGCAGATGATATATCTTGCATACCCTCTTTTTTCTGGTAAGGGAAATTTTTTCGTCTTCCAGACCGTATACAGAAAGAGAGGAACTGCACACAGAGCCAGAAGCTCATCTGTATAGGAAAATAACCTTATTTTCTCTTCCAATGGGTATTTCATCAGAAAAAAGTAGAAAATAAAAAGAAAGAGAAAATAAACAATTACGGAATGAATTTGGTTGTTTTTTGCCTTTTGCTGTTTCTGTTGTCTCATGTTTCGTCCCCGATCTGCTTCACTGAAAAGCAGAAATTTTCATAATCTGAGTCTATCTTTGCTATATCGTATAATTTCTCTTATTTTGTCTATTATATCATATTAAATCTGATATAAAAAGCAAAAAAACAGAAATATTAAGCCATTTATCATAGCTATGTCAGATAAAATGTGATAAAAGGGATGGTAACATAAATGTATGAACAAAAATTTTCGCAGCGGCTTGCACAATTACGGCTTCAAAAAGGTGTTTCCGCGAGGGACATGAGTCTGTCTATTGGTCAAAACCCTGGCTATATTAATACAATACTATAAATGAGCAAATTTGAAATTTCACCAAAGTTACTTTAAAGTGCTCAAAATTAAAGACATCACGCCTTTTGGGGTGTATACTGTTTTTGTCCAGAAAACAATAACCTGCAAAGGATGATGT
>CALWHD010000141.1 GCA_944380235.1 uncultured Blautia sp.
GGCTTTCCTTCCTTCATAGTAAAAAGGATTGGCACTGCTTAAAATCAGTTTTCTGGTGTTCTCCGCAATATCCGGATCTGCAGGATACCCCAGATAATCCATAGCAAGAAGGCTTGGGACATTTGCATCATCCATAAGGTTGTACATACCGTATCCGTCTGCCTCATAAGCATAGACCAGACCAAATTCATCTGTAGCGGTCCGCCCTTCCTGCTCAATGGCACTGTGTACTTCTTCCTTCAGTGCTCCTGCGGCAGCTGCCATCTCTTCGTCCCCGAAAATAGATCTTTCAATCTCTTCCAGGTATCCCAGAGCTACTACTGCGAACATATTGGAGGGAATCAGATAACCGTAAGTGCATGCATCATCGCTTGGACGGAATCCTGACCAGATCAGCCCGGTGCCGGATTTTACCAGAGCGCCTTTTCCTCCTCTGGAAAGGGTGTCTCTGTAGAAACAGTTACCTCTTAAGAACCGGTATGCGGAATCCTCCTCATGGTTCTGTTCCGTGCGGAACACTTCCAGTATCTTTCTGGCTCCTTCCTGGAAATCTCCCTCAAACTGTGTCAGACATCCGGTATTTTTCCACAGAAGATATGCCAGCTGAATGGGATAGCACAGGGAATCCACCTCGAATTTTCTCTCCCATACCCAGGGATTCTGATCCGGGTCATCTTTCTCCCAGCAGGCACCGCTGGGGGAATCATTAAATGCATTGGCATAGGGATCAATGCAGATGTATTTAAACTGTCTTCTCACCAGCCCGGATATGATCTCCCTGATCTCCTCATCCTCCTTTGCCAGGAAAATATACGGGCGAAGCTGGGCCGCGGAATCCCTCAGCCACATGGCAGGAATATCACCTGTGATCACATGAGTCGTCCCGTCATCCATTCTTTTTACAGTCGTATCCAGTGTGTTGGTGTAGCAGGTAACGAAAAGCTCATACAGATCGGGACAGTCCTTTGCCTTTTCTTTTAACGTATCCAGAAATTTTTTCATAGTTTCCGGCAGTTGTTTTTCCATTTCCTTTTCCTCCTTGGATGTAAAGATGTATTTATATCCTGCTCCTATTTTACCAGCATCGGAAGAAAAAAAACAGTAGAAGAACTATAGAAATTGTGAAATTATGTTAAAAATTCTTCAGGTCAGGGAACCGTAATTTGCCGCAAAATTTTTATCCCAGTTGTCCTCCAGTTCCTTTCTCCACGCAAGTGCCTGTTCCTTAAGTTCTTCTGTCAGCTGAGGAAGTTCCTGTGCCAGATTCCGGCTCTCTGAGGGATCCTTTGACAGATCCGAAAGAAAGACTTTATCCTGGGGTTCTTCTCCCTCCACCAGCACCCCATTCAATACCAGTTTATAATTTCCTCTGCGCACGGCGGTCTGTCCTTCCATTTCCCAGAAGATTTCTCTGTGAGGGGACGGAGCTCCTTTTGTCATTACATCCATGATGTCCATACCGTCCAGCTGATATTCTTCAGGGTTTCCTCCTGCTTCCCGCAGCATGGTCGGGAAGATATCCATAGCGCCGCATGGCTGGCTGATCACCTGGTGTCCCGGTATTTTGGCCGGATAGGAAAAGATTCCCGGAACCCGGATTCCCCCCTCAAACAGGCTGTACTTATGCCCTTTCAGCCCTCCGGGCAGTCCTCCGTAATAGGGATCTTCCCTTCCATCCATCCAGTTTCTGGATTCTCTGGAGGGTCCGTTGTCACTTTGATAGAAAATGCAGGTATTTTCATAAATTCCCTGCCGTTTTAATTCGTCCACGATCTCGCCTACCCCATCATCCACGGCGCTGATCATGGCTGCCATCACCTGCCGGTCCCAGGGAAGATGAGAAAACCGCTTCATATATTTTTCAGGAGCATGCATAGGATAATGCGGCGCATTATATCCTACAAACAAATAGAACGGTTCCTCTTTCTGGCTGCACGTTCTGATTCTCTCAACTGCCTTTTTTGTCACCAGCTCGGTGAAATATTCTCCGTTGTCATAAATTTCCCTGTCATTTTCCCACAAGTCATGGGTAGGATTTGTATGTCCGTCCGCCATTCCCCAATAAAAAATATGTGAATAATAGTCAATGCACCCCGCCATAAACCCATAAAAATAATCATATCCATTCTGGTTCGGTCTGCATTCTTCCGCCAGGCCCAGATGCCATTTTCCTACCAGATTTGTCTGGTATCCTTCTTTTTTCAGCGCTGTGGCAAGAGTAGGCACTTGAGGCGTAAGTCCCGACGCTTTTCTGTGCCCTGCAAGAATAGCCCGGACGCCGGCATTTCCGGGATAACGTCCAGTCATAAGACACGCTCTGGAAGGAGAGCACACGGGGCTTCCCGCATACCAGTCTGTGAACCTTACCCCGTTCTCGGCCAGACTGTCAATATTGGGCGTTACAAAGTCCGTATTCCCCATACAAGATAAATCCCCATATCCCTGGTCATCTGTCATAATAATAATGAAATTTGGTTTTTTCTTCATAGTTTTTTCCCTCATAGATATTCCTCAAGTCCCAGTCTGATATACTGTTCTGCCGGCGCGCTTTCCCGCTTCATAAGATCTGTCATCAGCCGGCTGAGACGTTCTTCTGTTTCCCGGTCTTGTACAGGATGTTCCTGTTTCGGATCCTTCTCCAGATCAAACAGCAGATTCCCGTAATCAAATGCCTCGATATAGCACTCTGCGGGGATCCTCGGCACAGGGATGAAATCAGAGAATGCGGTACCTTCTCCCATTTCCGCTTTTTTCAACTCTTCTCTGTCAAAAAATCCCACCATATGAGAAGGCATCCAGGTATATTCATACAAAGGTTTATTTTCTTTGTTCACAGGCGCCCTCATATACACATACTGTCCATCCGTAACACATACATGGGCGCCGTGAATTCCAAACAGTGCTCCCTGTCTTACCTTTTTATCTTCCCTTACTGTATCCTGCAGGTCAAATCCTGTCATCCTCTGCGGAACAGGAATTCCGAAAAAACTCAGGATAGTGACAGGAAGATCCACGGTCTGTACCAGCGCCTTTCTTCTTTCACCTTTTTTTCCGCATCTTGGATCATAGATAAACAGCGGTGTATTTACAATTTCCTGATAAAGAGGCATATAATTTTTTGCCCAGTATCCATGATCCCCCAGCAGGTATCCGTGATCCGTATTGACGATCAGAAGCGTATCCTCCCACAGTCCGTACCGGTCCATCTGATCCAGAACTTTTCCCAGCTGCTCATCACACATGGAAAGCAGCGCCGCATATTCATACCTTGCCTCCATGATTTCTTCTTCTGTCTGATTCACAGGAGCATAATCCGGCCAGTCAAACCGCTTTCCGCGATACTGACGGGGATACAGCTTTTTAAACCTGTCATAACAGAAAAAAGGTTCATGGGGGTCAAAAGTTTCAATCTGCACAAACCAGTTGTCTCTGTCTTTATTTTCCTCAATAAATTCCATGCCCGCTTTGAATGTCCTGACCTGAGGATGGCAGCTCTCCTCCTGCAGATAAGTTCTGTTGATATTGTCCTGTCTGTATAGCTTTCCCCTGTACCCTTCATGCCGGATCAGATTGGGGTCTGTATCCGGGAAGTCTCCCGCAATTCCTTTCCAGGGATCTCCCTCCTGGCCCCGAAAGCCTTCCCAGGTACTGTATCTGGTGTGATAAGTACTTCCTCCGTCCTCCCAGTAATGGGTATGGTCACTGGCCAGATGACTGTGGATCCCGTGTTCATCCAGTATCTGTGGCATCGACAGGTCAAAAGGCTCTATGGGCCCCCAGCTTCTGTGGAGAAAATTAGTGCGTCCTGTATGCAGCTCCCTTCTTGCCGGCATACAGGGCAGGCTTCCCGCATAGCAGTTTTCAAAGACAACGCTGTTTTGTGCAAGTCTGTTGAAATTAGGTGTTTTTGCCAGTTTTCCTCCATAACATTCCAGGTAATTTCTATTAAGGGAATCAAACATCACCATGATTGCTTTCATGCTTTTTTTCCCGCCTCCCGGTAAATTTCTACATCCAGTTTCACATCCTCTTCTGTCCTGGCATTTTCATAAAGAAAACATTTTACCTTCCTTTTTCCCACCTGGTAAACAGGAGGTCTTTCTGTCCTGCAGCGCTCTGTGGCTTTGGGGCATCTGGAAGCAAAGGGGCAGAGATTCATTGGACCTGTCAGATCCGGCAGATCTTCCGATGCATGGATTTCTATCTGTTCCTCTCTGAATGGTTCTGGTGTGGAATTCAGAAGCAGGATGGTATAGGGGTGGAGGGGATGCTGCAGTACGTCATCAATCTCCCCTTCCTCCACACAGTTTCCGGCATA
>CALWHD010000142.1 GCA_944380235.1 uncultured Blautia sp.
GTTTTAACAGTATTGCAGCTGCCGAAGGTGCCGTATGCGAAGCGATCAGGGAAAGTCCGCTCAATCTGCACAAAAGTTCCTGTGCAGTACTGGGCTATGGGAAATGCGGCAGCACCCTTGCTCATTATCTGAAAGGAATGTTCTGTAATCTGTATGTTGCTTCTGAGGAAGAGGATCAGTGTGCCCAGGCAGCTCTGATTGCTGACAGAACCGGCACCCTGAAGGATTTTGAGACACGCGTGGGAGATTTTGATTTTATTTTTAACACAATTCCTGCGGCTGTTATAACTTCCCGGCTTTTGTCACGAATGAAAAGCAGTATTACGATCATCGATATTGCCTCTGCCCCCGGCGGCGTGGATTTTGTGTCTGCAGAGAAACAGGGGATCAAAGCTCTGCTGTGTCCGGGCCTTCCCGGTAAATACGCGCCATCCTCATCTGCCAAAGCTGTAAAAGAAATCATCGAAAGGATCCTGAAGGAGGATGAAACATGTCTTTAAAAGGTAAGCGTATAGGAGTAGCCCTTACCGGCTCTTTCTGCACATATGAAAAAGTATTTCGAGAACTGAAGAAACTGACGGAAGAAGGAGCTTTTGTGCAGACCATTTTTTCTGATGCGGCGGGAAGGATTGACAGCCGTTTCGGAAAAGCAGAAGACTTTCTTAAAAAAGCAGAGGAGATCACCGGAAATAAGCCGATCCTGACCATTTCCGAGGCAGAACCCATCGGTCCCGGCAGTCTTCTGGATATCCTGGTCCTTTTTCCATGTACCGGCAATACGATTGCAAAACTTGCAAATGGCATTACAGATACTCCTGTACTGATGGCAGCAAAGGCACACCTGCGGAATAATAAGCCTCTGCTGATCTCGGTTTCCACAAATGATGCACTGGGTATGAATATGAAAAATATCGGCCTGCTGCTGAATGCAAAAAATATATATTTTATTCCTTTCGGCCAGGATAACCCGGAGAAAAAGCCGAATTCTATGATCGCCCACACAGAACTTCTGATCCCTTCCCTGGAAACTGCCCTGGAAGGCAGACAGTATCAGCCTATCATATTTTAAAAGGAGATAAAAATATGTGCGGAATTGCAGGCTTTTATAATCCGGATGAAAATTATACGGTAAAAAAAGGCAAATGGCAGCATATACTGGAGGATATGAACCGCGCGCAAAAACGCAGGGGTCCTGATGATGAAGGGACTTATCTCAGCCCGTTATGCGGTCTGGCACATGTACGGCTGGAAATCATTGATCTGTTCACCGGACAGCAGCCCATGGTGCGGAAAAAAGCTGACCGGGAGTGCGCCATTGTCTTTAATGGGGAAATCTACAATATGGAAGAATTGAAAAGGGAACTTTTGGCACAGGGAGCCGTATTCAGCACCACCAGTGATACGGAAGTGATTCTGACAGGGTATATGCTTTACGGCAAAAACTATATCAAAAAGCTGAATGGTATTTTTGCCATTGCAGTCTGGGATTCCATCCCTGGGACGCTTTCTCTGTTCCGGGACCGCCTCGGTGTGAAGCCTCTCTTTTATACCATGACAGATCAAACCCTTGTTTTTGCATCTGAGATCAAAGGACTGTTCGCCTATCCGGGGGTCAGTCCTGTTGTGGACAGAGACGGACTGTGCGAAATTTTTGCCCTTGGACCGGCAAAAACTTATGGAAAAGGTGTTTTTAAAAACATTTGGGAGGTTCTTCCAGGTCACTGTGTCATTTTCAGCAAAAAATCCTGTACAGCAGAGGCATACTGGAAACTGGAAAGCCGCCCCCATGAAGACTCTGTGGAAAGAACCATTGAAAAGACTGCATGGCTTGTGGAAGACGCCGTAAAAAAACAAATGTTGTCCGATATTCCTGTCAGCACCTTTCTTTCCGGCGGTCTGGACAGCAGTCTTGTCACAGCAATCTGTGCCAGAGAGCTGAAAAAACAGGGAAAAGTACTGAATACCTTTTCCTTTGATTTTCAGGATAACAGCAAGTACTTTGAGGCAAATTCTTTCCAGCCCAGCCAGGACCGTCCATATGTGGAACAGATGACAGCTTTTGCGGGCACAAACCATCATTTTCTGGAATGCAGCAATCAGGATCAGCTGGAGTGTCTGTATAGAGCAGTGGATGCCAGAGACCTTCCCTGCATGGCTGATGTAGAGTCCTCTATGCTGTATTTTTGTTCTAAGGTAACGGATTATAACAAGGTAACACTGACCGGTGAATGTGCGGATGAAATCTTTGGCGGTTATCCCTGGTTCCACGATCAGAAGGCATTTCAGACGAATGCCTTTCCATGGTCTGTGAGCATGGAACCCCGTCAGGCACTTTTAAGCGACGATGTCATCCGTGCCCTTCCTATGGAGGAATATGCCCGCGCTGCTTATGAAAGGACTATTGGTGAGACTCCGCTTTTGCCGGAAGATACTCCGGAAGAGAAACGAAGAAGGGAAATTGCATATCTGAACCTGCGCTGGTTTATGGCAACTCTTCTGGACCGGATGGACCGCACCAGTATGTACAATGGACTGGAAGCAAGAGTTCCTCTTGCGGATCACAGGATTGTAGAATATGTTTTCAATATCCCCTGGCATATCAAATGTCCCAATGGAGTTGTAAAGGGGCTGCTTCGTCATGTCGGAAAAGGAATGCTTCCGGAAGAAATCCTCTGGAGGCGGAAAAGTCCCTATCCGAAAACCTATGATCCTGCCTATGAGAAATTGCTGGGGAACCGTCTGAAAGAAGTTCTTTCCGATCCGGCGGCACCTGTACGTACTTTGCTGGATGAAAAAAAAGTCCGCGCCTTCCTCTGCAGTCCGTCTGATTATGGAAAGCCTTGGTACGGACAGCTGATGGCGGGACCTCAGATGCTTGCCTACATGCTGCAGGTAAATTATTGGCTGGAAAAATACCATATTCAGATCCTGTAAAGGATTCTTTGGGCAAACAGGAACCGGCGTGTTTTTCCGCGCCGGTTCCTGAACGAAAACTTTCAGGACTTGCTAGGGCAGGAACAGGATTCCGTTAGATCCGGGAGGACTTTTTTCGATTTCCTGATTCATGAGGTCATAAGGAGAAAGCCCTGTCTGTGCAGCTGCAAAAGATTCCATGGTACAGATCGTATTTTTGATCCAGTTGTAGGAGCCGGCAGCATACTGCATGGTTCCGTTGGGAGCATAAAGACCGGGAACTGCATGTGCCCACGTAACAGTACGCATCTTTTCATCAAAGACAGGTTTTTCTGAAGTTGTGGTGATCCAAGCGGAAGTACCCAGACAGCAGTAAGTCTTGCCGGGGCTGACAGAACCGGCGCCTATATTGGCAACGACACCGTCTCCGCCGCCCATGATGACAGGAGTTCCCGGAGCAAGACCGGTTTCCCTGGCAGCGCCGGGTGTAACCACGCCGGCTTTAAAAGTAGAAGGTTTCAGTTCGGGAAATTTTTCTATATCAAGCCCGGCATAGGAAGTAACATTACAACAAAGCTATATAATGTATGAAAGGAGTACAAAATGAAATCACTCATTGTAAATGAAAACGGGGGATTGGAAGTCAGGGAAATACCGGTTCCTGAAATTAATTCAAAGCAGGCATTGGTAAAGATGATCTGCTGCGGAATCTGCAACGGGACAGATGCAAAATTAATACACAGGAAGTTTAAAGGTTTTGAAGAGGATGCCTATCCTCTGATGCTGGGGCATGAAGGAGTGGGAGAAGTAGTAAAAGTCGGTGAGGAGGTAACCGGCTATCATGTAGGAGATAAGGTGTTGCTTCCTTTTGTAGATGCAGATGAAAAGTTATATCCGGGATTAGGATCTGCCTGGGGCGCATTCAGTGAGTACGGAGTGGTGAATGATTATCGGGCATTTGGAAATGGAACGGCTCCGGAATGTGCTTACGGACAGACCATACTGCCGGAAGACATTGATCCTGTGGATGCCAGTATGATCATTACTCTGAGAGAAGTATTAAGTTCCATTAAAAGATTTGGCATGAAAGCAAATGAAAGCGTGGCGGTATTTGGCTGCGGTCCTGTGGGACTTACCTTTATACGATTTATGAGTCTTCTGGGAGTCCATCCCATCATTGCTTTTGATATTATACCGGAAAAACTGGAAGAAGCAAAAAGGGCAGGGGCAGACTATCTGAATATGCAGCTTGACTGGTCTAAAGCCCCCTACAACTGGACATTGCAGTTCC
>CALWHD010000143.1 GCA_944380235.1 uncultured Blautia sp.
CGATGGTCTGCTTATGGGATTTACCCAGCTGTTTACCGGGATTATTACAATCATTGGCACGTTGGTTTTCATGGTTTCCATTAACGGGGGAATCGCGCTGGTAGTAGTGCTGATCACGCCTCTTTCCCTGTTTGTGGCAAGTTATATTGCCAGACATACCTATGATATGTTTAAGAAACAGTCGGAGACCAGAGCAGAGATGACATCTTTAGTGAATGAAATGGTGGGAAATCAAAAGGTAGTCCAGGCATTTGGCTACGGCAGCAGGGCACTGGAAAATTTTGATGAAATTAATGGAAGGCTGAGGGGATACAGCCAGAAAGCAATTTTTTTCTCCTCTATCACGAATCCTGCCACCAGGTTTGTAAACGGTGTGGTTTATGCCGGGGTCTGTGTGACGGGAGCCTGCTTTGCATTAAATGGCATGCTGACTGTAGGACAGCTTTCCAGCTTTTTAAGCTATGCAAACCAGTATACAAAACCTTTTAATGAGATTTCCAGTGTTATTACAGAACTGCAGAATGCCTTTGCCTGCGCACAGAGAGTATTTGACTATCTGGATGAGCCTGCGGAAGCACCGGACAGAAAGAATGCAGAAGAACTGGGAGAAGCGGATGGAAGTCTTGTGCTTTCTCATGTGTGCTTCTCTTATAATAAAGAAAAGGAACTTTTGAAAGATCTGAACCTGAAGGCAGCTCCGGGGCAGAAGATTGCCATAGTAGGCCCCACAGGCTGCGGGAAGACTACATTGATCAATCTGCTGATGCGCTTTTATGACGTAGACGAAGGAAGCATTTACATGAGCGGAAAAAATGTGATGGAACTAAAAAAGGATTCTATGCGGAAAAATTACGGCATGGTACTGCAGGAGACCTGGCTGAAGAGCGGGACCATTGCGGAGAATATTGCCTATGGAAATGAAAACGCATCCAGAGAAGACATTATCCGTGCGGCGAAATCTGCCCATGCTCACAGTTTCATTCGAAGGATGGAGAAAGGGTATGATACAGTAATCTCGGAGGATGGCGGGAATCTTTCCCAGGGGCAGAAACAGCTTTTGTGTATTGCCAGGGTAATGCTGAATCTGCCGCCGATGCTGATCCTGGATGAAGCTACTTCTTCTATTGACACCAGAACAGAGATCAAGATACAGGAAGCATTCCTGGAGATGATGAAAGGAAGGACCAGCTTTATTGTTGCCCACAGATTATCTACTGTCCGGGAGGCGGACAGGATCCTGGTAATGAAAGACGGAAATATTCTGGAACAGGGAACTCATGAAGAACTTCTTTCCCAAAAGGGATTTTATGCAGAACTTTATAACAGTCAGTTTGCGGTATAAAAGAGCGTCGGGACATAAGTAAATGGTATGTCCCGGCGCTTTTGTAGTCTATAAAAATTTTCTGATTCAATGATAAAAGAGTCTTTTTCCATTGCAGATTGCTGTGATATGGATATTATTCATATTTATATTTTCATTTTTAGCATCTGTGGTAAACACGGTGTCTTCCACCCAGATCAGATCGTACATGAGGCCGTCCATTTCCAGATAGGCATGTTCTGCTTCTGCCGGCAGACCGGATACGGTAACGGAAGAAATGCTGCTTCCGGATTTCAGATCAAGCTTTAGTTCTGAAAGACTGTGAGCTTCTTCCGGCAGATCCTTAAAGGAAGAAAGGGCAGGATTGAAGTACATATGGAACATACTGTCATAAGAGAAATAATCATCCAGCATGGTGTATTCTGCTGTTTCAAAAATAACGCAGTCCGGCTGAAAGATATTTGCATAATAATCGGCATGAAAAACATTCTGATAATCATGGATGCCAACATATTCTCCGAAACTGTTTTCAAAGAATTTTGCACCGTACTCATTGATATAGCTTCCCTGAAAGACAAGGGCAGAAGGGGCGCCTTCTCTCTGGCGGCGGCTGTTTTGCGTGTAATGAAAATAAGGATATGCGTCTTCGCGTATTACTTCCCTATCATACTGTTCTGTAAGGTTCACAACATTTTCTTTCCTCTCGAATACCGGTACTTCATCATGAATTGTGAAATCTGAGACCAAAAGAGAGGTCATCACTTCTGTAGAAATATCAAATTCGTCCATGGAATTGATATGGATCCCATTCTGCACTTTTGAAAGACTTTCCAAAATCTGGTTGACACCATAGAAAGCTCCAAGGTCATTCCAGTGTCCGGCATCGTACTGCTTATTGAAAACAGCCTCTCCTGAGGATTGTTTGTCGTACAAAAGCTGGGTATTGTCTACATAGTGGATTCCACGTTTATCAAGCTCCTGAAAGAACAGATCTACCCAGTCATTGTTGTAATTGATTCCTTCATGAAGCTTATCCTGCAGTATGGTTGCTTTTGCAGGCTCAAAGACGAAGAGAAAAGGAATCCCCCGGTCTTCAAAGTATGTCTGGAGTGTTTTGACCATGTCTGCAAATTTTACATGATAATCCTGAAATTCCATATTGTCACTGGGACGGAAAAAGACATAGTCATCCTTTCCATAGATATAGGTGGGATGGACCATTTCATGAAATAACCGGTCATTCAGGGTGGTATACAGGGAGATCATCTGATCTCTGAAACCGATGCGGTCTTCGGCATAGGCTTCTAGATTGGAAAATAAGTCAAAATCTTTTTCCTCCTGTCCCTCAAAGGGGCTTTCCATAAGTGCCCGGTTGTCGATTTCTGACACTACATTTTTTTCCCTGTTAAAAGCCGCGGCGGGACACAGCAGAAGAAGAAAAAACAATGTGATAAAGCCAATGCGTATTTTTTTCATAATGCAACTCCTAAGATTTAATATTGAAAGTAAAGGAACGGGCTGTATGTGGAATTTACCATAGTGATCACAGACCATATCATAAGCAGAAGGAGAACAACTTCCTTAAGGATCAGTCCCGTCTTTTTAGTGCTGCTCCATAGAACAATTTTTTTTGTGAAAGGCAGGGCAAATACGGTAGCTCCTGCAGCTGCAAGAATCAAATAAATGCGTATCTTCCAGGTGAAGAAATAGGACCAGGTGTAAGTAATGCCCTCACAGATCACTGCTCCTGTCATAATATCCAGATAATCTGTGAATTCTTTTATGGTGCTGAAACGGAACAGCTGCCAGCTGAATAAGACAATAAGCATGGTGAGCAGCCATTTTACCGGCGAAGGTATTTTCTGGTAAAAATCTGTGTTGCGGATACAGCGTTCCAGGATAACACAGGCTCCGTTTAAAATTCCCCACCAAAGAAAATTCAGACCTGCGCCGTGCCAGATTCCCGTTATGAGAAAAACAATACCCAGGTTCATCAGTGTACGGGAAAATCCTTTGCGGTTTCCGCCCAGGGGAATATAAATATATTCCCGGAAAAAGGATCCCAGAGACATGTGCCATCTTCTCCAGAATTCAGAGACAGACTGAGAAATATATGGAAAATGAAAATTTTCTTTAAATTGGAAACCAAACAGAGAGGAAAGTCCGATGGCGATATCTGAATATCCCGCAAAGTCATAATAAATCTGCATCATATACAGAAAGGCACATCCCCAGCTGGTAGGACAGTCAATGCCTTTGCCGTTTACCTGGGCCATAATGTCATGGATCACCTGCCCGAAAGTATCGGCAAGAAGGATCTTTTTGCTGAAGCCTATCATCAGTCGGTTTATGCCGTACAAAAAGGTCGTATCATTGACTTTTCTTTCAGAAAGCTGTCCTGAGAAATCTTTCCACCGTACAATGGGACCAGACAGGAGTTTAGGAAAAAAGCTCAGATAAAGCATGACATCCAGCAGATTGCCTCCAGCAGCTTCCCGGCGGTAAATATCTGTCAGGTAAGAAACAGAAGAAAAAGTGATGAATGAGATACCGGCAGGTACGGTGATATTTTTTAATGCAAAAGCGGAATCCTTTGTCTGCGTAATCAGTTCGACAGTAAAATTATAGTATTTGTAGAAAAATAAAATTCCTATGATAGTAATTATGCCAAGGATATGGACACAGAGACGGTGCTTTTGCACTGTGAGGCAGGAAATGACCTGTCCTGTCAGAAATACCAGAAACATATACAAAAGGAACCAGAGAAGAAGATTCTTGTCCGCCCAGGCGAAAAAGAAAATACTGAATAAAATCAACAGAAGTTTTCCGGCTGCATTTTGAACTGCCAGACGATTGCGCAGAACCAGCTGAATTCCATAATAGATAAAAATCGTAATAGGAAAGAAGAAAAATAAAAAAACAATGCTTGTAAAATTCATAGTGATAAATCCTGTCCTTTGTTTTTGATGAAATTGAAAATGATTTCTTAAATTTTGTAAGATATGCTTCATTTTATCATTTTTGCTTGTCTGATAAAAGGGGAAAAGTCCGATTCAGCGATGAGATGCACAGAAAAGATATTTCATCTTTCTTGTTCCGGATATTGCTGAAAAAGAATCATATCTGAGATCATAGAGAAAATGCAGTCAAAAAAAGAGTTTCAACACCACGAAAATGTTGAAACTCCTTTTCTGAAAATCGGGGCAACAGGATTTGAACCTGCGACCTCACGGCCCCCAGC
>CALWHD010000144.1 GCA_944380235.1 uncultured Blautia sp.
TTATGCAATACCCTCCTGATTTCTTAGATTCTATCTCCAGTTACAGTTCTGTATTTTTGCATTACAAGACTGTATCCCCCGGGATACCTAGTGCCATTCTACCACAAAGTTTTTTTTAATACAACCGAAAAAATTTCTGCCGGAACTTTTTATTCCTCTCTTTTCCCATACTGTATTTTTTGTCGAAATTTCAGGATAATTATATTGACAGGGATTTTTGCTCTAGTATAATGGGATTCGAAATGCATAAAAAGCCAAATAAAGGAGAAAAGCCATGAACCATACGCTAGTGGATTTTATTGATATTTCCAAAAGTTTTGGAGACCAGTTGATTCTGGATAAATTAAATCTTTCCGTCAGAGAAAATGAATTCCTCACCCTTTTAGGTCCTAGCGGCTGCGGAAAGACGACGACCCTGCGCATCCTGGGCGGTTTTGAAACCCCGGACAGCGGAAAAGTGATTTTTGACGGCCAGGATATCACAGATCTCCCTCCCAACAAAAGAAATCTGAATACGGTTTTTCAGAAATACGCTCTCTTTTCCCATATGAATATCGAAGAGAATATTGCCTTCGGATTAAAGATTGCGGGTAAAAGTTCTTCCTATATTAAAGACAAAGTAAAATATGCTTTAAAACTGGTAAACCTTGACGGATATGAGAACCGTCTGCCGGATTCTTTAAGCGGCGGTCAGCAGCAGCGTGTGGCAATCGCCCGGGCCATTGTCAATGAGCCCCGCCTTCTGCTCCTGGATGAACCACTGGGCGCTCTGGACTTAAAACTGCGTCAGGATATGCAGTACGAACTGATCCGCCTGAAAAATGAACTGGGGATCACCTTCATCTATGTCACCCACGATCAGGAAGAAGCTCTTACTATGTCTGACACCATTGTTGTCATGAACCAGGGCTACATCCAGCAGATGGGATCTCCGGAAGATATTTACAATGAACCTCAGAATGCCTTTGTGGCAGACTTTATCGGCGAAAGCAACATTCTCCCCGGCGTGATGCTTGAAGACAGGCTGGTGGAGATTCTGGGCGCCAAATTCCCCTGTGTGGATACTGGCTTCGGGAAAAACAAACCTGTGGATGTGGTCATCCGGCCGGAAGACGTTGATCTTCTTTCTCCGGAGGAAGGAATCATCCAGGGTGTAGTCTCTCATCTGATTTTTAAGGGTGTCCACTATGAAATGGAAGTACAGGCAAACGGTTTTGAGTGGCTGGTACACAGCACAGACATGTTCCCCGTAGGACAGCAGGTAGGGATCCATGTGGATCCTTTTGATATTCAGATCATGAACAAACCGGAATCCGAAGATGAGGAGGTCATGGCTGTCAATGAATAAAAAGAAACTGCTTACAGGACCTTACCTGCTCTGGGCAGCGGCATTTGTCCTGATCCCTCTCGCCATGGTCCTCTACTACGGACTTACCAACAGTGACGGAAGCTTTACTTTTGAAAATCTCCTTGCTATCGGCACCGTGGAGAATTTTAAGGCTCTCTGCCTTTCCCTTCTGCTGTCCGTGATCAGTACTGCAGTCTGCCTTCTACTGGCATACCCTCTTGCCATGATCCTGGTGAATCAGAAAGTGGGACAGACGGGCTTTATTGTGTTTATTTTTATTCTTCCCATGTGGATGAATTTTCTGCTGCGCACCCTTGCCTGGCAGACCCTTCTGGAAAAAAACGGAGTGATCAATCAGGTCCTGTCCTTTTTTGGCCTGCCCTCACTTCAGCTCATCAATACTCCGGCAGCCATTGTTCTTGGCATGGTATACAACTTTCTGCCCTTTATGGTGCTTCCTTTGTACAATGTACTTTCCAAGATCGACCGGGATGTGATTTTCGCCGCCAGGGATCTTGGGGCAACTTCGGCCTATACTTTCCGGAAGATTATCTTTCCATTAAGCCTTCCAGGTGTAGTCAGCGGGATCACTATGGTATTTGTCCCCTCTCTCACCACTTTTGTTATCTCAGACCTGCTGGGAGGGAGCAAGATCCTTCTCATCGGAAATGTCATTGACCGGCAGTTCCAGCAGGGCAGCAACTGGCATGTAGGAAGCGGACTTTCTCTGGTCCTGATGATCTTTATCCTGATCAGTATGATTTTCACAGGAAAATACGATAAAAACGGGGAAGGAGGTATGTTCTAATGAAAAAGGCTGTCAGAAAAATTTACCTGGGGCTGATTTTGTTTTTTATGTATGCCCCCATACTCACCCTGATTGTTCTATCCTTTAACGCTTCAAAGTCAAGGACAAAATGGAGCGGCTTTACTCTGTCCTGGTACAGTTCACTTTTTCAGGACGAGGCCATCATGAATGCCCTCTACAACACCCTGGTGATTGCTCTTTTATCTGCCGTGATTTCTACTGTCATTGGGACCGCGGCTGCGATCGGCATGGATTCCATGAAGGCAAAAGCCAGAACAATCTTTATGGGAATTACCAACATCCCCATCCTGAATTCAGAGATCGTCACCGGTATTTCCCTGATGCTGCTTTTTATTGCCTGCAGGGTAACTCTGGGCTTTTCTACTATTTTGCTGGCCCACATTACTTTCTGCATCCCTTACGTGATTTTAAGTGTAATGCCCAAGCTTAAGCAGACCAGCAAAAGCGCCTACGAGGCAGCTCAGGATCTGGGCGCGGGACCTGTCTACGCCTTTTTTAAAGTGGTATTCCCGGATATCCTGCCTGGGGTTGTGTCCGGTTTCCTTATGGCATTTACTATGTCCCTGGATGATTTCATCATCACCCACTTTACCAAAGGACCTGGTGTGGATACTCTCTCCACCAAGATTTACGCAGAGGTAAGAAAAGGCATCCGACCGGAAATGTATGCGCTTTCCACCCTTCTGTTTTTGACTGTACTGATTCTGATGATCTTCATCAACGCCTCTCCCAAGGAGGAGAAAGACAGAAAAGTCGTTTCTTCAAAAGCCAGCCGTCACAAGCTCTTCCGCCTTGCGGTTCCCACAGTCCTGGTGGTCTTTCTCGCTGGATGGGGAATTTTCTGGCATATGAAAGACAATGCATCTTCCGGCAGCGAAAGTCTGATCGTATATAACTGGGGCGAATACATTGATCCGGAAACGATTGCTATGTTTGAGGAAGAGACTGGAATTTCTGTCACTTATGAAGAATTTGAAACCAATGAGATCATGTATCCCAAGATCATGTCCCATGCCATTGCCTATGATGTGGTGTGCCCTTCGGATTATATGATACAGCGAATGATTGAAAACGGCCTGCTTGCAAAGATCAACTGGGATAACATTCCCAACATTAAAAATATTGACGAAACTTACATGGAACAATCCAGAAGCTTTGATCCGGAAAATGAGTATTCTGTGCCCTACTGCGTGGGAACTGTAGGGATTTTATATAACAAATCCATGGTGGATGAGCCTGTGGACAGCTGGGACATCCTCTGGGATTCCAAGTATAAGGACAATATCCTGATGCAGGATTCTGTCCGGGATGCTTTTACAGTTGCCTTAAAGCGGAGAGGTTATTCTCTGAATTCCACAAGCGTGGAAGAACTTACCCGGGCCAAAGACGATCTCATCCAGCAGAAACCTCTAGTCCAGGCATATGTGGTAGATCAGGTCAGAGATAAGATGATCGGAAATGAGGCTGCCATAGGCGTGATCTATTCCGGAGAAGCTGGCTATACACAAAGGGAAAATCCCGATCTGGAATACGTGATTCCCAAAGAGGGATCCAATGTATGGATTGATTCCTGGGTGATTCCCGCCAATGCAGAACATAAAGAAAATGCAGAAAAATTTATTAACTTTATGTGCAGACCTGATATTGCTCTCATGAATTTTGAGTATATCACTTATTCCACTCCCAATAAAGAAGCACGCGCTCTCATTGAAGACGAGGAGACAAGAAACAGCAAGATCCTGTTCCCCGACGCGGAAGATCTGATAAACTGCGAGACATTCCAGTATCTGGGAGATGAAGTAGACAATTATTATAACGAACTTTGGAACAAGGTGAAATCCAAATAAACAGAAAAAGGTGGAGGAAATATGGAACGGAAATTCTGCTATTATGTCACAAAAGAAGAAGTTCCCTGCTGTGTAGGTGAGTATCTGCGAAAGAAAGGATACTCCCGGCAGATTTTGATACATCTGAAAAAGACCTGCCGGGGTATTTTGGTAAACGGTGAATGGGCTTATGTACGAACCGCCCTTCATGCCGGCGATATAGTGGAGACTCTGCTGACAGAAGAGGCTTCTTCCCAGAAGATCATTCCGGTTCCTCTTCCTTTCTCTATTGTATACCAGGATCAGGATCTTATGGTGATCGATAAACCTGCAAATATGCCGGTCCATCCTTCTATCAACAATTATGACAATACTCTTGCCAACGCTGCTGCTCACTATTTTCAAAGCAGGGGAGAAGAATTTGTATTCCGGTGCATCAACCGTCTGGACCGGGATACCACAGGCCTGTTAATCCTTGCAAAAAATGCTTTAAGTGCCTCTTTGCTGTCCTCTCAGATGAAAGACCGGCAGATCCATCGGACCTATCTGGCTGTGACCGCCGGAGTACCTGAACCCCGAACAGGCACCATAAATGCCCCCATCGGAAGAAAACCGGATTCTGCCATAGAACGCTGGGTGGACTTTGAGCACGGAGAACAGGCGGTAACTCACTATCAGGTTCTTCATTCCTGTCCCTCCTGCTCTCTGGTACAGCTTTCCTTAGAAACAGGACGGACTCACCAGATCCGGGTGCATATGAAATCTATTGGCTGCCCTCTTTTGGGAGATTATCTCTACTACCCGGATTTTTCTCTTATAGGGCGGGTGGCGCTTCATTCCAGCCAGCTCTCCTTTGCCCATCCTATAACAAAAGAACTGCTGCATT
>CALWHD010000145.1 GCA_944380235.1 uncultured Blautia sp.
AGACTTTGGATAGCGCTTTACGTCGTTTCAAGCGTAGCTGTGCTAAGGCAGGCATTCAGCAGGAAATCCGTAAAAGAGAGCATTACGAAAAACCTAGTGTTCGTCGTAAGAAAAAATCTGAAGCAGCCAGAAAACGTAAATATAATTAATGTGCAGTAAAAGCCTCTGGAAACACCAGAGGCTTTTTTACCTTTCAAGAGAAAAAGGATGTTTTATGAAGAAGATTATTGACTTGATATCCAGCAGACTTTTTATAACGATTGTAGCTGTGCTTCTGCAGCTGATCTGGATCTTTGCCATGGTTTTGGGACTGGGAGCTTTTTCCGGTTATGTGATGAACGCCATGTCTCTGCTGAGCCTGATCCTGGTCTTGTGGATTGTAAATAAAAGAATCAATCCTTCCTATAAACTGGCATGGACCATTCTGATCCTGGCTGTTCCGGTATTCGGTGTTATTGTATATTTGCTTTTGGGACAGTCCCGCGTAGCAAAGAAGATGATGCTGGAATCTGAGATGGTGGTGCGCCGTATCAGAAATTATTTTAAAGAGGATACCGGAACAAGGAAAGAATTGGAGAGGATGGACGAAGGCGCCTCTATACAGTCTGCTTATATTCGTGATTATGCAGGATTCCCTTTGCATAAAAATACTACCACCAAATACTACCCGGTGGGTGAGGAAATGTTTACTGATATGATAGAGGACTTGGAAAAGGCGGAGCATTTTATTTTCCTGGAATATTTTATCATCAACGAGGGAAGGATGTGGAAGACGATTCTGGAGATCCTGGAGCGAAAAGCAAAACAGGGAGTAGATGTAAGACTGGTCTATGATGATATGGGCTGTGTTAATACGCTTCCTGCCCGGTATTACAAAAAGCTTCAGGAAAAGGGAATCAAGTGTGCGGCTTTTAATCCCGTACGTCCTATTCTGAATATTGTGCTTAATAACCGGGATCACAGAAAAATCCTGGTAGTGGACGGACATACCGGATATACCGGGGGAATTAATCTGGCAGATGAGTATATTAATGAGAAGGCCAGGTTCGGACACTGGAAAGATACCGGAATCCGGCTCTGCGGTGAGGGAGTGTGGAACCTGACGGTGATGTTCCTGCAGATGTGGTCTGTGATCACCAGGACAACCACCCATCTTCCTGCCTATGGTCCATATATTTATCATCCTGAGGAATTTGAAACAGACGGGTTTGTACAGCCTTATGGAGATTCGCCCCTGGACAGTGAGACTGTGGGGGAAAACGTATATCTGAATATGATCAACCAGGCGAAAGAGTATGTTTATATTTCTACTCCTTATCTGATCATTGATAATGAAATGATGACTGCCCTGTGTCTTGCCTCTAAGAAAGGCGTGGATGTGCGGATTATTACACCGGCTATCCCGGATAAGAAAATGGTATTTTTGCTGACCCAGTCTTATTACAGTCAGCTGGTGGAAGCAGGGGTCAAGATTTATGAGTATACACCAGGATTTATCCATGCGAAAAATTTTGTGTGTGATGATGAATTTGCAGTGGTGGGAACTATTAACCTGGATTATCGCAGCCTTTATCTGCATTTCGAGTGTGCGGCCTGGATGTATAAGTGCCGTGCCGTAGGGCAGGTGAAGGAAGATATGCTGGAGACTTTTGAAAAATGCCGCCAGATTGATCTGGAGTTCTGCCGCAGTCAGAACATTTTCCGCAGAGGAATGCAGAGTATTCTGAGGCTGTTTGCACCTATGCTGTAAAATATTTGTATCAGTCATATGAAAGTCTGATCAAATTTCGAAAAAAACGGGGAGCAGAATGGACGAAGAAAGAAATTCATGGTATGATAAAAAAAATTGGGGAAAGTGAAGTGGAGAAGACTATGCCGTGGACAAAAACAATGTTGGGAACAGATGTATATCACATTGTCCAGTGGTTCCTGATCTATAGTATCCTGGGCTGGATCGTGGAATCTGCTTATATGTCAGTGTGTAACAGAAAGCTGACGAACAGAGGCTTTGTAAAGGGACCTTTTTGTCCTATTTATGGGGTAGGCGCATTATCTGTTTATTTTATACTGCGTCCCATAAGCCATAATGTACCTCTGCTGTACTTTCTTGGCTGTGTTTTTCCAACCCTTCTGGAATATTTTACTGCCCGGCTGATGCTTAAGATTTTCGGAGAGGTTTGGTGGGATTATTCAGAGAAACCTTTTAATTATAAGGGAATCTTGTGTCTGGAAAGTACCATTGCGTGGGGCTTCTATACCGTGTTTTTGTTCCTGTTCCTTCACAGGAGCGTGGAACATATGGTGAGCAGTTATCCTGTGGGGATCGGCAGAAAACTGGGAAGCATGGCACTTGTTCTGTTTGCTGCAGATTTTCTGCACAGCCTGTATCAGAAAAAGAAGGACAGCCTTCCCTCTGTAGGAGAAATCAAAGATGTGATTCGGGGAAACCTTTAAACAGACATTGTTTAAAGGTTTTCTTTTGCCCGCAGTCATATTTTTCTCTTTGAGTGATTAAAATACTGTAAAGGGTACAGTCAGGAGCAGAGTATGATACGGAAAGCGGCAGCAAAGATCTGCATCGTTCTGCTTGTATTTTGCGGGCTGCTGTCCGGTATGACAGCCCCGGTAAGAGCAGAGGGAGAGGAACTTATCACATCGCCTCACGGTGTATTAATGGAGGCTTCCACAGGAACTGTTCTCTATGAGAAAGATAAGGATACAAAGGTAAAGCCGGCCAGTATCACAAAGATCATGACACTGATCCTGATTTTTGATCAGCTGGAAGAGGGCAGCTTACATATGGATGATCAGGTAGTAACCAGTGCTCATGCAAAATCCATGGGAGGGTCTCAGGTATTTTTGGAAGAAGGAGAGAAGCAGACAGTAGAAACCCTGATCAAATGCATTGTCATTGCCTCAGGCAATGATGCAAGTGTCGCCATGGCGGAACATATCGCTGGAAGTGAAGAGGAATTTGTCAGGCGTATGAATGAAAGGGCGGCAGGACTTGGTATGGAGAATACCCATTTTGAAGACTGCTGCGGGCTGACAGAGTCAGATAATCATTATACAAGTGCCTATGATGTGGCTCTTATGTCCAGAGAACTGGTGACAAAATATCCTAAGATTCTGGAATATTCTTCTGTGTGGATGGATACCATTACTCATGTGACAGATAAAGGTAGCAGTGAATTCGGGCTGACGAATACGAATAAGCTGATCCGCAGTTATGACGGGTGTGTGGGATTGAAGACCGGAAGCACCAGTGCAGCAAAATATTGTGTATCTGCGGTAGCACAGCGAAACGGAATCACACTTATCAGCGTGGCGATGACGGCACCGGATTACAAAGTGAGATTCCAGGACGCTGCGGCGATGCTGAATCTGGGATTTGGTACCTGCAGCCTTTATGTGGATGAAAATCAGGATGCTGTTGAAAATATTCCGCTCAAAGGAGGAGTACAAGAGGAGATTTCCTGCCAGTATGCAGGGGAATTCCGTTATCTGGATACCAAGGGAAAGGCTCTTGACAAGATTGAGAAAAAAATATATCTGAAAGAAAGTATACAGGCTCCGGCTTCAAAAGGAGATACTGCAGGAAAGGCAGAGTATTATCTGGACGGTGAAAAAATCGGTTCTGTAGACATTGTGCTGGCGGAGAATGCAGAAAAGGCAGGATATATTGATTGTTTGAGAAAAACATGGAGATATTTATTGAGGCTGGAATAATATTTTTCTAATTAATAAAAATTTAAAGAAAAAGGGGATTGAAATTAAAAAACGTTTATAATATAATAGCCTCCGGTATAAAGGAAGACCTGTGCAGAACACATGCAGAAGGTCTTTCTTTCGTGTTGAAAGTAAGAGTATCTGAGAAAGGCGGAGGTGCTGTTTTGGAAAAGAAAGAGATACAGAGCGATATGTCTGTGGGGAATCCCTTGAAAATTATTGTAAATTTTACCATTCCCATTTTTATAGGGAATATGTTTCAGCAGTTATACAATATGGCGGATACGGTGATTGTAGGAAAGTTTGTAGGAACCAAGGCATTGGCAGCAGTGGGAAGTGTAGGAACGATCATGTTTCTGATCATCGGGTTTCTTCAGGGACTTACAGCGGGATTTTCCGTACTTACGGCACAGAGGTTCGGTGCCGGAGATATGAAAAGTATGCGAAAGACAGTGGGAACTTCAGTTGTACTTTCAGGGATTGTTTCTGTAGTAATGACTGCCGGAAGTATGCTGGGAATGCGCAGTCTTCTGAAATTTATGAATACACCGGAAGATATTTTTCAGGATGCCTATGCTTATATCATGGTCATCTGTGCAGGGATTATCGCTACGGTGCTGTATAATCTTCTCTCTGGTATTCTGAGGGCTCTGGGGGACAGTAAGACACCCCTTTATTTTCTGATCCTTTCAGCGGCACTCAATGTGTTTCTGGATTTATTCCTGATCCTTGTGTTCCGCATGGGAGCTGCAGGGGCGGCATATGCAACTGTGATCTCACAGGGGGTTTCCGGTGTGGGATGCCTGATCTATATTGTGAAAAAAGTTCCGGTGCTGAAAATGCAAAAAGATGATTTCCGTCCTGAATGGTATATGGTGAAGATGCAGCTGGGACTGGGGCTTCCTATGGCGCTTCAGTTTTCCATCACAGCCATTGGTACCATGATGGTACAGACCTCTTTAAACCTGCTGGGGTCTATGGCGGTTGCTGCATTTACCGCAGGGAGCAAGATCGACCAGCTGGTAACACAGGCCTATGTGGCGCTGGGAACTACTATGGCAACTTACTGTGCCCAGAATATGGGAGCGGGAGAACTTAAAAGAATTCGGCAGGGATTTAAATGCAGTACCATAATCGGGACGGTATACAGTATTGCCATTGCCATTCCGCTGATGACGGTTGGAAAATATCTTACCTATTTGTTTGTATCCGGAGATGCTGCAGCCATTATTGAACAGGTGGATATTTATCTGAAGTGTGAGGCTGTATTTTTTATTCCGCTGACTATAGTCAATGTATACCGCAACGGTATCCAGGGAATGGGATATGGACTTTTGCCTATGCTTGCCGGAGTAGCAGAGCTTTTGGGCAGAGGTGCGGTGGCAATGATCGCAGGGGCTCAGAAAAGTTATTTTGGAGCTTGTATGGCGAGCCCGGCTGCCTGGGTACTTGCCGGAGGGCTGCTTTTGATCATGTATTTCAGAGTGATGAAACAGCAGGAAAAGATGTTCGGCCTGCGATGAAAAAAAGAGTGTTTTCAAAGGGATATGCGAAAATCCCTGAGGGAACGCTCTTTTTTTTTACTGTAAAATGAGGTAAAATATTGAAAAATCCGAAAATTTTATAAGAAAGCAGCAGGTATCTACATTGAAAAAATTTGTGAAAACACGGTATACAGTTACCACAGAAAAATTAAAGAAAAGCAGCCTGACTTTTGTTGCGGTCAGTGATCTGCATAATGTGACATTTGGGGACAGAAACGAGAGGCTCATTTCTGCTATCGCAGAGGAGAAGCCGGATGCTGTACTGATTGCCGGGGATCTGGTTCTGGGGAAAAAGAAGGCGCCTTTGGAACCGGCATTGACATTTCTGAAACAGGCAGTGAAAATTGCGCCTGTCTATTATTCTCTGGGAAATCATGAGCACAGGATGAAACTATATCCGGAAATCTACGGAAGAGAGTATCTGATCTTTGAAAAAAAGATCCGGAAGCTGGGAGTCCATCTTCTGGAGAATCGAATGGAAAAGGCGGAGATAAAGGGAGAGGCAGTTGCAGTTACCGGGCTGGCACTTCCCTACCAATACTACTATAAAGGGAAGAAAAACAGTCTGACAGTCCGGGATATGAACCATATTACAGGAAAGGCAGCAGAAACAGATTTTCAGATCCTTCTTGCCCATACGCCCAGATATACCCGGGAATATCTGGCATGGGGAGCAGATCTTTCTCTTTCGGGGCATTATCATGGAGGGATGGTGCGCATTCCCGGATTCGGAGGAGTTATAAGCCCTGACTGGAGACTGTTTCCTAAATACTGCCGGGGACAGTTTCAGAAGGGTGGCAGGACTGCTGTTGTCAGCGGAGGACTGGGAGAACATACCATTCCCCTGCGGATTTTTAATCCCAGGGAACTGCTGGTGGTCACATGTGTACCAAAGAACAAAGAGGTATAAGGAGCATAAACAGATGAGCGGAAACCAATTAAAAAAAGCAGGAGATAACATTGAAAAAGTAATCGTAGGGAAAAGAGAGAGCATTGATCTGATTCTGACTGCGCTGGTGGAGGGAGGACACGTACTTTTGGAAGATGTTCCGGGAACGGGAAAGACAAAGCTTGCAAAAGCACTTGCAAAATCAGTGGACTGCCGTTTTTCCAGGGTACAGTTTACGCCGGATCTGCTGCCTTCCGATGTGACGGGATTGAACTATTATGATCAGAAGCAGGGAGAATTTCTTTTTCGGGAAGGTCCGGCTTTTACGAATATCCTTCTGGCAGATGAAATTAACCGGGCAGCGCCCAGGACGCAGTCCAGCCTTTTGGAGTGTATGGAGGAAGGCCAGATCACCACAGATGGGGTGACCAGAAAACTGGAAGAGCCATTTTTTGTCATAGCTACCCAGAATCCCATAGAAAACGCGGGGACCTTCCCTCTTCCGGAAGCACAGATGGATCGTTTTCTTATGCGGCTTTCTCTGGGAATGCCTACAAAAGAGGAAGAGATAGAGATCCTGGACAGATTTGAAAAAAAGGATCCTCTGACAGAACTGAAACCGGTATGCGGTGCAGAGGACTTAAAAAAAGCCCGGCAGGAATACAGGGAAGTCTATGTGCATCCGGAATTAAGGGAGTACCTTGTAAATCTGGTGAGAGCTACCCGGGAAAATGGTGAGATCCTGGGAGGTGTAAGTCCCAGAGGCAGCATTGCTTTTTATCAGTCTGTAAAGGCATTTGCTTATGTACAGGGAAGAACCTATGTGGTTCCGGAGGATATAAAGACGCTGGCAGTTCCGGTACTTGCCCACAGACTGATTTTGGGCACGGGAGCCGGACGGGAAAGAGAGCTGATTGAAAAGATTCTGGGACAGGTGCCTGTTCCCACGGAAGATTGGGGAAATGTGAAATGACAGTGCTGCTGGTATTGCTGGGAGCTGGTCTGGCGCAGTTTCTGGCAGGCGTGTACTACAAAAAGAACTGGAACCGCCATCTGAGTGTATCTCTTCATTTCGAAGAATCTGCAGTAACAGAAGGAAATAGAGGGATCATGACAGAAGTGATCGAAAACAGAAAATGGCTTTTTCTGCCTATGCTTCAGGCTGGCTTCACCGTAAGCCGGAACCTGAATTTTTCAGAAGAGGAGAACGCCAGTGTATCGGACAATACCTACAAGAGAGATATTTTTTCTGTCATGAGCTGTCAGAGAATCACACGGCAGGTGCCTTTTCTTGCTGTAAAGAGAGGATATTATGAGATTACCCAGGCAGAGCTTCTTACAAAGGGTCCCCTTTTGTCCGGTGAACTTTACAGTACCTGTCCGGTGAATACTTATCTCTATGTCTATCCGAAAAAAGAAAGAAAGGAAGCCTGCAGGGAACTGTTTCAGAAACTGAGCGGCGTTCTGGAGGAGAGAAAACGGCTGCTGGAAGATCCTTTTACCTTCCGGGGAATCCGGGAATACGCTCCCGGTGATCCTATGAACCGGATCAACTGGAAAGCAAGTGCCAGAACAGGTTCGTTTATGGTTAACATGCAGGATTCTACTACAGCGGGGAAAGTATACCTGCTTTTAGATGTGGAGGATGAGACTATCTGGAAATATGAAGAGCTGCATGAAGCCGGTATACGGATTGCTGCTGCAATGACAGAGGATTTTTTAAAGAAAGGGATTGAAATCGGTTTGGTCAGCAACGGAAGAGACTGTATGACAGGAGAGGAGATCTATGTGCCTGCCAGGGCGGGAAAGGGACAGATTACAAGAATGCTCCAAAGTCTTTCCAGAATTGATTTGAGAGAACAGCCCAAAAAGTTTTCGGAGTGTCTGGCAGACCGGAAAAACAGTTTTCTTGCTCAGGAAGCTTTTTGTATCCTGATCACGAAAAATCAGTACGATCAGCTTGTTATGGCAATGGAGGAACTGGGAAGAAAAAATGGCGGAAGCGTTTTTCTGGCTGCTCTTTACCCAGGAATGGAATTAAAAGTGAAGGAAAGCAGGGCAATGCAGGTTATCCGCTGGGAGGTGAAAGAGTAATGCGCGACAGGCTTTTGACCGTCTATGGTTTTTTCCATGCCTGGATGCTGGCGGCAGTCCTGTATTTCTGGATGATCTGTCTGCCAGATTCCGGCGGCAGTATGCAGATGCTGCAGACTTTGTATTTTTTTATTCCCATTTCTATTTTGTACTGGAACAGGGAAAAGGGAAAACAGATCTGGAGTTACCTTTTTCTGTCGGGTATCTTTCTGTTCTGCGGCTGGTTTTTAGGCAGAAACCTGCTTGAGAAGACGGGGCTTGTAATTTTTACCGGGATCATTGCCCTTTGTTATTTTGCGGACAGAGTGCGGAATGTTATGGGAATTTTGTGCAGACCGGAATATCCTCTTCTTGGGGTGTTTGCTTTAGCTTATTTTTACAGTCTGTATTTTCAGAGGACCTTGCTTGAGCGGGTTTCTCTTTGGGCAGCAGTCCTGTACTGGCTTTTGCTCCTTTGGGTACGGAACAGGGAGGCTCTTCTTGATGTCTGTGAGACAAATCAAAAACTACACAGGTTTCCGCAAAGTGCCGTTGCCGCAAATAATCGCCTTCTGCTTTTTATGATTACCTTCATTACTTTGGCAGGAATGATTTTACTTCCCTTTTCGGGACTTCGGCAGGGAATCTATAGCCTGGGCCGTCTGCTGGTTTTGCTGATCTCCTGGCTTTTAAGTGGTTTGAGCAGCGAAGAAAGGGAAGAAGAAATACTGCCTCCCCAGGAGATGGAAAGTCCTTTTCACAAGGTGGAAGCGGGGGAAATGCCAGCTTTTCTGTATATGATCTTTCAGTTGCTGGAGAAACTGCTGATCGCGGCATTTCTGCTTGCTTTGCTGGCAGGGCTGGTGTATCTGATTATTGATTTATACCGAAAATACCAGGAGGGACGCGGTGAAAATGGAGATGTACTGGAAGCAGTTCAGGCAGCAGGGAACGAAAAGCGGGAGAGGATAAAGCCAAGGCGCAGAATTACTGGTTTTCTGAGAAGATACAATACAGAAGAAAAGATCAGAAGGTATTACAGGCGGCAGATCCTGAAATACGCTAAAACAAAGCCTGCCGGTACAGAGACGCCGGAAGAGCTGGAGGAACGAGCAGGCATGAAGCACACTTCAGAAAAGGAACGTATTCATGAGATTTATGAGCAGGCGCGGTATGGAAATGTTCCCTGCAGTCGGAAACAGGAGCAGGTAATGAAACAGGCGGACAGGGTAGACTTTTCCAAAGAAATAGTGTAAAATGGCGGTGATAAATCGGAAGGAAGGAGCAGAAAATATGGGGATTCCTGTAAAGCTTCAGGTGTTTGAGGGGCCGCTGGATCTTCTTTTGCATCTGATCGAGAAGAATAAAGTAAATATTTATGACATTCCCATTGTGGAGATCACGG
Source organism: uncultured Blautia sp. (assembly GCA_944380235.1). Lineage (GTDB taxonomy): Bacteria > Bacillota > Clostridia > Lachnospirales > Lachnospiraceae > Blautia. The sequence continues at coordinate 9,641 of CALWHD010000145.1, forward strand.
ATCAGTATATGGAATATATCCACCAGATGGAGCGTGAAGACCTGAATGTAGTCAGTGAATTCATGGTTATGGCGGCAACGCTGATTTCCATTAAATGCCGTATGCTCCTTCCAAAAGAAGTCAATGAAGAGGGGGAGGAAGAAGACCCAAGAGACGAGCTGGTGCGCCAGCTCTTAGAGTACAAGATGTATAAGTATATGTCTTATGAGCTGCGGGATCGTATGGCAGAAGCGGCAAAGCATATCTATAAACTGCCTTCTGTTCCAAAAGAAGTTTTGTCCTACAGGGAGCCGGTGGATACTGCTCAGCTTTTGGACGGTCTTACCCTGGAAAAGCTGAATGAAATCTTTAAAAGTGTAATGCGCAGACAGGAGGACAAGCTGGATCCCATCCGGAGCAAGTTTGGAAAGATCCAGCAGGAAGAGGTAAGTCTTCCTGATAAGATGACAGAGGTGGAAGAATACGCCCTTTGTCACAGCAGATTTTCTTTCAGAAACCTGCTGAAAAGACAGGCGAGTAAAGTACAGGTGATCGTGACTTTTCTGGCCATTTTAGAACTGATGAAAATGGGAAAGATATTGATCCGGCAGGAACAGATTTTTGGTGAAATTGAGATTGAAAGCCGCATGGAGAGAGGATAAGGAGCATGGAGATAAGGAGACTGGAAGGCGCTATAGAGGCACTGCTGTTTGCCATGGGAAACTCTGTAGAACTTGGTGCCATTGCAAAAGCCATTGGACATGATACAGAGACTACCAGGAAGATCATCCGGAATATGATGCTGAAATATAAAGAAGAGGACAGAGGTATTCAGATCATCGAACTGGAAAATGCTTTTCAGATGTGTACTAAAGAGGAATATTATGACTATCTGGTAAAACTGGCACTGCAGCCAAAGAAAGCTGTGCTTTCAGATGTAATGCTGGAAACACTGTCTATTATCGCGTACAAACAGCCTGTCACCAAGCTGGAGATTGAAAAAATCCGAGGAGTAAAATGTGATCATGCTGTAAACAAACTTATCGAATATAATCTGGTCCACGAGGTGGGAAGATTGGATGCTCCCGGACGTCCCATTCTTCTGGGAACCACAGAAGAGTTCCTTCGAAATTTTGGAGTTCAGGGTCTGGATGAACTTCCGGAGATCGATCCGGTGCAGATGGAAGATTTCAAAGCTGAGGCGGAAGAAGAAGTACAGCTTCAGCTGAATGTATAAAAGGAGAGCAAAAAAGCGGTTTCTGCCGGGTTTTGCTGTTGCAGATCAATGAAACTGCCGTAAAACAGATATGCACGGAATATCTGTTCTGCGGCGGTTTTTTATTTATGACAGCAGGCGATTCGCAATGCGGGCTTTCTGGTGGCCCATATGTTTTTCGGCAAAAGGCATTCTTTGGCGGGGCTGTACATAAAGTATATCAGAGCGGTTTTATACAGACTGCTGTATTTTGGCGGGAAGGCGGGGGAAGATATGAAAAGAAGGAAGAACATATTTTTAGCGGCCGCTGCGGCAGTGGTTCTGATTCTGCTGCAGGTATTTTCTGTACAGGCGGAGGGGACTGTACAGTCAGAAGACACTGTGGAACCGGGAAATCTATATGCTCTTTCAGCAGTGCTTCTGGACGGGGAATCGGGCAGGGTCCTGTATGAAAAGGAAGGGCAGGTGCAGCGCCCCATGGCAAGTACTACAAAGATCATGACCTGCATCCTGGTCCTGGAGAATGGAAATCTTGAAGATAAGGCAAAAACCTCTTCCTATGCAGCTTCCATACCTAAAGTGCATCTCGGAGCGGCTGCGGGGGAGGAATTTTATGTAAAAGATCTTTTGTATTCTCTGATGCTGGAAAGCCATAATGACTCTGCAGTGATTCTGGCTGAGCATGTAGGAGGGAGCAAAGAAGGGTTTGCGGCTATGATGAATGAAAAGGCAGAGGAACTGGGATGCAGAGATACTTTTTTTATTACGCCCAATGGTCTGGATGCACAGGAGGAGACAGAAGAAGGTTTAAAAACCCACTCTACCACAGCGGAAGATCTTGCCAGGATCATGAAATATTGTATTAAAGATTCGCCGAAGGCGGAAGAATTTTTAGAAATTACCAGAACGCCTTCCTACAGCTTTACAGATGTGTCAGGAAACAGAAGTTTTTCCTGTATCAATCACAATGCTTTTCTCACGATGATGGACGGGGCATTAAGCGGAAAAACAGGTTTTACCGCCAATGCAGGCTACTGCTATGTAGGCGCTCTGGAAGATCAGGGGAGGACCTTCATCGTGGCTCTTTTGGGATGCGGCTGGCCTAATAACAAATCTTATAAATGGGCGGATACCAGGAAATTAATGGAATATGGAATGGAAAATTATGAATACCACAGTTTCAGCGAGGCAGTTCTGCCGGAAATTCCTGAGAGTATTCCTGTAGAAGACGGCCAGAACGGATCTCTGGGAGAGACGGCCAGTGTGCCCCTTGTGCGTATAGAAAAGGAGGACAGTAAGTTCCTTTTGAGAAAGGACGAGGACATGGAAACCGCATATACAGGAAAAGGATGGGTGACAGCGCCTGTATCAGAAGGAGAGAAGGTAGGAGAGCTTACTTATCGGGTGAATGGGAAAGTCTGGAGAACAGAGGAAGTGGTGACAGCGGGTGCAGTGGAAAAAATCGATTTTCCCTGGTGCTTCAGACAAACTGTAAAAAAACTGACAGAAGGACCTGAGTGGTAATTCTATTGGGAAAAGACCGGAGATAGTTTTTCAGCAGGTTATCTCCGGCCTTTTTGCATCCGGTACAGGATTGGTCAGTTGATTTTTTGATAAGCCACCAGGGCAATATTCCAGTAGCCATGGCTGTTCAGTTCCTGTTCAAATTTGTGGATCTGGCTGATACAGGAATCCGGAAGTTCCGCAGGCTTGAAATTCTGGCCTGGGCAAAGCATCTCCGGTTTGTTCTGTTCCTTTTTTTCTGGGGAATTCACGGAATTACAGTACATTTTTGTAGCCTCCTTGTCAAGTTATTCCCGCGAGCAATGAGCCAAGCGGACATGCGCGCATGTCAATTTGGCGATTGCCGCGAGGGTCAAATACCCTGATGCAAGCATACAGGGCATTTGACTTTCTGTGTTTAGGATATCCTTTGGCGAATAAAATATACCTGAAGACAAAAAGCAGAAACTATGAAAACGAGAAAAAACGTGATACAATAAATGAAGACGAAAAAAGGAGGAAACAGAAATGAATGCAGTAATTGAAAATCTTCTTTCCAGAAGAAGTGTAAGAGCCTTTACAGACAGGAAGATAAGCAGGGAAGACCTGGAATTGATCGTAAAGACAGGAATTTACGCGCCTAGCGGACACAACTATCAGACCTGGAAGTTTACAGTGGTGACAGATACCGAAAAGATTCAGAAACTTGCCGAAAAAGCAGGGGAGAAGCTTTCCCGCACAGGCTATGATATGTATTCTCCCCAGGCGCTGATCATTCCTTCTAATGACAGAGAAAATCCTCACGCTATGGAGGATAATGCCTGCGCACTGGAAAATATTTTTCTTGCGGCTCATTCTATGGGAATCGGTTCTGTGTGGATCAACCAGCTGAGAGATATCTGTGATGATCCGGAAATACGCAGTATTCTTACAGAGTGGGAGGTTCCTGAAAACCATGTGGTTTTCGGCTGTGCAGCCCTTGGTTATGCGGCTGAGTCTACAGCAAAGGAGCTGGAGAAAAAAGGGACAGTACATTTTGTAGAGTGACAGAAGAGAAAGAAAAAAGGAAAAGAGAACAGAGAATTATATGAGAGAAACAGTGATCATGAACTTTTCCGGTGTATATGCAGAGGAGAAGTTCTATGAGGATAAGGAGTATATCTGGCTGGATTTTGAACAGGTACAAGGTGTTAACTGTTACTGCACCCCGGAGTCAGAAGAAGAAATCAAAAGGCGGATCTGTGAATATTCTCCCAGGGGGCTGCATTTTCTGGATTCGGGGAATTACCATTATCTTTCTAAATTCTGGCTGGAAAAAATCCAGGAGCCATGCTCTCTGTTGGTTTTTGATCATCATACAGATATGCAGGCATCTGCCTTTTTCGGACTGCTCTCCTGCGGGAGCTGGGTGAGGGAGGTCCTTCATGCAAATGAAAATATAAAGAAAGTCTGTATTGTGGGACCTTCCCAAAAATCCTTTTTGGAGTGCGGGGAGGCAGATCTGGGGAGGATCGCCGCAGTCAGTGCAGAAGAACTGCAGGAAGGAAAAATAGAAAAACTGGAAGGATTTTTAAAAGATGATCCTGCCCTGCCGCTGTATCTTTCCATTGACAAAGATATTCTTTCCAGAGAGGACGCACGGACGAACTGGGATCAGGGAGAAGTAAGACTTACTTTGCTTTTTTCTCTGCTTGACCTGATATTCTCTCACAGAAAAGTGATAGGAGCTGATATCTGCGGAGAGGATCCGCAGGATACCGCGTCCCTTCCGAAAGAAGAAGATCTTCGTGTTAACGAGGTTACGAATAAAGCGCTGTGGGAGTATTTTCAGAAATACTTCTGAAAGTAGAAGGACCAGGAGGTTTGAATAAGTATGGAATCTCTCAAAAACGAAGATGAAATTTTTCTTGCGACAGGGCAGGAGGAGAAAAAACTGGAGATTGCCCTGAAGAGGTATTTTCAGCTTTTGCCAGAAGAAGAAAAACTGCGAAGCAGATACGGCGGTTATCTTTCCCGCCGCCTGCGTCCGGCGGTACAGAAACTGATCCAAAAAGGCGAGAACAGAAAGCTGGAATTACTGTTAAAAGAGAATCCGCCGTCTGTCATGGCTTTGGATGGTTTTCTGGAGCTGGCTCTTTTCTGTAAAAATCAGGAAGCTCAGATACTGCTTTTGAGGATGAAGAGAGAGAAAGGTGGATTTCAGGGAAAAGACTGGGAGCTGTGATATGAGGACAAAGAAAGAGATTGCACAGGAGATCTGGGAACAATCCCTCCGGGAGATTGTCTGTGCCGGAACTTTGGGACAGGCAGTAACAGAGATTTTTCGGGATTTTACAGAAGACAGTGATACGGGAACAGACGGAAACAGGATTTATTATCATACAGACAGCCTGCTTTCCCTTTATGAAGAAAAAGGTTTCAAAGGGGTGGTCAGGCTGCTTTTTCATATGCTTTTCCATGTGCTTTATCTGAATCCTGCAGAAGAGAAAAAAGAGGAGGAGAGACTTCGCCATCTGGCTTGGGATATGAATGTGGAATATACCATAGACTGCATGGAACTTTTTTCTATTACCGGGAAGATGTCGGGAGATGCAGAGGAAATCTGCCGAAAGGTCTGGCGGGGAGAAGGTTATGCCAGCCAGGAGGAAATCTACCGCAGGCTTTCGGATATGAACCCTTCCAAAGAGACTCTGGAGAAATGGGAAAGGCTTTTTGCAGCAGACTGTCACAAATTTTGGAAAAAGCCGGGAGAAGAGGAGCTGAGAAGAATCCTGAAAGGCGCAGGGCTTTTAAAGGCAGGACTTCAAGGACAGGGAAAGGCAGGTATGGGAAGGCGAGGCAGTCTTCCGGGGGAAAAGAAGGAATGGTATCAGATACAGGCCCAGAGAAAAAGAGACTACAGAAGATTTCTTCGCAGATTTTTTGTGGAACGGGAGGAACTGCAGACAGACATAGACAGTTTTGATTATATTCCCTATATCTATGGACTGAAACGATACGGAAATCTGCCCCTGATCGAACATCTGGAATATACAGAAGCACGGAAAACAGAAGAGCTTGTGATCGCTATCGATACTTCCAGTTCCTGCCGGCGTCCGCAGGTGCAGAAATTTCTGGAGGAGACCTGGGGGATTTTAAGCGGACAGGAAAATTTTTTCAGAAAAATGAACGTCCATGTGATCCAATGTGACTGCTATATTCAGGAGGACGCGGCACTGACCTGCGAAAGAGAATGGACAGAATATCTGCATAAGATAAAGATACAGGGAAGGGGAGGTACAGACTTCCGCCCTGTGTTTCAGTACATAGAGAAACTGACAGAAGAAGGCGTGTTTAAAAATCTCAAGGGACTTCTTTATTTTACAGACGGGGACGGAATTTATCCGGCAAAAAGACCGCCTTACCAAACTGCATTTCTTTTGACAAAGGAACCGCCCAGGGAAGCAAATGTGCCTGGCTGGGCAGAACTGATTTACCTTCCCCGGGATGAGAGAGACGCTGCGGGGGAAGAAGATAAGATACGGGAGTGAGAAACAGACTATGAATATCGGGCAGGCAAAAGAAGAGATCATCAATACGATAAAAGCCTATACGGCAAAAGACGCCCAGGGAGAATACAAGATTCCGGCTGTCCATCAGCGCCCTGTGCTTCTTATGGGACCGCCGGGGATCGGCAAGACCGCCATTATGAAACAGATTGCCAAAGAGATGGGGATTGGTCTTGTAGAATACACTCTGACCCACCACACCAGGCAGAGTGCTGTGGGACTTCCGGTGCTGAATAAGAAAATTTTTGACGGACAAGAGTATACAGTGACAGAGTATACCATGAGTGAGATCGTGGCTTCTGTTTATGAATGTATGGAAGAAACCGGAGTGAGAGAGGGGATTTTATTTTTGGATGAGATCAACTGTGTGTCAGAAACTTTGGCGCCGACGATGCTTCAGTTTCTTCAGCAGAAAACTTTCGGTACTCATAAACTTCCCAAAGGCTGGCTGATCGTGGCAGCAGGAAATCCCTCAAAATATAATAAGACCGCCAGGGAATTTGACATTGTCACTCTGGACAGAGTGAAAAAGATACAGGTAGAGGAGGATTACCCTGTATGGCGTCATTATGCAGTGAAAAACGGCGTTCATCCCGCTGTATGTGCTTATTTGGACGTCAGAAAAGAAAAGTTCTACCGGGTGGAGGAGGACAGGGAGGGTATCTCTTTTGTAACTGCCAGAGGCTGGGAAGATCTGTCCCGAATGATTCTCCAGTACGAAGACCTTAAGATACCGGTTTCCCGGGAACTGATTTCTCAGTATCTCCAGGAAAAAGAAACGGCGGGAGAGTTTTCAAACTTTTATGCTTTGTGCGTGAAGTATCAAAAAGATTATGAACCGGAGTCAATTTTACAAAAAGAGCCGGGTGAAACTTTGGAACAGCGCAGTCTTTTCGCACAGGCGGGATTTGAAGAAAAAATTATAGTGTTAAGTTTTCTGGAAGCTGCTCTTCATGCTGCTGCAGAAGAATTCGGAAAAGAGGAGCGGTATGATTCCTTTCTGCACGGAGAACTTGGCAGGCTGAAGCTTGCGGTGAAACAGGAGGAAGACCGGGAATTTGCACAGATCTTGGAGGAGTTTATACAAGACCAGCTGCGAAGCCGGAATGTGCTGAAGGAACAGGGGATGCTGGACAAGGAGAAGGAGTGCTTCTGGGACAGGCTGGACGTTTGGCTGAAAGAAGAACTTCTGGAGATTAAAAAGAACAGGATTTCGGCGAAAGAACAGGGATTTGAAAAGGTAAAGCAGGACTTTTACAGAGAGACGGTAGGACTGAAAAAGAAAAGTGAACAGGTAGGACTGTCACTTGACAGGGGAATTCGTTTTGCAGCAGAGAATCCGGCAGCGGGACAGGAAGCAGCAATGTTTCTTACCCGCATCTCTGAAGATAAGAGCATTATGGCATTTATCCGGGAATATGGCTGTGATGCTTATCTGGAAAAAGGAGAGATCTTTCTTCGGACCCGGAGAGAGGAGGAGCTGAAAAAAGAAATTCGGGAACTTTACGAAAAAAGGGAATAAAAAAATAACGAATGGAAAAAAGAGGAAAGTTATTCTTGACTAATATACTCCAGTATTGTTACACTATTAACAAAGATTTATATTTTATACATACACAGGAGGAAGAAAAAATGAATCAGTGTTTTTCATGCAGTACCTGCCCAAGCGCAGACAAGCCATTAGAGGGATTTATCCGTAACCTTCCCATGGAAACCTCTCATCACAGAGTAGAAGGACAGAGTACCAAGTGCGGCTTCGGTCTTCAAGGTGTGTGCTGCCGTCTGTGTTCCAACGGACCTTGCCGGATCACTCCAAAGGCCCCCAGAGGAATCTGCGGCGCTACTGCCGATGTCATTGTAGCAAGAAATTTCCTGCGTGCTGTAGCAAGCGGTTCCGGCTGCTATATACATATTGTGGAAAATACAGCTTTAAACGTAAAGAAAACAGCAGAAGCAAAAGGAGAAATCAAAGGTGAAAAATCTCTGGCAAGGCTTGCTGAAGTGTTTGGCGTACAGGGAACGGACAAATGGGATACTGCGAAACAGGTTGCAGATTTGGTATTAAAGGATCTGTACAAACCCGAATATGAGAAAATGGAACTGGTAGAAAAGCTTGCTTATGCTCCAAGATTTAAAAGATGGCAGGAACTGGGAATCCTTCCCGGAGGAGCGAAAAGTGAAGTTTTCCACGGCGTAGTCAAATGTTCCACAAACTTAAATTCTGATCCTGTGGACATGTATACAGACTGTCTGAAGCTGGGAATTTCTACCGGACTTTACGGACTGACACTGACCAACCTTTTAAATGACGTGCTTTTAGGAGAGCCTGAGCTTCGCATGGCACCGGTAGGACTTCGTGTGATTGATCCGGATTATATCAATATTATGATCACAGGACATCAGCACACTATTTTTGTAGATCTTCAGGAACGTCTGGTTTCTCCGGAGGCAGTGGCAAAGGCAAAAGCGGCGGGAGCAAAGGGCTTTAAGCTGGTAGGATGTACCTGTGTAGGACAGGATCTGCAGCTTCGCGGCGCTCACTATACAGAAGTTTTCGATGGACATGCAGGCAATAATTATACCAGCGAAGCAGTTCTTGCAACGGGCGGAATTGACGCAGTGCTTTCTGAGTTTAACTGTACTCTTCCGGGAATCGAGCCTATCTGCGATGAGCTGAAGATCAAACAGATCTGCCTGGATGATGTGGCAAAGAAGGCAAATGCTGAGCTGAAGCCTTTTGTATTTGAAGAAAGAGAAAAGCAGAGCGAAGAGATCATCGATGAGATTATTGAGGCATACAAGGAAAGAAGAGGCAAAGTACCTATGAATCTGATGCCTGAACACGGAAATGACCACACCCTTACAGGAGTATCTGAAATTTCTTTAAAGGATTTCCTGGGCGGTAACTGGAAACCGCTGATCGATCTGATCGTATCCGGTGATATCAAAGGTGTGGCAGGCGTGGTAGGCTGCTCCAACTTAACAGCAGGAGGGCATGATGTTCTTTCTGTGGAACTGACGAAAGAACTGATTGCAAAAGATATTCTGGTACTGACAGCCGGATGTTCTTCAGGAGGTATTGAAAACTGCGGACTGATGACACCGGAAGCTGCAAAATATGCAGGACCGAAGCTTCGTGCAGTCTGTGAAAAGTTAAACATTCCTCCGGTACTGAATTTTGGTCCCTGTCTTGCTATCGGCAGGCTGGAAATCGTGGCCACAGAGCTTGCAGAGGCTATCGGTGTGGATATCCCTCAGCTTCCTCTTGTACTTTCTGCTGCACAGTGGCTGGAAGAGCAGGCACTTGCTGACGGATGTTTCGGACTGGCTCTTGGGCTGCCTCTGCATCTTGGACTTCCGCCATTTGTTACAGGAAGCCAGACAGCTGTAAAACTTCTGACAGAAGATATGAAGACACTTACAGGCGGACAGGTGATCATCAATCCGGACGCAAAGGAAAGCGCTGAGATTCTGGATAAGATCATTGAGGAGAAACGTGCAGGTTTAAATATTTAATCAGGAGCTGAAAAGATGAAGAGAATCATGATAGACGCCCAGAAATGTGACGGCTGCAAAAGCTGTTCCATAGCATGTATGCAGGCTCACAGAGAAGACGACGGGGATGTTTACACCCTGGATCTGACAGATATAAGAAATGAATCAAGAAATTTTATTTACAAGAATCCGGACGGAAGTTATACGCCGGTTTTCTGCAGACACTGTGATCAGCCGGAGTGCGTGATGTCCTGCATGAGCGGTGCGCTGACAAAAGACGAGAAGACCGGACATGTACAGTATGACAGGGAAAAATGCGGCTCCTGCTTTATGTGTGTGATGAACTGTCCTTACGGAGTGCTGAAGCCAGATGAAAGTACCAAAAGTAAAGTGATCAAATGTGATTTCTGTATTGACAAGGGTGAAGAGCCAAGCTGTGTCAAAGCTTGTCCCAAGCAGGCAATCTGGGTTGAGGAGGTGTAGCATATGGAATACGTGATCTTAGGTGCCGGAGCAGCAGGAATGAAGGCTGCCGATACCATCCGAAAAGCAGACAAAGAGGGGAATATCACAGTAGTGTCCACAGACACCCAGGTGCATTCCCGCTGTATGCTGCACAAATATTTAAGCTATGAGAGAGATGAACAGCATTTAAATTTTGCGGATGAGGACTTTTTTGAGAAGAACCGAATCTGCTGGATCCCGGGGAAAAGCGCGGAGAAACTGGATACAAAAGAAAAGACAGTAACGCTGGATGACGGAAAAATTTTAAGGTATGACAGGCTTCTGATCGCTACCGGAGCGGAAAGCTTTATTCCGCCGGTAGGGAACCTCCGTGAAGCAGAAAATGTCTTTGGTCTGCGCCATTTAAGAGATGCCCAGGCAATCCGGAAGATGGCGGAAAAGGCAGAAAATATTGTGATCATCGGATCCGGTCTGGTAGGGCTTGATGCTGCTTACGGTCTGATGGAGACCGGAAAAAAAGTATCCATTGTGGAGATGGCTGGCCAGATCCTTCCTGTACAGCTGGATAAAACAGGCGCGGCTGAATATCAGAAGCGCTTTGAGGATGCAGGAGCTGTCTTTTATCTGGGAAGAAAAGGCGCAGATACAGTGATGAACTCAGAGAAAAAGATTACGGCGCTGGTTCTGGACAACGGAGAACAACTTCCCTGTGATATGATCATTGTAGCAGCCGGAGTGCGTTCTGCTGTAGCAGGTATGGAGGGAGAAGGCATTGTTATTGACCGTGGTATCCAGGTGAACGGATATCTGCAGACAGGCGCACCGGATGTCTATGCAGCAGGAGACGTGACCGGTCTTTCCGGTATCTGGCCCAATGCTCAGAAACAGGGAGAGACTGCAGCCCTTAATATGTGCGGCTCAAAAGTGCTCTATGAAGACCGTTATGCCCTGAAGAATACGATTAATTTCTTTGGACTGGTTTCCATGTGTGTGGGAGAGATCATTCCGAAAGAAGGAGATATAGTGATTGCCAGGGAAGATTCACAAAATTATAAAAGAGTGATTATCCGGGAAGGAAAAGTGGCAGGTGTGATCCTCCAGGGGGACATTTCCCACGCAGGAATCTGGCAGTATCTTATTAAAAACCAGATTTCTATTTCCGGAATTGAAAAAGATATTTTTGATCTGAATTTCGGAGATTTCTATGGAATCAAAGCAAATGGAGAGTATCAGTGGAAAACAGCTTACTGATGTACCGCTCTGTCAATGTGAGTTGTTAAAGAAACCTTGACAAAAACTTACAGGATTTTGTATACTGAATCACATAACAAAAGCTGTGAAGGGAACAAGTAACCTGCAGGGAACACACAGAAAGCAGCCGGCTGATGAGAGGCGCGTGGAGAACTGCTGTGCGAATACCTCCCGGAGCTCCGCACCGAAAAGAAATGAGTAGGCTGCGGCGGAGCGGTGCACGTTAATGCACTTAGAGTATCGCTGATTGCTGTACTTGCAGAGGCAGACAGTGTGAGCTGTCTGTGAAGAAAGGTGGTAACACGGGACTTTTGGCTCCCGTCCTTTTGTGAAAGAAAGGGCGGGAGCTTTTTGTATTGAGAAAAGTTGTCTCCGCTCATAATAAACACAGTGAAAAGGAGAAGAATCATGAAAATTTATGACGAACTGGTTGCCAGGGGACTGATCGCCCAGGTAACGGACGAAGAGGAGATCAGAGAACTGATCAACAATGGAAAAGCAACTTTTTACATCGGTTTTGATCCTACAGCGGACAGCCTCCATGTAGGACATTTTATGGCGCTGTGTCTGATGAAACGTCTTCAGATGGCGGGAAACAAGCCTATCGCCCTCATCGGCGGCGGTACAGGATACATCGGTGATCCCTCAGGAAGAAGCGATATGCGTTCTATGATGACACCGGAGACCATCCAGCATAACTGTGACTGCTTTAAAAAGCAGATGGAGCGTTTTATAGATTTTTCTGATGGAAAAGCTCTTATGGTAAATAACGCGGACTGGCTGCTGGATTTAAATTACGTGGAGCTTTTAAGAGAAGTAGGTCCTCATTTTTCTGTAAACCGCATGCTGACAGCAGAGTGCTACAAGCAGCGTATGGAGAAGGGATTAAGTTTCCTGGAGTTTAACTACATGATCATGCAGAGTTATGACTTTTACATGCTGTACCAGAAATACGGCTGTAATATGCAGTTCGGCGGAGATGACCAGTGGAGCAACATGCTGGGCGGAACGGAACTGATCCGCAGGAAGCTGGGCAAGAATGCCTGTGCAATGACTATTACTCTTCTGCTGAATTCTGAAGGAAAGAAAATGGGAAAAACACAGTCCGGAGCTGTGTGGCTGGATCCAAATAAGACTTCTCCCTTTGATTTTTACCAGTACTGGAGAAATGTGGCGGATGCAGATGTATTAAAATGTATCCGTATGCTGACTTTCCTGCCCCTGGAACAGATCGATGAGATGGATAAATGGGAAGGAAGCCAGCTGAACCAGGCAAAAGAGATCCTTGCCTATGAACTGACTGCCCTGGTACACGGCAAAGAAGAGGCTGAGAAGGCCCAGGAATCTGCGAGAGCTCTGTTTTCCAGCGGAAATGCGGCAAACATGCCTTCTGCGCAGATTGATGAGTCAGAACTGACGGAAGGAAATATTGATCTGATCTCTCTGCTCCATAAGAGCGGTCTGGCAAATACACGTTCCGAGGCGAGACGTGCCATTGAGCAGGGAGGAGTAGCCATCGACGGAGAAAAGATCACAGATATCAAACATCTGGTTCCAGGAGAAAAACTCCAGGGAGATGGTATTGTCTTGAAAAAAGGAAAGAAAAATTTCAGAAAAGTCACTTTAAAATAATAAGACAGTACGGAGTACAGACTTCATATTGTCAGGAATGATTAGTAAAATCTACAGAAAAACCACTGGAGTCTTCCAGTGGTTTTTTGTCTAAAAAGTCAATAGCATTTTTGACAGAATTGTAGTAGTCTTATTCATAACAAAGGAGAGCCAAAAGAGTATGGGTTTCCCTTGCATATATCATATAAGTCTGCGCAGGAAAAGATCCCGCGTAAATTCAATTCTGATATTCGTGCAGTTTCTGCAAAATATCCATTTTAATTTATGAAAATTGAAAAAACGGCGAAGCTGATTTTCAATTATACAGCAAATCAACAGACATAACAAGAGTAAGAGTATCTGCAGCTTTCAGATTTCAATCTGTTCCGGAAAGGGTTTGACTAAGGCAGATTTATAGGGACAGACAATCGACTTTTCTTATTCATGATTTTTATTCATGCCAGTGGGCGGTAGATTTTCTGTGCGGACGGAAAAGAGGTCTTATGAGAAAAAAAGGTATTTTATTTCAGGGTATGCGTGTCAGCAGGAGGGAAAATGCGGTCTGCATGGAAGAAGAAGGTTTCTATGGAGATTTTTATGGAGGAGTCTGCCTTCCGGCAGGAGAAAGTGATTTTATTGATGTGACTTACTTTATTCTCTATGCCATGTGCCAGAATGTAAGATGCAGGGAAAAAATCCGGGACATGAAAAAAGAATGGAGAGTTTATCTGGAACAGAATGCAAAAAGGAGTGTATACCAGGGCGAGTATTTCTGGGAGAGCCTGGGGTATGAAGAGTATCACTGTGCAGAAGCTGTCCTGGGGATACTGGAGGATATCAGGCAAAAAGAGGATGAGCGTGGAGAAAAAGCTTGGATCAGCTTCTGGTATCTGCTTCACTGCGGTTTTCGGGAGGACTGCCGTTTCCTCGATGGGAAGGAAGAGATTTCCTTCAGCCAGATCTGTGCAAATGCAGAGAATTATAAGAATTGGCAGTTCATGGGAATCAGTCAGATCTGTATTGTTCTTTTAGAGGCAGAAAACAGGGGAATCCGGGTGAAGCATGACGAGAAATATTGGCTTTTGTGCCGCTGTGCCGGGGAAGGAAATGAACTGTGGGAAAGTACGGGAGAGGAAACGTGGACAGGAATATTAAGGGATAACAGGGAAGAGAACCAAAAGAAGTTCAGGAAAATTCTGGAAGCATCTTTACAGTATCCAGACAGGATTTTTTCTGGTATCCGGGAAAAGGGGGAAGAGAAATTTGAATCCTATCTCCAGACTTTATTTCAGATGGGAGGTATTGACCGGACTGTGATTGCAGGAGAAGTCCTCAGTATGGAAAAAGTCGAAGATATGATTGCAGCGGGAGGTTTTCAGGGAAAAGAAGACCTGGAGCCTTATCTGTACTCTCTTGCAATTCTTTTGCTGAGCCAGTATGTAAAGAAATGTCTGAATAAAATGAAGACCATGGAGAAAGGAGAAAATCTATGACCAGAAGGAAAAAAATATTGGCATGGCTGATGATACTTATTTTAAGTGTAGCTTCTTTTGTACAGCCTCTTTTTGCCGGTACAGCAGAAGAGCAGGAGATAACTTTCAGAATTACGGCAGGTGCAGGAAAAATTTCTGTGAAAGACAGCGGATACAATATACTTGAAGTACAGGGAGATTCTCCGGAGGAAAAAACGGGAATTTTTGAACGTGGAGAGAAACTTCAGGTGCAGATTACGCCGAAAGAAGGCTGGGAACTGGAAAGCTGGAAGGAGCTGAGAGCGTCAGAAGAAGAATATCTGGAAGAAATACCGAAAGGAAAAGAAAGCTTTATAAAAGAAATTTCGGCCGGGGAAATAAAAGTTATAGAGGCTGCATTTATCCGAAAAACAGAGGAGAAGACAGATACAGACAGTATAAAGCAGGAAGAATCACAGAAACAGGAGGAGAAAATAGGGGAAAAAGAGCTGACAGAAAAAGAAAGGTCAGACGCAGACAGCGCAGAGGAGGAGACAAAGAAAGAAGAAGCAGTTCTCACGGAAGAGAAAGAAGAATCCACAGTTTCGGAAGAATCAGAAGACAGACATACAGAAAATCAGAAACAGGAAAATACGCAGACAGAAAACAGCGAAGAAAAAGATGAGGCAGCAGAGAAGAAAGAGACTCAAACAAGGGACAGCCTAAAAGAAGGAGAGACAGAAAATCAAACGAAAACTTATACTGGAGCAGAGCGGGAACAGATAATAAAAAGTTTTAAAGTCAGCCGGGAGATCGCACCCCATGGAAACAGTGAAAACGTATATCTGACAGTGGGAGACAGGGCTTATTATGAAGATTATTATACGCATTTTTTCGATGTGAACGGAAGTACGGCATATTGTCTGGAACCATCAAAATTGGCGCCTGCTTCGGGAAATTATACCACAACGGAAATGGGAACAGGTCTTTTAAGAAAAACCATGTATTATGTTTATGGCGGTCCGGGATATGAGATCTATAGAGAAAATTTCGGAAATATAGGAAGCATATATTACAGTATAGAAAGTGAGTACTGTATGAGCCATTGCCTGGTATCCTTTGCATATACAGGAACTATGGATGCTTTTACCGGGCTGGGAGAGCAGACGAAGAATGAGCTGCTTGCAGAGCTGGAAAATATCAAAAGCCTTCCCGATCCCCCGTCCTCCTTTGAAGCTTTTTATTTTAATCTGGGAAATGAATCTTATCAGACCATGGGAGGCAGCTGGCCTCTTGAATATGGAAATATTGAGATCAGAAAATCTTCCGGAGAGCCTGATATGACAGAAGGAAATACAGAATATTCTCTGGAAGGGGCCAAATATGAAATCAGCAGAAAAGATACGGGAGAGAAAGCAGGGGAAGTTGTTTTAGACAAAGAAGGAAAAGGAAAAAGCGGAGCACTTGTCGCAGGGGAATACCAGATTAGAGAAACACAGACGCCTAAAGGGTATATTATGAACCGCGAGACAGGAACCGTTACAGTAACGGCTGGAAAAACTATAATTTATAACTGTACAGATATTTCTCAAAAGGGGATAATCCGTCTGAGAAAAATTGATGAGGAAGAAAGCGGAAAGAGTCTGAAAGGTGCAGTTTATGAAGTGAGAAAGAAAAACGGAGGACTGATGGATACACTGACAACAGACCAGCAAGGAAAAGCCCAGAGTAAAGAACTGCCCCTGGGGGTTTATACAGTAAAAGAGAAAACAGCGCCATCAGGTTATCTTTTGGATACAAAAACATATACAGTCGCCTTTCAGGGTGATACCTCTTCGGAAGAAATTCTTTATCAGGATGTAAAAAGCCGGGAAACATCGCAGAAGGGAAAAATCCGTCTCACAAAACAAGACAGCGAGACAGGAGGAAAGCCTTCAGGAGAGGGGACACTGAAAGGGGCGGAATATGGGGTATATAACAGTTCCGGTCAGCTTGTGGATACTTTAGAAACAGACGAAAACGGAAAAGCTCAGAGCCAAGAACTGCCCTTGGGGACTTATACAGTAAAAGAAACCATTTCCTCCCCTGGATATATAAAGGACAATAAAACTTATACGGTAAGCCTTTCAGCGGAAAGCGGAAATTCGGTGGCTTATGCGGACATTACCAGCAAAGAACCTCCCCAGAAGGGGATAATCCGTCTGGAAAAAAAGGATGCAGATACGCAGAAAAATACATCTCAGGGGGAGGCACAGATCAAAGGTGCCGTCTATACAGTCAGAGACAGCAGCAATCAAACAGTAGATACTCTGACTACAGGAGAAGACGGAAAAGCTCAGAGCAGAGAGCTGCCTCTGGGGACCTATACGGTCAAAGAAACCAAGCCAGCACCTGGATATACTCTGGACACAGCTTCTTATACAGTAAAGTTTACATCAGAAAACAGGACCAGTACAGTTTTTTATAAAACTGTCCAGAGTAAAGAGAGTGTGATTCGAGGAGGAGTCTCTGTAGAGAAATGGGACAGCGAAAAAAATAAGAGGGAAGCTCAGGGCGGTGCAGGTTTGGAAGGGGCGCAGATTCAGATCGTTTCAAAGAACCAGAGCAGTATTATCGTGGAGGGAAAGACCTATGGAGAGGGAGAAGTTGTTGCGACTCTTATAACAGATAAGGATGGAAAAGCAAAAACTTCTGCGGATTTTCTGCCCTATGGCAATTATCAGCTGAAGGAGGCAAAACCACCAAAAGGGTATACAGCATCCGGAACACTGACGCGTAATTTTTCTGTCCGTGAAAACGGAAAAATTGTAGAGATGAACACTGCAGATACAGCTGTGAAGAACCAGGTGATCCGAGGAGGAGTTTCCGTAGAGAAATGGGACAGTGAAAAGAACAAGAGAGAAGCCCAGGGAGGAGCAAGTCTGGAAGGGGCGCAGATTCAGATTCTTTCCAGAAATCAGAAGAGCATTCTTGTAGACGGGAAAACCTATCAGACGGGAGAAGTGATAACAACTCTTACAACAGACAGGTATGGAAAAGCTAAAACCGGGTCCAGCTATCTACCCTACGGCGACTATCAGTTAAAAGAGATAAAGCCGCCTGCAGGCTATACCGGGTCAGGAATACTGACACGCAATTTTTCCATTCGGGAGAATGGTAAAATGGTAGAGATGAATACCGGGGATACTGCTGTGAAAAATAAAGTTATCAGAGGCGGAATAGCCGTAGAAAAATGGGATACGGAAAAGAATGAAAATCTTTCTCAGGGCGCCGCCAGCCTGGAAGGAGCCAGATTTCAGGTTATTTCTATGAATCCGGGTACTATCCTGGTAGAAGACAAAGAATATAAAAAAGGAGAAGCTGTGGCAGTACTGACTACAGATAAGACGGGGAAAGCCGCAACAGAAAAGGAACTTCTGCCTTACGGTGATTATCAGCTGAAAGAGATAACACCGCCGCAGGGATATAACCCAACAGGAGTTGTTTGCAGGGATTTTTCTATCCGTGAGCAGGGAAAGCTAGTACAGATGACGACCTCTGACACAGCCATTAAAAATGATGTGATCCGTGGAGATGTACAGCTTGTGAAGTTCGGCGCAGATCAGGAGGGGGAAGAGTCAGAGCAGAAGAAACCTTTAAAAGGTATTTGTTTTACTTTTACCAGTAAGACCACAGGAATGAAATATACTATCGTAACTGATGAAAATGGTTATGCCAGTACGAGACAGCTGAAATCATCCAGAGGAGGACTGATTTACGATACATATGTGGTGACAGAGGACAGCCCCTATGATGAATATGCGGAAATTGAACCATTTGAAATCACCATTTCCGAAGAAGGAAAAACTTTGTATTATATACTGGAAAATGATGTGATCGAAGCACCGGTCTCCATAGTAAAAAAAGACAAGGAGACAGGACGGGTAATACCTGTAAAGGGAGCTTCTTTCCAGATACTGGATCAGGAAAAAGAACCGGTGAAAATGACAGTCACCCACTATCCTTCTCTGGTGGTTCAGGATACCTGGGAAACAGATGAGACAGGTTCTTTCCTTCTTCCGGAAAAATTAAAACCCGGGATTTATTATCTGAAAGAGACAGAGGCTCCCAAAGGATACTTGAAAGGAGAACTGCTGGAATTTTCTGTGGACGGCGATTATGAGTGGAGCCAGCCGCTGACAGTAGAATATTCTGATGTGCCTGTGAAAGGGAAGATCCTCATTGAAAAGTCAGATGCGCTGTCTGGAGAAAAATTGGCAGGAGCAGTTTTTGAAATCATAGCAGGGGAAGACATCAGGACTCCGGACAGTACAGTTAGGGCAAAAAAGGGAGAAATCGTAGATACGGTTACTGCAGATGATGCAGGAAATGCAGTAAGTAAGGAACTTTATCTCGGAAAATATCTGGTAAGAGAGGTGAAACCTGCTCCCGGATTTGTACTTTCTGAAAAACGATATGAGGCAGAGCTTTTATATAAAGATCAAGATACCGCGTTGGTAACCGATACGCTGGAAATCAGAAATCAGCCTACGGTTTTAATTCTCGATAAAAAAGTGCATGGAAGCGATGAGAGGCTTTCCGGTGTAGAATTTCGTTTGTGGAACAAAAATGAGGCAGAAGGAAGCAGCCAGCAAAGCGTCCAGAAAGAAGTTTATACAACAGGGGAGGATGGAAAAGTCAGAATTGAAAGACTACTTCCGGGAACTTACTGTATCCAGGAAATAAAAGGAATACCCGGATATGCACTGGATACAAAAATATATGAATTTACCATTGACGAACAAGGTAAAATTGACGGAAAGGGCGAGGCTGCTATTGCCATAGAAAACCGGAAGACAAGACTGATGAAGACACAGGCAGTCAGTGCGGATACTCAGTCTCAGGAAGCAGTCACAAAGAAAAAAACGATCCTGAAAGATCGTCTTACTCTGAGTAATCTGCAGCCGGGGGAGACTTATAGGATAACAGGTGTACTGATGGAAAAAGAAAGTAAGACAAAACTTCTGGCAGGTCAGGAGCCTGTGACTGCGCAGACAGAATTTACTGCTGAAAAGTCAGAACAAGAGATTGAGAATATCTTTTGTTTTGATGCGTCTGCTCTTGCCGGAAAAACGGTGGTAGTGTTTGAAAAGGTGTTTATAGGGGAAACAGAAATCGCGTCACACGAAGATCTGGAAGATGAAGCACAGAGTATTACTTTTCCTAGGCATAAGATACAAACATCAGCAAAAAATCAGAAAACAGACAGCCGGCAGGCAGCTGCAAATAAAAAAATCACTATAAAAGATACCGTAACATATGAAAATCTGATTCCCGGACAAGAATATACGGTGAAAGGAACTCTGATGGATAAAGAGACAGGAGAAGAATTTTTTGACGGAGGCAGAAAGGTAACGGCAGAAAAAGTTTTCATCCCTCAGAAGAAAAATGGCACTGTACATTTGGAATTTACTTTTAACGGAAGTTCACTTACCGGGAGAAAACTGGTAGTATTTGAACGACTTTTTGTACAGAATACAGAGGTGGCAGCTCATACAGACCTTCAGGATGAAGAGCAGACGGTGGAATTTCCCGTCCCTAGAATAGGAACGAAAGCTGAGAATGCGCAAAATAAAACACAGGAAGCAGCAGCCGGCAAAAAGATAACGCTTATCGATACAGTGGAATATGAAAATCTGATTCCTGGACAGGAATATACTTTGAAAGGTATCCTTATGGAAAAAGAAACAAAAAAAGAGCTGCTGGTAAATGGAAAAACAGTGACTGCAGAAAAGAGCTTTACACCCCAAAAAGCATCCGGGGAAATAAAAATGGAATTTGCATTTGACGCAAGTGCACTTACCGGGAAGAGTCTGACAGTCTTTGAGCGTCTGTATGTGGAACAAACAGAGATTGCCGTCCATACGGATTTTGAAGATGAAAGACAGACAATCGTCTTTCCGGCACCCGAGATGAAAACCAGTGCCAGAGATAAGGCGACAGGAAAGCAGGAAGCTGACCCGAAAGAAAAAATGATTCTTGTGGATATTGTTAAATATGAAAATCTGGTGATTGGGACAAAGTATACGGTGAAAGGAATCCTGATGGATAAAGAAACAGGAGAAGAACTGCGGATCAAAGGGAAACCAGTAACAGCAGAGAAAACTTTTAGAGCCGGAAAAAAAGCCGGAGATCTGGAGATTGAATTTATGTTTGACGCAGGTGCTCTTGGCGGGAAAAAGCTGGTAGTTTTTGAGCGCCTGTATGTAGACGGGATCCAGGTAGCTTCGCATACGGATCTTAATGATAGAGCCCAGACTGTTTTTATAAAAGAAAAGGAAATACCGGTTCCTCAAAAGACAAAAAAGAAAAATACACCTGAAACAGGAGATACTGCACCTATAGGACGCGTCTTTCTTGGTATTTTTCTGGCTGGAACGGTTCTTCTGACAGTGGGAAAAAAGAAAAAAGATACTTGACAGATTGAATAATTATACTGTAGCTGCGAGTGCTTTATCAGCCCTAGTCCTATTGGAGTTGTTTCCAGTGGGGCTGGGGCTTTTTGTGAAAAAAATAAAAAATGCTGTGAAAAATGCAGAGAATAGATGTTAAAACTTTATCAAAACCTATTGAAAATTTATGAAAAAAAGGGTACAATTTTAACATCGCAGAAATTTGTTTTTGTACGGTACTAGATAAAAGCGGTGCAATATAAGAGGCGGTTTCTGCATAAAACCGTGGATTTGTCCTATGCAGAAATCCAGGTGAAATAAATAAAAATGGAGGGCTGATCAATGAGTAGTACAGCACAAAGCTTAGCAAGTAAAAGAATTGCTTCTTTACTTGATGAGAACAGTTTTGTTGAGATCGGCGGCTATGTCACAGCCAGAAATACTGATTTCAACTTATCTGACAAAGAAACACCGGCAGACGGTGTCATCACTGGGTACGGTGTTATCGACGGCAGCCTGGTATATGTCTACAGCCAGGATGCTTCCGTATTAAACGGTTCCATTGGTGAAATGCATGCGAAGAAAATCGTAAGCCTGTATGACCTTGCCATGAAGACAGGCGCTCCTGTCATTGGTCTTATTGACTGTGCGGGATTAAGGCTTCAGGAAGCAACAGATGCCTTAAATGCTTTTGGTGAAATCTATACCAAACAAGTTATGGCTTCCGGTGTGATCCCTCAGATTACAGGCATCTTCGGTACATGCGGTGGCGGACTGGCAGTGGTTCCCGCACTGACAGATTTTACCTTTATGGAAGAAAAGAAAGGAAGACTGTTTGTGAATTCGCCAAACGCACTGGAGGGAAATGAAATCTCCAAATGTGATACTTCAAGTGCGGCATATCAGAGCGAACATGCAGGTCTGGTAGATGTTCTGGGAAGTGAGGAAGAAATTATAGCTCAGATGAGAGAGCTGGTATCTATGCTTCCGTCTAATT
>CALWHD010000146.1 GCA_944380235.1 uncultured Blautia sp.
TCAGGATTTCCTCCCATGTCCATTCAAACACGTACTTAATTATGTTAATTTTTCTAAGTCTTAAAATTTAATTTACATGAATCAATGTTTTTCAATGGAGCATACGGGATTCGAACCCGTGTCCTCAACAATGCGAATGTTGCGCGCTCCCAACTGCGCTAATGCCCCGCAAAGAAACCGCCTTACAGTTTCACCCTGTAAGGCAGCTCCCTTATTTAAAGAAAATGATTGCCGAAATAAAATTAATCCTCTTCCGCGTTTGCTCTTGCTGCAATTTCCCTCTCCTGGATGTCAGAAGGCGCCTGTTCATAGCGTGCGAATTCATAGGAGAAATTTCCGCTTCCGCCTGTCATGGAACGAAGATCTGTAGAATATCCGTAGATGGAAAGCATAGGAACATCTGCCTCGATCACAGTATTACCTTTATGCTCTGTATCCGGGTTCATCCCCAGTACACGGCCTCTTCTCTTATTCAAATCTCCCATAACATCACCGGTATATTTGTCCGGAACGCTGACTTTCATGGAAACAATCGGCTCCAGGAGAATTGGAGAAGCCTCCATAAAGCCTTTCTTAAACGCCTGGATCGCAGCGGTCTTGAATGCCATTTCAGAAGAGTCTACCGGATGATAGGAACCATCGTACAAAGTTGCCTTCACACCCACTACCGGATAAGAAGCCAGCGGTCCCTTTGTCACAGATTCCTGGATACCTTTTTCCACAGCCGGGAAGTAGTTCTTAGGCACAGCACCGCCTACTACTGTCTGTTCAAAAACATATGGTGTTTCCAAATCACCGGAAGGTTCAAAAGTCATTTTTACATGACCATACTGACCATGTCCGCCGGACTGTTTTTTGTATTTATATTCTACATCTGCTTTCTTGCGGATGGTTTCCTTAAACGGAACCTTCGGCTCAGAAAGTACAATATCCACTTTATAACGTTCTTTTAATTTACTTACCACAATATCCAGATGCTGTTCGCCGATGCCGTAAAGAAGTGTCTGACGATTCTGAGCATCATTCACTACCTTCAGAGTCTGATCTTCCTGCATCATCTTGGACAGTGCCTGGGAAACTTTATCTTCATCACCTTTATTCACAGTTTTATAACGTTTGTAAGTATAAGGAACGGAAATCTCCGTCTTTCCATAAAGGATCGGAGTTGCTTTTGTAGAGAGAGTATCTCCTGTCATGACTGTGTTCAGTTTTGCAATAGCACCGATATCACCTGCATGAAGTTCCGGCACTTCAATAGGCTTTGCTCCTTCCAGCACATACAGCTTATTCAGCTTTTCTTCTGTCTCTTTTGAGGTATTGTAAAGTGTGTCATCACTCTTAATAACACCGGAGCAGACTTTGATCAGTGAATATTTGCCCAGGAATGGATCCACGATGGTCTTAAACACATAAGCAGATTTTGCTTTTGTGAAATCGTAATTTGCCTGATAGATTTCATTTGTCTTGGCATTCATGCCCGCGCAGGTCTTCTGATCCGGACTTGGGAAGTATCCGCAGATATCATCCAGCAGGTTCGCAACACCCTGGATGTTCACTGTTGAGCCCATGCAGACTGGAATAATGCTGCCGTCAGAAATATTCGTCTTTAAAGCAGCAGAAACTTCAGCCACAGAGAAAGCCTCACCGGCAAAATAACGATCCATAAATTCTTCACTGATTTCCGCAACAGATTCCATAAGGATTTCATGATATTTTTCCAGATACTCATTCAGATATTCCGGAACCGGACACTCTTTTTTCTGACCTCTCTCAATATATCTGCGTCCAGCCTGTTTTACGATATTTACATACCCTACGAATTTACCGTCCTCACGAATAGGCATATGAAGAGGTGCTATTTTCTTTCCATACAGTTCTGTCAGATCTTCCACAACCTGACGATAGCTGACATCATCGATATCCATCTGTGTTACAAAGAACATACGGGGCAGGTTGTATTTTTCACAAAGCTCCCATGCTTTCTGAGTGCCCACCTGTATGCCGTCCTTTCCGGAAACCACAATAATGGCGGCATCAGCCGCTGCCACTGCCTCTTCTACTTCCCCCACAAAGTCGAAATAGCCCGGTGTATCCAATACATTGATCTTTACTTTTCCCCATTCAACCGGAATCACAGATGTGGTAATTGAGAATTTCCTCTTGATCTCCTCTTTATCATAATCACTTACTGTGTTGCCGTCTGCCACTTTTCCTAATCGGCTTGTCATGCCTGATAAATAAGCCATTGCCTCTGCCAGGCTTGTTTTGCCGGAACCTCCATGGCCAAGCAGGACCACATTACGTATTCTGTCGGTTCTAAAAACGTCCATATGTAATACCTCCCATTTCTAGTATGTGTATATTTTACTAAAAATCTTTTAATAATTCAAGTATTATATTCAAATTACACAAGTTTTTTCACCTGAATTCTGAAAAATTCTCGTCTTTTTGCCTTCTTCTTCTTTTTTCATCTTCTATCTTCTTATTTTTTCACTTTAATGTGCGAAATTATTGACTTTTTTTCGTGCCTGCCTTAAAATATTACTGTTTAAGTACTATGAGACATAGAATAAGAAGGAGCATTGAACTACATGGAAACCACCACCATTGGTTTTATCGGACTGGGGCTGATCGGAGGCTCCATAGCAAAAGCAATCCGGAAATTTCATCCGGACTGGCAGATTCTTGCCTATAACAGAACGAAGGACGTTCTGGAGGATGCGGTCTTTGACGGGATCGTTGACATTGCCTGTACAGAACGCGACAGCCGTTTTGCCCTGTGTGATTATATTTTTCTGTGCGCCACGGTAGATTACAATCTGGAATGCCTTCCCTGGCTGAAGGAAACCATCCGTCCCGGCTGTATCCTCACAGACGTGGGAAGTGTTAAGGGAGAGATCCACAAAAAGGTGACAGAACTTGGACTTGAGGAAAGTTTTATCGGCGGTCATCCCATGGCAGGAAGTGAAAAGACCGGATATGAAAATTCCACGGACCATTTAATTGAAAATGCTTATTATATCCTGACTCCTTCAGAAGAAGCAGGTCTGGATAAAATCGGAAAATACACCGAACTGGTGACTTCCATCGGCGCTCTCCCCATGATCCTTACTTGGGAGGAGCATGACTACATTACTGCCTCTGTCAGCCATCTTCCCCACATTGTGGCTGCCTCTCTGGTCAATGTAGTGAAAAAACTGGATTCCCCTCAGGAATATATGAAGACTATTGCAGCGGGAGGATTTAAGGATATTACTAGAATCGCCTCCTCTTCTCCCCATATGTGGCAGCAGATCTGCCTGGAAAATCCGGAGAATATCTCCAAAGTATTGGATGAGTATATCCGGCTGATTGTACAGGCAAAGTATCTGGTAGACCAGAAAGATGCCGACGGACTGTACCAGATGTTTGATGATTCCAGGGAATATCGAAACTCTTTCAGTGATTCCCCCAGCGGTCCTCTGAAAAAGGAATTTTCTCTTTACTGCGATATTGTAGACGAAACTGGCGCCATTGCCACCATCGCTACTATTTTATCCATGAACGGCATCAGCATCAAAAATATCGGGATTCTCCACAACCGGGAATTTGAAGATGGGGTACTGAAGATTAATTTTTACGATGAATCCGCACAAAAAAATGCCGCGGAACAGCTTGCAAAACGAAACTATATCATTTATGAGCGGTAGGAGGATCTAATATGAAATTTTCAAAATCCGTCCCTCTGAAAGGGGAACTCACCATTCCGGGAGATAAATCCATCTCTCACCGCGCCGTTATGTTAGGTGCTATTTCCAGCGGAACAACCTGTGTCACTAATTTTTTGAGAGGCGCTGATTGTCTTTCCACAATCAGCTGTTTTCGAAAAATGGGAATTTTCGTGGAGGAAACTCCCGATGAGATTCTGATCCGCGGAAAAGGGCTGCACGGTCTGTCCGCCCCGGATTCTGTGCTGGATGTGGGAAACAGCGGGACTACCATGCGGCTGCTCTCTGGCATTCTGGCAGGGCAGAATTTTTCCAGTGAACTTACTGGAGACGCTTCCATCCGAAAGCGCCCTATGAAAAGAATCATCACTCCCCTCTCCCTGATGGGAGCTTCCATTGAAAGTATCCCCGGAAACGGCTGTGCTCCTCTTTCTATCCAGGGAATGCCTTTATCCGGAATCCACTACCAGTCGCCGGTAAGCTCTGCACAGGTAAAATCCTGCGTACTCCTGGCAGGTCTTTACGCAGACAGCACAACCCGGGTGACAGAACCCTATGTGTCCAGAAATCATTCTGAGATCATGCTCCGTTCTTTCGGCGCTGATCTCATCACAGAAGGCACTACCGTTTCCATACAGCCTGATCCCAAACTGCAGGGGCAGAAGGTAGATGTGCCTGGAGATATCTCTTCTGCCGCTTATTTCATCGCAGCAGGACTGCTGATCCCCGGATCGGAGATCCTGATCAAAAATGTGGGCGTCAATCCTACCAGAGACGGCATCTTAAGAGTCTGCCGTTCCATGGGAGCTGACCTGTCCCTTCTCAATGAAAAGGAACAGTGCGGCGAACCGACAGCGGATATTCTGGTAAAATACAGTTCTTTAAAAGGTACTGTCATCGAAGGAGAGATCATCCCCGCACTGATCGATGAACTTCCCGTCATTGCCGTTATGGCTGCCTTCGCGGAAGGAACCACCGTGATCCGGGATGCCCAGGAATTAAGGGTAAAAGAGTCTGATCGCCTGGATATTATTGTCCATCACCTGAAAGCAATGGGCGCAGATGTAACTCCTACGGAAGACGGCATGCTCATTCACGGAGGAACTTCTTTATCCGGCGCGGTATTGGACAGCCATATGGATCACCGCATTGCTATGTCCTTCGCTATTGCAGGAATGGCTGCAGAAGGTGAGACGGAGATCCTGGACAGTGAATGTGTGGAGATTTCTTATCCGGGCTTTTATGAAGATTTAAAAAAACTGAGCCAATAATAGACAGCACGTCATAAAAGGGAACCTGCATACATTTTCAGAATTTACACCTTCTGTGCATGCAGATTCCCTTTTTTATTGTCTTTTACAATCTTCCTCTTCTTTTTAACTCTTCCACAACGCTTGGATAACGACTGTAATCTGTATGCGGCACAGCCTGCGCCGCTGCCATAAGGTGGAGAAAATTATCCACTGCGCCAAACTGGATATAAGTCATTTTCTCCAGCAGTTCCTCCAGAGTTTCTTTTTCTTCCCTGTGCAGAAGGATTCTCTCAGCTCCCTGTAAAGAAGTATTCCCAGGAAGAATGATTCTGTCTCTGGGGATGTCCGGATAAAGCCCTACAGTTACTCCTGCCTCTTTGGATATATGCGTGCCGAAGGCTCCTGCCACATAAAATTCCTCTATGTCGCTCATAGTCAGTCCCATTTCATGCATCATATACTCCACCATCGTACCTGCAGCTGCCTTGGTTTTTAAAAACTCATCAATATCACTCTGATAAAAATACAGTCCCGGAGCATATTCCGCCGCCGGTTCTCCCTGCTTTTCCCGGATATGGACAGACGCTTCCTTTACCAGTTTTCCTCTCATATCCATCCAGCCGTTTAAAAACATCTGCGCCAGCAGATCCACGATTCCGGAACCACAGATTCCCTTTGGAACCGTTTCCCCTATCACATGAACCTTCACTTCTCCTTCTTCAATGAGCACCCGGTCTACAGCACCCTTTTCCGCACGCATGCCAGTCTTTACCACTCCGCCTTCCAGCGCCGGTCCTGCTGCGCCTGCACCTGATACCAGAAATTCTTTATTTCCGATGACCAGCTCTCCGTTTGTCCCGATATCCAAAAATACTGCGATCTTCTCTCCCCGGTGAATCCCTGTGGCAAGGATACCGCTTAGAATATCTCCTCCCAAATAGTTTTCCTGTCCCGGGCAGCAGTACACATATCCCTGTAAAGGAAATCCCAGCTCCTCTGCCCTGTAACAGTCCGGCTTTAAAGTCCGCACCGCATAGGGGCTTGAGAAGACACAGAAAGCATCCAGGCCCAGCAAGAAATGAATCATAGTGGTATTTCCTGCAATCACCAGCGCCCCGCACTCCTCCGGCCGGATCCCGGTCTCTTCCCGGATTTTCTCAAACAGCTCCAGAAAACTTTCAACAACCGCCTTCCTGATTTCTTCTGTCTTTTCCCTGCTGTCTTTCCCATAAAAAATTCTGGTAAGAATATCTTCTCCAAACTGGATCTGATGGTTAAATCCCGTTTTCTGACACAATACTTTTCCTGTATTCATATCCACCAGTTCTGCGGCAATGGTGGTACTTCCCAGATCTGCACAGAAACCGAAGTGACGGTTTGTGGTATTTCCCGGCTCCACATCTGTCAGTTCCCATTCTCTTCCGTTCCAGACCAGGAATACTGTAACCTTCCACTGGGTGTCCCGGCAGAGTGGATGCAGCTTTCTCAATGCCTTCAAAGAGAACCTTACTTCACCGTACTCTTTCCCCAGCTCTCGTAAAATCCTCTCCTGATCTGAGATATGGTCTTCCTCACTGGGAACCGGAAGCTCCAGATATATTTTTCTGCTCCAGCCATTGAATGTTTCCTGGTTCTCTGATGGAAACTCTGTCATTTTCCCGCCTCCTTTACTATTTTTATCAAACGAAATATCTGCTCTGCCGTATCAGTCAGATTTTTCTCTGCCTGTCCTGGCTCCATGGCTTCTTCAAGAGTACAGACATGCCTTAACACAGGGAAAAACGCATCAATTCCCTCTCTGTTGCACTGCACCGCATCCTCTGTTACCGCACCGGAAAAAGCAATCACCGGCTTATTATATTTTTTCGCCATTTGGGCAACTCCCGCCGGGGCCTTGCCCATGGCTGTCTGTCCGTCCAGACATCCTTCTCCTGTTATGATGATATCCCCTTCTTTTACCGCTTCTTCCAGCCCGGTCTCTTCCAGGACGATCTTGATCCCCGGATCCAGAATACCGTTGGTAAAGGTAAGAAAGGCAAATCCCAGCCCCCCTGCCGCCCCGGTTCCGGGAAACTTGGGCGCTGCTTTTGCTGAATATGCTCCTGCCAATTCCGCATAATGGGCAAGCCACCGGTCCATGTCCTTTATCATATCAGGATCTGCCCCCTTTTGCGGTCCATACACGGCGCTGCAGCCCTGTTCTCCGCAGAGGGGATTCGTCACATCACAGGCAATGCGGAAAGTACAGTCTGAGAGCTGAGGAAGGACCTCCTCGTCTGTGATTTTTTCCAATTTTTCCAGCCCTTTTGCACCTTTGGGAATCTGTTCCCCCTGCCCGTCCAAAAGCCCAAATCCAAGGGCCTGAAGCATTCCGGCGCCCCCGTCATTGGTTGCACTGCCTCCGATCCCCACCAGAAAGCGGCGGCATCCTTTTTCTATGGCATCTTTTATCATCTCTCCCACTCCATAGGTGGTTGTCAGCATAGGGTTTCTCTTTTCCCGAGAAACCAGGGTAAGACCTGCTGCTGCTGCCATCTCCATAACTGCTGTTTTACCGTCTCCAGTGATTCCATACTCTGCCTCTGTCATTTCTCCCAGAGGTCCTGTCACCATCACCTTTTCTTTTCTGCCCTGCATTCCCTGTACCAGAGCATCTACGGTTCCTTCTCCTCCGTCCGCCACAGGCTTGACAATAATCTCTGCGTCCGGATAAACTCTCAGAATTCCTTTCTTCACCGCTTCCCCTGCTCCCAGAGAAGACAGGCTTCCCTTCCAGGAGTCAACTGCGATCACTGCTTTCATATTTTTCTTCATTTTTTCCTCTTCTCTCTCCTGTTCCGCCAGTACCTTTTCAGACACCAAAGCCAAAAAACTTCATAATATATTTTAAATGACTCTGCATATCACCTTTCTCAGGAGGTCCTATGAACAATTGCTATCCGTTTTTCAACACATCTCTCCCCTATTCCTTTTCCGCTCTGGAACCCTATCTTGATGAAAAAACCATGTTTCTGCACCACGAACGTCATCTGCAGGCATACATCGACGCTCTGAATACTTTGATGAAAGAAAATCCCTGGACACAGAGCTGGTCCCTGGAAAAAATCCTGTATCAATGGTGCACACTGCCTCCCCACCTGCAGATTCCTTTCCGCAACAACGGAGGCGGCATCTATAACCACCGCTTCTTTTTTGAGGGAATGACTCCATTCTTTGACACTCCTCCCACCAGCTATCTCTCTTCTGTTCTTTCCAACGCTTTCGGCAGTTTTGAAAATTTCAAAATCTGTTTCAAAGACGCAGCTATGAAAGTATTTGGTTCCGGATATGTCTGGCTTGTGATGGACAGGGGAAAACTGCATATCACCCAGACCGCCAATCAGGACACCCCTCTTTTCAGAGGACAGTCTCCCCTTTTGACCCTGGATGTATGGGAGCACGCATACTATCTGAAGCACTATAATGTCCGGGGAGACTACATTGATGACTGGTTTCATACCGTATGCTGGCATACAGTAGAACAACGTCTCCAGAACAGTTTTTAAAGCATTAGGATTACACACACTCCCCGCCCATCCGTCTATGAGAGAATGCCGACAGCCGCTGTACAGGATACCACACCTATACAGCGGCTGCTTTCTTCATTGCAAAAAAGAGCTATTCTATCAGCATAGCATCTCCAAAACTAAAGAACCTGTATCGCTCTTTCACTGCTTCTTCGTACGCATTTAGAATATGTTCTTTTCCTGCCAGCGCAGATACCAGCATTAAAAGTGTAGACTCCGGCAGATGAAAATTAGTGATCAGGGCATCAATGATCTTAAAGTTATATCCCGGATAGATAAAGATATCTGTCCATCCGCTCTTTGCACGAAGAACCCCATTTTCATCCGCAGCGGATTCCAGCGTCCTGCAGCTTGTAGTACCCACAGAGATCACCCGGTGTCCCGTTTCCTTCGTCTCATTGATCAGCCTGGCCTGCTCTTCCTCCACCACATAGAACTCTGAGTGCATATGGTGGTTCTCCACATCATCTACCTTCACAGGACGGAAAGTTCCAAGACCTACATGGAGGGTCACATGAGCAATTTTCACCCCTTTTTCTTCAATCTGCTTTAAAAGTTCCCTGGTGAAATGAAGCCCCGCAGTAGGCGCCGCAGCGCTTCCCTCATGCTTAGCATATACCGTCTGGTAGCGCTCTTTATCCTGAAGTTTATGCGTAATGTAAGGCGGCAGAGGCATCTCTCCCAGCTTATCCAGGATTTCCTCGAAAATCCCCTCATAAGTAAACTGGATCAGGCGGTTGCCCTCTTCCACAATATCCAGGACTTCTCCCATCAAAAGTCCGTTCCCGAAGCTGATCTTCGTTCCCGGTTTTGCTTTTTTCCCTGGCTTTACCAGCGTTTCCCAGATATTGTTTTCCTTTCGCTTCAGCAGAAGGATCTCGATTCCCGCATCCGTTCCCACCTTGCTTCCGTAGAGACGTGCCGGAATGACTCTGGTGTCATTGATCACCAGGCAGTCCCCTGGATTCAGATAATCCAGCACATGTCTAAAATCCGTATGGACAATCTCTCCTGTATGCTTATCCAGATGCATCAGCCTGGAAGAAGAGCGGTCAGGAAGCGGGTCCTGTGCGATCAGTTCTTCCGGCAGGTCATAATAAAAATCTGAGGTTTTCATATCTTATTTCCTTTCCTGTTTCAATTTCTCATAAAGGAGGTCCAGCTCTTTCTGGTTTCTCACCACAAAAGTCTTCCCGGGGTATGCTTTCGCAATCTGTTCCAGATATCTGCCATTTTTCCCAGATCTTCCGGCCTTCAGTACCCACCAGACAAATTCCCGGTCCAGCTTTTCCATACAGCCTTCTGCCATACTCTCCCTGGTCCTCCCTCTGTAACGAAAATATCTTTTCGCCACCCGGAACAGACAGGAAACGGGATTAAACTTCAAAAGGAAAATTCTGTCTGCCTCCTTTATCCGCTGCTCCCAACAGAACTTACCAAAATAATTGCCGTCCATGACCCAGTTTTTTTCTGTTTCCAAAAATTCCTGTACCATTTTCTCTGCTTCTGTCCTGTTCCTCTCTTCCCATCCTGAAGAAAACTGAACTGTATCCAAATATAAAACAGGGCAGTTTTGTACTCTTCCCAGCCAGCCGGCAAGGGTGGATTTCCCGGAACCGCTGTAACCGCATATCATTGTCCTCATTTTCTACCTCATAATACGAAGATGTAGGCCTCCAAAGTCCCAGCACCTTCTATGACATCAGAAAAAACTGCTGTATGCGCAGACAGGTATATTCCATATCCCACAAACACAGCAGCCCTTTTTCTTTTCAATTATCATGCATAATATACCACATCTTCCTCCAGAAGAAAAGCCCCCTTCTTACTGACTTCCACAATATTTACACCACAGTTTGGAGGAACTTTTCCGTGCCAGAAGTCTGCCATGGACGGATTTTCATACACATTTTGAAGAAGCGCCCGCATGGCACAGCCATGGGTGGCGATCAGAATGGTTTTGTCCTGCAGTTCTTCTCTGGAAGTAATGTCTTCCCAGAAATCTTTTGTACGGCGGCAGATTTCTTCCAGGCTTTCCCCTCCCTCCGGTGCTTTGTAGCAGTCGGTATGATGGAAAAAATTATCCAGCATTTTCCCTGGAAGAAGCGCAGAATCTCTTCCTTCCCATTCTCCAAAAGAAATCTCCTGAATCCGCTTGTCCGCATAAACAGGAACCTTCTTTTCTCCCAGAACCAGCCGTGCTGTTTCCCTTGCCCTTTTCAGCGGACTGGTAAAGCAGCAGTAAAAGGGAATCTCGGCCAGGGCTTTCCCCGTTTCCCGCGCCAGGGCGATCCCTTTTTCATTCAGCTCCGTATCCGAAGCGCCCTGAAGCTTTTTCTGAGCATTCCACTGAGTTTCGCCATGACGGATAATGTACAGTTTCATTTTCTTTCTCTCCTTGATCAGACACAGAAGCTGCGGCAGAAACCCTCTGTTTCTGACGCAGCTCTGGTTTTTTACAGCAGTTCAGCCTGCACCCCGGCAGATTTGATTCTGCTGCATTTCATTATTTTCTCAGCTCAATTCCAAGTCCTTCCAGACCATTTAAGATTTTCTTCATTGCCGCATTTACATCACCGTCTTCCAGTGTTCTGTCTTTTGCGCGGAAGGTTACAGAGTAAGCAATGGATTTATAGCCTTCCTGGATCTGGCTTCCTTCATAAATATCGAATAACTGATAGCTCTCCAGGATCTTTCCGCCTCTCTGAGCAATGATATGTTCAATCTGACCTGCGAGGATTTCTTTGGGCACTACCATACTGATATCGCGGCTGACTGCCGGGAATTTTGCTATACCTTCGTACTTTCTGTCAAAGGTTGCGTACTCCAGAATCGCAGGGATATCCAGAACCGCCACATAAGCTCTGTCCCCGATTCCATAAGATGCAGCCACAGTAGGATGTACCTCTCCCAGATATCCCACAACCGTACCGTTATAAATAATCTCTGCCTGACGCCCCGGATGAAGGAAAGGTTTGCCTGCCTTTGGATTGTATTCTTCCTTTTTATGCATTCCGATCTTATCCAGGAATTCCTCTACCACGCCTTTCATCACAAAGAAATCTCCTGCCCCGTACATACCAAGGGTGAACATCATACGCTCTTCCGGAAGTTCTTTTAAAGGCAGCTCCTTGGGAAGGTAAATATTACCCAGTTCATATAAACGTACATCTTTGTTTCTTCTTTTGTAGTTGGTTCCCAGAGAAGTCAGCATACCGTTTAACGGGATAGTTCTCATAATGCTGAAATCTTCACCCAGGGGGTTAGAGATCACAATAGCCTTCCTAAGTTCATCATTCTTGTCAAGAAGCAGCTTGTCAAACACTTTGGGGCTTTCAAAAGAATAGCAGTATCCCTGGGAAAATCCGTTGAATTCCGCCATATCTCTCGCTACCTGCTCAATACGAAGCTTAAACGGCAGTTTACCTGTAGTTGCCTCTCCCTTTGGAAGAGTAGTAGGAATATTATCATAACCGTAGAAACGTGCAACTTCTTCTGCAAGATCTGCTGTACGGAAAATGTCATGACGGAAAGTAGGCGCCACGATCTCATTTGTCTTTTCATCATACACAAGCTCTACACGGTTTAAGTATTCCAGCATTTTTTCTTTTGTAAGTTCTGTTCCCAGCAGATCGTTGATCTTATCCGGCTCAAAAGCCACTCGTACCGGTTCTTTTACTTTGGAATAAACATCGACCATACCGCCTACCACTTCGCCGCAGCCGAACTCTTCAATCAGCTGGCAGGCACGGTCAATAGCTGCCTGGGCATTGTTGGGATCAAGACCTTTTTCAAATTTTCCGGAAGCATCTGTACGAAGTCCCACCTTTTTGCTGGAAAGACGGATGTTCACACCATCGAAGCAGGCCGCTTCCAAAAGCACTGTGCTTACATGATCTGTGATCATGGAATTTTCTCCGCCCATAATTCCCGCAAGACCCACTGGCTTTTTACCATCGCAGATCATTAATACAGAATCATCTAAAGTACGCTCCTGTCCGTCCAGGGTAACAAATTTTTCCCCATTTTCCGCACGGCGCACCACGATCTCTTGTCCTTCGATGGTGTCCATATCATAGGCATGCATAGGTTGTCCGTACTCTTCCATTACATAGTTGGTAATGTCCACCAGATTGTTGATGGGACGGATTCCATTTGCAGCCAGGCATCTCTGCATCCATTTGGGAGAAGGACCGATTTTTACATTTTTTACTACTCTTGCACAGTAACGTGTACACAGATCTTTGTCCTCAACTGTAACTTTCACATAGTCGTGGGCGTCTTCGCCGTTCCCCTTTACTTCGACTGCAGGAGGAACAAATTTTTTATTGAAAGTGGCGGCTGCTTCTCTGGCGATTCCAATCACACTGTAGCAGTCCACACGGTTGGAAGTGATCTCATACTCAAAAATCACATCGTCCAGTCCCAGAGCATGGACAGCACTCTCACCAACCACTGCGTCTTTCGGGAAAATGTAGATTCCGTATTCCGGTGATTCGGGATAGAATTCTCTTGTAGAACCAAGTTCTTCGATGGAGCACATCATACCATGAGACTCGATTCCTCTTAATTTTCCTGTCTTAATTTTTACTCCCCCGGGAGTTTTCTTGCCGTCATGTCCGCCGGCAACACGTCCGCCGTCCAGTACCACAGGAACTTTATCTCCTTCTTTTACATTCGGCGCGCCTGTAACGATCTGGATGGTCTCTGTCCCTATATTTACCTGGCAGATGATCAGCTTGTCAGCATCCGGGTGCTTTTCGATTTTTTCAATCTGTCCGATGACAATCTTCTCCAGGTCAGCGTCCAGTTCTTCAAATCCTTCTACCTTTGTTCCTGACAGAGTCATTGCATCGGTATATTCCTGTGC
>CALWHD010000147.1 GCA_944380235.1 uncultured Blautia sp.
GCCCTTGTCTCAAACAGATCATTATGATGCGTGCTTGTTCCATGGGCATTGATGTACTTCACATCTTCCAGAGGAATTCCCGCTTCCTTCACTGCATTTTCCATACATCTCGCTGCCCCGGAACCATCTTCAATAGGAGATGTGATATGGTATGCGTCACTGGTTGCCCCATAGCCTACCACTTCAGCCAGGATCTTTGCCCCTCTCCTCTTTGCATGTTCCAGTTCTTCCAGAACTACAATTCCTGCACCTTCTCCCATAACGAATCCGTCTCTTTCCTTGTCAAAAGGAATTGAACAGCGGTCCGGGTCTGTGGATGTGGAGAGAGCTGTCAGTGCAGAAAAACCTGCCACGCCTACCGGAGTGATACAGGACTCTGCGCCGCCTGCAACCATAACATCTGCATCGCCAAACTGAATCGTACGATAGGCTTCGCCGATACAATGGGTACCGGAAGCACATGCTGTAACCACGTTAATGCTCTTTCCCTTTAACCCGAACTGGATAGAAACATTCCCTGCTGCCATATTGGAGATCATCAGGGGAACCATCAGAGGATTCACTCTGGAAGGACCTTTTTCCATCAGTTTCTTGTGCTCTCTTTCTACTGTCTGCAGACTTCCGATTCCAGAACCGATGGAACATCCCACCATGAAAGGATCTTCCTGTTCCATGTTAATGCCGGACTGTTCCAGTGCTTCTTTTGCTGCTGCAACCGCATACTGGCAGAACAGTTCCATTCTCTTTGCAGCCTTAAAATCCATGTAATCTTTTCCCTGGAAGCCTTTTACCTCAGCCGCCAGATGTACTTTATAGTCAGATGTATCAAACTTTGTGATTTCTCCGAATCCATGTCTGCCTTCTTTTAATCCATTCCAATACTCTTCTACATTCAGTCCCAGAGGTGTGATCGCACCCATGCCTGTTACTACTACTCTTCTCATAATTCCTCCTACATGCTCATACCGCCGTCAACACTGATCACCTGTCCGGTGATATAATCTGCTTTTTCCGAAACAAGAAATGCCACCATTTCCGCAATATCTTTTGTCTGTCCGAATTTTCCCAGAGGAATCTGTCTGCATGCCGCTTCCTTGATCTCCTCTCCCAAAACTGCCGTCATCTCTGTATCCACAAATCCGGGTGCCACTGCATTTACTGTAATACCCCTGCTTGCCAGTTCCCTTGCCATGGTCTTGGTAAGACCGATAACGCCGGCTTTGCTCGCCGCATAATTAGCCTGCCCCGCATTTCCCAGAATACCGGATACAGAAGAAATGTTGATGATTTTGCCGCTCCTCTGCTTCAGCATCTGGCGCGCACTGTGTTTGATCGTGTTAAAAGTTCCCTTTAAATTGGTGCTGATCACTGCATCAAAGTCCTCTTCCTTCATTTTCATGATCAGATTATCTTTTGTAATACCAGCGTTGTTTACCAGGATGTCCAGATGACCGTATTCTTTTATGATATTCTGGATCATCTCCTGACATGCTGCAAAATCTGCTACACTGCACTGGTAGGAAACTGCCTTTCCTCCAGCAGCTTCAATGGTCTTTACGACTTCTTCTGCTCTGTCTTTGGAACCATTGTAATTTACCACTACAAAAGCCCCGTCTCTTGCCAGTGTCAGGGCGATCTCTCTTCCGATTCCCCTGCCTGCACCTGTTACTAATGCAACCTTATTTTCTAACATGATGATTTCCTTTCTTACTCTGCTCTTTTCAGTTCTTCTGTTACTTTTTCAAAATCTTCCAGAGTCTGAATATTCAGCGTTGTAACAGTTCTGTTGATCTTTCTCATAAATCCGGCAAGTGTCTTTCCCGGTCCGATCTCCACAAAAGTATCTACGCCATCAGCGATCATAGTTTCCACACACTGCTGCCAGCGCACAGAAGAAGAAACCTGTGCTACCAGAAGTTCCTTGATCTTGCTGCTGTCTGTCACATATTCTGCTGTTACATTTGTGGTATAAGGAATCCTGATCTGGGAGAGCTCCACATCCTTTAAAGCTTCTCCCAGCTTCTCTCCTGCCCCGGTAAGCATCTTGGAATGAAAAGGTCCTGAAACCTTCAGAGGAACAATTCTTTTTACTCCCGCTTCTTTTAAACTTTCAGAGGCTTTTTCCACAGCTTCCGCCTCTCCTGTGATCACGATCTGTCCCGGGCAGTTGTAATTGGCAATGGAAACGATGCCTTCTGTCTTTTCGCAGACTTCCTCGATCAGAGCAGCCTCTGCACCCAGCACTGCCGACATGGCTCCTCCTGTAGGAACGGCCTCCTGCATGTAGATACCTCTCTTCCTTACCACTGCAAAAGCATCCTCCATGGACATTGCTCCTGAAGCGATCAGCGCACCGTATTCTCCAAGACTTAAACCGCCCGCTGCGTCTGCCATAATGCCCTTTTCTTCCAGGGCTTTTAAAATTGCCGCCTCCACAGCCAGCATAGCAATCTGAGTGTATTCGGTAATATTGATCTTTTCGTTTTCCTGGAAACAAATTTCCTTCAAATCTACGCCCGAAATCTCACTTGCTTTATCTATGACTTCCCTGCACACAGGAACAGCCTCGTAAAAATCCCTGCCCATGCCCACATACTGTGCGCCCTGACCAGGAAAAATAAATGCAATCTTTCCCATATTAGACTCCTATCTGTAAAACCTTGAAACTTCCAAATAGTTTACTGTTTAAAATATTTTGTTATTCAAAGTATTTTTTTAAAAGAACAGGAAGCACGACATGCATGCTTCCTATCCGATTCTTTGTTTCTTATTCTTCTACGCCTTTATTTTTCAGATAGTCCATTACTGCTCCGACTGTTGTTAATTCCTGTAATTCTTCAGAAGGAATTTCTACGGAATATTCATCTTCCAGAGCCATAACCAATTCAAACAGGTCTAAAGAATCTGCTCCTAAATCTTCTTTGAAAGAAGTTTCAGGTGTAATGCTGTCCGCATCACAATTTAACTGGTCCGCAATAATCTCTTTCATTTTTTCTAACATAATTTCCTATCTCCTTTAAATCACATATTTAATCCCCTGTGGGAATCTGTTCTGTTTTAATACTTTGATGTCCAAAGTATATCTTCTTTCCCTATATTTGTCAACAGTTTTTTCTTAATATTGTAAAATTTCCTATCTTGTCTGCTCCCGGAGTTTGATCTGCCTGGAAACGCTCAGGGCAATCCCCATTTCAATCATCAAAAACAAGATCGATGTTCCTCCATAACTGACAAAAGGAAGCGTGATTCCTGTGGTGGGAATCCAGTTAAGTACTACACATACATTCAGAATTACCTGCAGGGCGATATGAAAGAAAATTCCGCTGACGATCATAGAACCGTAAAAGTCCGGCGCATTCTGCGCAATAAAGAACAGGCGGTACAGAAGATAACCGAACAATGCCAGCACAATGAGGCCGCCGAACACTCCCAGCTCTTCGCAGACAATAGAAAAAATCATATCGTTCTGTGCTTCCGGTACAGGTCCCAGTTTCTGTACACTGTTGCCCAGACCTTTTCCGAAAAAACCGCCGCTTCCGATCGCGTACAGCGCCTGCATGATCTGATAGCCTCCGTTCTGCGAATACTGCTCCGGATCCAGCCATACCAGAACACGGTTGATCCGGAAACTGGATTCGGAAAGATTGCCGCCTGATGCCATCATGCTCTGCAGCAAAAATCTCCCTGCTACAAAAAGTACACAAAGACCGATCGCTATGCCGATAAGCACTTTTGATTTGGGATACACCATAAAAAGCATCAGCACCGTGATAGCTCCGATGATCAGGCCCGTACTCAGATTCTCCGTCCACCTGTAGGTTATAAGTCCCAGCACCAGTCCCAGAAGAAAAACCTGCAGCGCGCCTTTCCATGTCTGAATCTTTCTTCCCATCTTCATGACCATGCATGGAATATAGGTGACAGCAGCAATCTTGGCAATCTCAGATGGCTGGAACTGGATAGGACCAATCTTCAGCCACCTGCGGGCACCGTTTACAGTAATCCCAAAGGGCGTATACTTTACCATGAACATCAGGATCACTGACACAACCAAAATTGCCATACTTAAATAATAAAGCATATGGTAATCAAATTTCCTGGATCTTGAAATCACCAGCGCCAGTACAATGCTGACTGCGCTGATCAGTGCCTGTTTCTGAAAATACCACATATCATTTCCCATATCCTGCTCTGCCACGTAGGCACTGGTGCTGTACAGCATCACAAGCCCGAAGCAGGTCAACAGAATCACTACTGCCACCAGATTAAAATCATAATATCCGTTATCCAGCGCCAGCCATTTCAGCCAGCCGCGCTTTTTCGGCTTTTTCGATTTTTTTGCCTTTGCCATGTCTTACAATCCTCCGCGCGGCAGGATCTCTCCCGCCGCTATAACCAATGCCTTCTTTACAGCGTTCCCTCTGCTATATTCTCAAGGCATATTTCATCAGTTCAAAAACTCCTGTGTCCGTATTCCCGCTCTCCTGGTTCTGTACCTCTCTCACCATAATGGGATCATCTGTGATCAGATTGTCCACCCCCATATCCAGCATGCGTTTTGCGTCTCCCCTGTAATTCACAGTCCACGCATGGACTTCCTTTCCAAGCGAATGCGCTTCCCGGACAAAGTCTTCTGTAATATAGGTATACTTTACACTGAAAAAATCTGCCGCCTCCGCATTGGAGATACTTCCATATGCCATGGTCATAATATACCCTGTCCGGATTTCAGGGGCAATCTTTTTCAGCTGTCTCAGGAATTGGTAATTCATGGAGGTCACCACACAGTGCTGCTCAAAATTATGCTCCCGGATGGCTCTTGCTACCTTATTTACAATTCCCTTATTCTTACCATTATACTTAATCTCTATGTTTAAGTCCAGCTTTCCGCTGCAAAAATTTAAGACACTATCCAGTGTGGGGATTTTTTCTCCCCTGAATCTTTCATGAAAACTGGCTCCTGCATCCAGTTTTTCCACCTGAGCGTAATCCATTTCCCAGACCTGTTTATTCACTCCTGCAGTGCGCTTGTAAGAATTATCATGAAGAAGGATCAATTCTCCGTCCTTTGTCTCCTGAACGTCAATCTCGGCAAAATCTGCCCCACAGTCCACAGTATAAGAAAGAGCACTTATGGTATTCTCCGGAGCTTTCAAAGCTCCGCCCCTGTGAGCAGTGATCTTCGCCTGGGGATTCAGGCTGTCCACTACGTTATCGTTGGAAACTGCGGCTGCCGCAAGATAAGCACCTTCACAAAGCACAAGAAAAAAAGTCAGGACTGCCGCTGCCCTTCTCCTTCCCACCTTGGAAAACCATGCATAATTCTTCATCAGTGCATACAAATGCACTTCCTCCTGTTCCTGCCTGTGGAAACCTGCATAGACTACATATACAAAAGCAAGGCTTAAAACCAGCTGTACTGCCCCGGTAAATACTCCGATTCCCATATCAATATATCCGCCCCAGATAAGCACTGTGGTAATCTGCGTTTCTGCCGGCTTTACTATTTTGGTAATTCCCACCATAACTGCCAGGGCTGCTCCATAGGTGATCACAGACAGCAGGAGCATAAGAAACTGAAGAAAAAGCATTCCCAAAAAAAGCTGTTTTCCCCTGTACCTGAAAAGAAAAAGCCCCTCTCTTATTCCCTTTCGGCTCTTTTTCTTTTCTAAAATGCAGTAAGGCAGCGCAAAGACAAAAAGAAAAGAAACCAGGAGCAGCAGTCCCAGCAGCAGATACAATACCCAGTGAGGCTTCACCATGTTGTAAATCTGACGTGCGGTAAATTCCAGTACGCGGACATAAGAAATTTCTCTTATGAGAAACCATGCTGTAAGAAACGGCGCCGCAAGTGCTGCACATAATATCCAGGAACCTTTGCTGTGCCTGAGAAGAAAAAACGTCCTGCGGATTCCCTCAAAAAGCATATCGCTGGCATAAATTTTCCTGTTCTGTCTGGAATGATAAAATCCAGACAAAAGTGCCGACACTTCTATGAGAAAGAGCAAAAGGATCAGCAGAAGGACCAGCACCGCAAGTACAATGGAAACGGGATCTGATAAAAATTTCAGATAATTTTCCGCTGTCAGATAACTGATGCCCTGCTGCTCCAGAGAAAAGTCCAGAGCTTTTTTCACCACCCGCATAATCAGCCAGAAAGATGCTGTCCGGTATCCTGCCTCAAACAGAAGCAGACTGCCGAGATTTTTTCTGATCACACGCCATGTTTTTCTAAAAATTTTTTTCATCAGCACCCCGTCCATTCTGTACACTTTTGTTTTACATACTTTAGTCTATCATTATTCTAACAAAAACAAAGCGCAGTATGCAAGGGTATCCGGCATGCCTTGCCTTTACTTTTTCTTTTCCTGCAGTTTTCAAAATTTTCACCTTTTATGCAGATACCCATAAAATAGTACTGTAATCAGCAGAAGATTTTTGTCTTCTGTGTATTTTTAGAAAGGTCAAAAAAATGGATACTTGCCGAATGAATTATCCTTCTTCACGCTCCTGTCCCATGCCTAATCGGGAATGTTCCTCCAGATCGGCATTTCGCCGTGAAACTTCCTGCGGGTGCTCTGACAGGGTCGAAGATACCAATATCTATGTTCACGCTGATGCTCTTCCCCTCGCCATGGCTTATGTCCCCTGCCAAAAATTTGGCAGCACTTTTGAACTGTGCAGAGCCCTTCAGGCGGGCACCATCTTTCCTGATCTGTGCAAACCATTCTGCGGAAGGAGGGGTTGCCGATGAAAAACTACAGCTCCAAATCCAGGGAAATGCTTTTAAAAACCATCAATGAAGTCAGCTTCGCCGTAGACGATATCAAACTTTATCTGGATACCCATCCGGAAGATGAAAAGGCACTGGCTTATTACCGCGATAAGGTGATGGTTCGCAACGAAGCCTTAAAAGAGTATGCCTCCTGCTTCGGACCTCTGACCATTGACACTGCAGATGATAACTGCAGCCGTTCCTGGGAATGGGTCATGCAGCCTTGGCCATGGGAAGGAGGATGTTGATCTATGTGGAATTATGAAAAAAGATTACAGTATCCTGTTCACATTAAGACACCCAACGCGAAGATCGCCCAAGTTATTTTAAGTCAGTATGGGGGACCCGACGGAGAGATGGGTGCTTCCATGCGCTACCTCTCCCAGCGTTTCGCCATGCCGAACCGGATCGCTATGGGAACGTTAAATGATATCGGTACAGAAGAGCTTGGGCACCTGGAAATTGTCTCCACCATCGTCCATCAGCTTACCAGGAACTTATCCATGGAGGAGATCAAAAACTCCGGCTTTGCCAATTACTATGTAGACCATACAGTAGGCATCTGGCCTCAGGCCGCAGGAGGCATTCCCTTTAATGCCTGCGAGTTCCAGTCTAAGGGAGACCCGATCACGGATTTGTTCGAAGATATGGCTGCGGAACAGAAAGCCAGGAGCACTTACGACAATATCCTGCGCCTTATTGATGATCCGGATGTTATTGATCCCATCCGTTTCCTGCGTGCAAGAGAAATTGTCCATTTCCAGAGATTTGGTGAGGTTTTAAGATCTGTCCAGGAAGATTTAGACTCTAAGAATTTCTACGCTTTTAACCCAAGTTTTGATATGCCTTGCAAAGCCAGCTGCCATGGCTGCGAAAGCAGCTCCAGAAAGAAGTGATCTCAGTGTCCAGAAAGCATGACCGGCAGCACAGATTTGTACGGCTGTTGGTTGTACTTTTTCAGAAAGGGGGGAAAGGGGCATGCCGAAAAATTGCGTACTGAAATTATCTGTAGATACCAGGAAATGGATGAAAGCCGCCGGAATCCGGGCAATAAGAACCGTGGCGCAGGCTGGTATCGCGGGAATCGGAACTGCGGCGGCAATGGGGCAGGTAGACTGGAAATATGTAGTCTCCGCCTCTGTCCTCGCAGGGGTCATTAGTATCCTGACTTCCATCGCCGGAATACCAGAAGTATCCGGGGAAAATCAGTAAGGAAGGGAGAACCCCCGATCCGAAGCACTTTCCTCTCGGATCGGAGGCTCCCTTGAAATAGGAGCTCTCAGTCCAATTCAATTCTTTTGGCTATCACGCAGAACTTACCGATGATCCGCTCGTCACCTTACATAGGCGTCCCTACCTCGATCAAGTTGCCGTCCAGATCGTAAAAACGAACCACCTTTTGTCCCCAGCTATGCATCATAAGCCGATTTACATACTGGACTGAGGGGTATAAGGTTTCCAGCTTTTCAACAAATGCTTCTATATTCTGTTCCTCAAAGTACAACTCACAGGAATTACTTTCCGGAACAACCTCT
Organism: uncultured Blautia sp.; assembly: GCA_944380235.1. Classification (GTDB taxonomy): domain Bacteria; phylum Bacillota; class Clostridia; order Lachnospirales; family Lachnospiraceae; genus Blautia. The sequence continues at coordinate 8,311 of CALWHD010000147.1, forward strand.
TTCCCTAAAAAATTTTTCCAGATTTTTTCATCCTGAAGCACAAGTCCTTCTGTCAAAATCATATTGCCGCCATTATCAAGTACCTTGTCAAGACCAAATAAATCGTGATAAAATTGTTTCGATTTTTCAATATCTTTAACAACGATCAAAACGTTCTTTAATTTCACTGTCCGTATCCCTCCAATCTTTAATCACCATACACTAATGATCGTTTCAGTACACTAGCGTTGTGGATCTCCGTTTCCACTGTGCGTATCATAATCTCATTTTCTATGAAGTAATTTGCAATTTCAAAAGCCTTTACGCGCCTTTTAGCTAATGTGATCTGTGGCTTACACCTTTCCGGATGCTCCTTTGCTTCCAGGGTCTTTATCGTTTTTCTTAATTCGTCTTGTGAAATCGCTTCGCACTCTCCATATTCGCTTTATCGTTTGCACCGCAGAGAATAAGGGCAGGGCAATTAAGCGTTACAGCCGACTTCATAAAACTAAGCTCAGCCATGGAATTGCTTAAACGGATAAAGTCTTTTTTACTTACGCCCATATTTTGAAATGCAGACCTGGGCATAAACTTGAATACAAAGTTCTGGAATTTCAGCAATCTGCCGGGTATTTCATACGGCGTTCCGATCAGGACAAGAGAGTTTATCTTTTCCGGATGCCGCAGAGTGTAATCAACCGCAAGCAATCCTCCCAGAGATAATCCGCAAAGATTCAAGCGGTCCTGATAAGAATTACACAGCCCGCTGAATGCCTGATATACTGCGGTATAGTTTAATTCCCTGCCTTTTACAGGTTCAAATAATTCAGGAGCAGTAGCGGAAATCCCCTTCGCTTCCAATTCCTTTTCAACGGCATTCCACTCTTTGCCGCTTTGTCCCAAACCGTGGATCAAAATATTTTTCATAGGCAGATAACCTCCGCATCTTCCGATTTATTATAATTTCTTATTTATGATTATTTCCAGATTTATGCAGCACTTTCCACCCTAACCGGCAAAAACAAAGCATTATAATAATGCCAAGGCCTCCAGCACCAGGAGCATCATCTGTCTCGCCAACACAAATGCCAATGACTAAAAATAATAACCCTATTTTGTGGGTTTTGCGGTCATTAATTCCCTGGTGCCTGTATTTCGGCAGAACATCCACACCAATCTGCCACATTTCTTTGCAATCAGCTGAACAAGCGGCTAATCCAACCAATGTGTTTCCATCCTATGCACCGACGCCAAGCAGATCCAAATGCTTACGATTCTTGCAAAGTGCATTGCTCCATTCCTGCAAATACAATTCGCCAAAATCTTCTTGTTCCAATATACGTGTTTTATAAGCACAAGAAAGAACCGGTATCCTGCTTATATCAGGCAAATAGTATTCAGCCATAAAACATATATTTCGCTTTTCCTTAAAATCTGCCTCATGGCAATTTCCATCATTTC
>CALWHD010000148.1 GCA_944380235.1 uncultured Blautia sp.
TGGCAAAAATGGCAAATGAAGATAAAAAGGATTTTAATGCTATGCTGCACGATAATAAGGATATGCCAAAATTTCAGACTATCACAGACCAGAAAAGTATTGAGAAATATGGTGGAAGTAAAATGTACTTTGCCCCGCCAATCGAGTATGACAGAGTAATGAAAAAAATCCCATATGGTAAAGTGATCACTGTTGGGAAAATACGGGAATACTTTGCGGAATTAAGTGGTGCAGATTTTACAGAACCGATCACAGCAGGAATTTTTGTTTCTATTGTGGCGTGGGCAAGTCATCAGCGTTCAGAAAATCTAACCCCCTATTGGAGAACATTGAAAGCAAACGGAGAATTAAATGCAAAATATCCAAATGGTATCGAAGCACAGAAAGAGAAGTTAGAAGCAGAGGGACACACCATTATTCAAAAAGGTCGTAAAAATATACGATATTATGTAAAAGACTACGAAAATTTTCTTTTTGATCTGAATGGGTAAAGAATTATCAGAATTTAGACTTGGGAGAGAACTTATTGAATATTGGGAAAAGGATATGGAAGCAATATTATAAACCAGCAAAGGAGAATATTGAGTTCATAAAAAGCGATGATCTGACAGCGTTTTTGTATGATATATGCGAACAAAAATAAAACTATTCGCAAAACGGGAGGAGATAAAAAGTGGAATATATGTCTGCGCGGGATGCGGCCAGAAAATGGAATGTATCTGCACGTCTCATTCAAAGATATTGTGCGGAAGGAAGGATCAAAGGGGCAAGAAAATCCGGGACTGTCTGGGAAATTCCTTCTGATGCGGCAAAGCCAAAAGACCCGAGAAAAAAAGAAGAAGCAGTAGAGACGATTTACAGAAATCCGTCATTCCCAAACCTTATGCCTCTGATGAACACGGCCTTTCTTCCGGGGCACTGTCTGGAATTTATCCATGGGATGAAAAATGGCCCGAGAAAGGATATCGCATTTGCTGAATACCACTACTTCAGCGGACATCCGAAGGAAGCTTCCCAGGAAGCTGAAGGTTTTCTGACCTGCAGGGACGCAGAAGTCCGGCTTTCTGCCTGTCTGATCTACGCATACTCGAATCTTTCTCTCGGGAATATCCAGCGTGCAAGGTACGCGTTGGAAGAGATTAAAAACACCCTGAAAGCAGATACGGAAAGATCGTCTCATGCCAGGGCGATAGAAGGGTTTATCTCAGCGGCAGCGGCAGTCCTGCTGCACCTGCCTCTGCCGGAAGAACTGCCGGATGCGAAGGAGTTTATGCCGTCTCTTCCTCTGGGACTGCGGGCATTTGCCCTGTATGTGCAGGCGCATTATCTTTATCTGCAGAAAAAGTATGAACACAGTATCGGAATCATAGAATCTGCATTGACCATGGGTGCGGAGCAGTACCCGATCCCTGCCATTTATCTCCATCTGGCAGCCGTCATGGATCATATGAGTTTAAAGCAGGCGGATAGGGCGGAAGAGCACTTGCTGGCTGCCTGGCGATTAGCCCGTCCGGATGATCTGATAGAGGGTTTTGGGGAGCATCATGGACTGCTGGGCGGAATGCTGGAGGCAGTGATCAAACAGAAGTGGCCGGAGGATTTTAAGCGGATCATCGCGATCACCTATGAATTTTCCTCCGGATGGAGAAAGATACATAATCCGGAGACGGGGCATGATGTGGCAGATGACCTGACCACGACGGAGTTTGCGGCAGCCATGCTGCGCGGCGCGGAACTGGACGAACCCTGAGATCGCGGAACATATGAATATTTCTGTAAACACAGTGAAACATCATATCTCACAGGCTATGAAAAAATTAAATGTGGGAAACCGAAAAGATCTAAAAAAATATATGCTTGAATAAAGATAAATTCAAGTTTTCGTACAGGACTATTACCCATTTTCCATCATGAAATGGGTAATAGTCCTGTGCTTTTTTTAATGGTAAAATCGGACATAGACAGGGTGCATAGTACATCTTAAGGAGGAAAGATTATGAGAGTAAAAACATTCAAAAGGGTATCCGCGGCGCTGCTGACGCTGGTGCTTCTGGCCGGACTGATGCCGGCTGCAGCCTTTGCAGCCGACGCGGTAGAGAATACTGCTCCTGCGGTGGAGTATCTTGCCACGGTGGATGAACTGTGGACTGAATTTGATATGGATGATTCGACCGACAAGACTTTCAAACAGGTTTATTTCGGAAATAAAGCTTGGCAATGGTCTATTGCAGGCGTCGATCCGGCGGGCGGAGGTCTGGTGCTGCTTTTTGGAAATTCTCCTGTGCACCGGAGCTATTTTTCCAGCAGCACTGACATCAAAGACTATGATCCTGCCTGGGGGATTGAGTATGAGGGTGGGTTTGTACCTGCGAAAGTTTCTTCCAACAATTACGGCGCCAGCGATATGCGTACAGTTTTTCAAAGTTATACAGAATCAGGTAACAGCTCCTGTTTTTTTACGGACGCTCAACTGGGTATGATCATCCCCACAACCATTTATACCGCGGATTATTATAATGCGGATGATGAGGGGAATCCACGCATCTATCATTCCGCGGAACTTTTGTATCCCACTTATTCAACAGATTACCAGCCATCTCCTGATCAGATTCAGTTTGTGACCGTGGGTTCCAACAGTGCGAAGGAATTGGGAACCGAATTAAAGGTCAGCCTTAAAAAGAATGTCAGTAATTCGTTCACTCGTTCCCCTTATAGCGACTATGACGACAGAGTATTGTTGAATACGTCCCTTGGTGTTGAACAAAGGACGGCAGATGATGATCGATGGGGGTATCTTCCTGTATTCCAGCTGGATACTTCTAACGTCCTGTTCGGTTCCATTTACAAAGGGGTCACCGCGGAGGGAGAACAGAAAGACACATACGGTAAGAAGATATTCACCCTGCGGCTAGAAGCGAACGATCTGGGCAAGGCGTATGTCACAGAAACCGCACAAGAGTATGTAACGGTGGAGGATGCGCCGGAGGGGACCTATCT
>CALWHD010000149.1 GCA_944380235.1 uncultured Blautia sp.
TGACTGGGACCGAAAATATTCTCCGGAGGCAAAAATAAATCCTGCATTTTTTAAGAGTATTGTAATAAAAAAATAATATTATTGCTTTTTTTTTACTTTTATATTATAATGTGATATGTAAAAAGAATTTACCCTTCAAAAAATTTTTTTTACATTATAACCCCTTATTTAATTATTTATACTCCCCTCGAACCACCCGGCAGCTCCCCTGTCGGGTGGTTCTCTTTGTTTCTCGAAAGGTTCCCGGATGTGAAATCTGCAGGATCCCCTCTTGAATATATAAAACCTTTTTCTCAAAACAGGGGCTGCTCCACGAATCACTCCGTGCCGCAGCCCCGTTCTTACACATCATTTCATAGTTTTACTTGTATCCCCGCCGCTTCCAGCAGTCTGCATTCTTTTATACAGGTATAGGATTTCTGGATATCGTCCGACAATTTTCTGTCCTTGTCCAGGAATGGAACAATCTTTCTGTATGCATGAAATGCCGGTCCGGTCTTTCTTCCCAGCTTATAGTTTCCTCTTAAGTCTACTGCCTGGGCTGCATGCATAAGTTCAATTCCAAGAATGTACCTCAGATTGTCTACGATCTTAAATCCCTTTTCCAGCGCAGTGACTGCATTAGATGCGTGATCTTCAATGTAACCGGACAAAGCCAGAAAATCCATAGAGGACGGATTTGCCAGAGATCTGTTCTCTGCATCCAGTGCGGAAAAAGTTTTCTGGATAGTAGAATATCCGATTACTGTTTTTCCTCCGTCAGGAGATAAAAATCTCGGAAGGCCTGTAAAGTCTGGATCTGCCAGTTTCAGAATCCTGTGGCAGGCACCCTTGGATATGTGACAGAGAGCAATGTTCAGCATCTCTGCCTTTAACGCCAGATTCAGCGGTTCAAAATTGCAGCTTACAGAAACCCTCTCTTCATCCGGAAGAACACACGGATTATCATCGGAATGGTTCATCTGCTGCTCCAGACTTACCTTCAGCAGCCTGGCACATTCCAGAACAGCCCCGTTAATGAATGCAGAATCCCGGAAGCTGAGAGGATCCTGAAGTGCTTTCCCCTCTGTTCCATCCAGAAGAAAACTGTCCTCCAGCATTTCCAGACACTCCTGGGCACATCCTGTCTGTTCCGGAAATCCGCGCGCCTCTGTCACACTTCTGTCTAACTGCTGTACCTGTCCATTAAGTCCTTCCAGTCCGATACAATAAATAAGATTGGAATTTTCCAGAAGTTCCTGTACCTCTTTCAAAAGAAGCGCCGCCATTGCTGCCGCCTGGGAATTCGATGATACAATCCCCAGACCATCCTTAGCTCCCAGAGTCAAAGGTTCCATTCCCAGATCTCTCATAGTTTTCAGACTGTCCTGTACCTTCCCTTTATAAATTACATCATTTTCTCCGATCATGGACATGCCGATCATAGCATTTACCGCCAGGTCAGACTCTCCTACTGAACTTCTCCTTGGAACCAGCGGATGGACTCCCAGATTCAAAAAGTCGCGGTAGCGTTCCAGCACTTCAAGGGAAAGCCCTGCACATCCATACAGAGCCGCATTCAGACGCATCAGCATAATAGCACGAATTTCCTCTTCCGTACAGAAAGGGGGAACACACAGAGAATGGGATCTGAGAAGGTTTTTATTATACTGGTCAAAATATTCCGCATATACCTTTCTGTCCTTATTCCAACCCACACCCCTGTTGGTTCCGTATATAGGAGTTTCCTCTTCCACCATTTTGTACAGTACCTTTTTTGCCTTTATTGCCCGTTTCTCAGCCTCCTGGGCTATTTCCACTGCGGCATGTTCATATACGACCTGATACACCTGCTCCAGGGTCAGGCTGTTTCCGTCCAGCACTACTTTTCCCATAGTAAATTCCTCCTGTCTGTATCATAAAACTGCAGTTTCCTTATCCTGTAATTTTACTCTTACAGAGCAGAAATTTTGTCTAAAAAACGCAGAATTTTTCCAGATAGATTTTCTCCCAGCGAGAGCCTATTTTTTCAGCTTCCGCAGCTTTCTGAAATACTTTTTTTCCGAGGCGAATCTCTTCTTTTATCTCATCAGGCACTGTCTGCGCCGCCAGAATCTCTTCCATGATCACAGTATATAAATATCTCTCTCCCGGGTCTCTCATCCTTTCCGCAAAAATGCCCGCCCTCCTCAGATATTTGGCTCCTTCTTGATGCTCTCCCTTCCGGAACAGCAGGACCGCCTCCAACGCATAAGCTGTACTTCTTTTAAAAACCACTTCAAGGTGTTCGAAACTCTGTATGGCAGCTTTTAAATACCGCTCTGCCTGTTCCTCTTTTCCCTGGTCAAAAAGTCCCTGTCCCATTCTCAGATAGAGAAGCGTTTTTCCGCTGATATTATGTACTCCGGAATGGATATCCAGGGATTTCCGGAAATATTCCATGGCATTTTCCAGCCTGCCTTCCAGCCTCCATGCCTCTCCTGCCCAGCTGTACGCAACAGCAGCATTGGTAATCCAATATTTCCTCCATTGCTTTTCCAGGAAAATATCTGCCGCCTGTAAAAGTTCCTGTCTTCCCTCTTCCATTTTTCCTTCCAATATATACCCGATCCCGCGTATTCTTTTCCAGTAGCCTCTCTCTCCGGTCTCTTTGGAAATCAGGCGCTCTCCCTGCCGGCTTACCTGGATCAGCTTCTCCCCCTGGCAGGTATCCATATACAGACAGGCTTTCTGCTTCGCTGATTCTGTTGTGATCCCCTGCAGCTCTTCCAGTCTTCGGATATATTTCCATGCTTTTTCATAATCAGGAACTTTCACATAGGACTGGGCCAGCATAGTATTATACAATTTCAGGCGTTCTTTTTCATAGACATTGGGATTCACGGACTGTACAGACTCCTCCACATAGGCTTCCATGGCTCCCAGAAGATATTTGATCTGTTTTTTATTATTCAGATAGGTTTCTGTATTATGAAGAATTTCATATCCCGTGGTCACCGGAAAATATTCATGAGAAATCTCCATGTATTTACACAAATATTCCTCCAGATATTTATCTGCATTCTGCTGATTTCCACTCCTGAAATAGTGATAAATAATTCTTGGAAGAATGTCCTCATTTCTCCCCACCAGAAACTGATGTTCAAATCTCTGCGCCATGATGCCGTGCAGACGTCTTCTTCTGGTAAGACTCATACTTTCATAAGTTTTTTTCGCCTCTTCTTCCTCTGCAAAACTGTAGAAAATCTTTCCGTTCATTTCTGTTTCACAGATGCTCCCGTTCCTCACCAGCTTCTCGATCACTTCTACCAGTACATCCTCGTCGTATCCGGAAAAGTATTTCAGTTTTCTGTACTCTGCCCTGTCACAGAACATGCTGATCCACTGAAGCAGTTCTGTACATCTTTGATCCTCCGGTTCCCGACTCTGCACATCCTTTGCCTGACTTTCCCTTGTTTCCGGCTCTTTCCTGGTTCTGATTCTTTCTGCTGTTTTTTTCACAGATTCTCCCGGCTCTGTTCCCAGTTCTCTCTGCAAAAGCTTCTCCAGCCCCCGGTACACCGACTCTGCCCTCTGCTTTTCTCCCATAGCTGCATAGATCTCCATAAGAAGTTCATAATACTTCTCGCAAAATTCATCTGTAGATATGAGGTTTTTGCAGATTTCCTCACACAGGCCCAGACGCCTTTCCTCGCTTTCCAGCTCCTTCTTCACAAGAAGATAAATTTCCTCCTGAAGTTTTCCGCGCTCCCCGTAGACAAACTCTTCAAATCCACTGCTTTCTTTCACTTCAAAATGATCCAGAAAACACAGACTCTCTTTTCCTGACAGAATCTCCAGATCTTTTTTCATATCCTGAATATCCACATAAAAATCTGCCTGAGGATGAATTCTCACTTTCTGTCTCCCGTCAGGGATCAGGAATTCTCTCCCAAAATCTTTCCGAATACGATAAAGCGCGTTTCTGTAATTTTTATTTGCCTTTTCCTGCCCGTACTTATCTCCCCAGAAGATATCTTCCAGCACCTGCTTATTTTCACTGCCCTTTACCGCCAGATAATAAAACATTGCCTCTGCCCTTCCATAAGGAAACAGGTACAGATTCTTTTCTATATATACCCTGGGTGTCCCTAATAAAAAAACTTCTATTCTCTTCATCTGCCAGTCCCCTTTTCTCGTGTTTTTATCATAATCACTCTTATCCAATTCGTCAATCTGATATTCTTTCGACAAATCTTCGACAACTCAATTTCATAATAAAGAGTAAAGAAAACTAACGATCTGTTCAAAACAAAGTAAGGAGAATCTCTCATGGAACATTATTCAATCCATCTCACTATTAACGGTAAAAAATATACCTTTTTCGTCACGGAGGAAGATACGCTGCTGGACGTAATACGGGAAAAAGCAGGACTGACCGGAACCAAACAGGGATGCGGATGCGGACAGTGCGGAGCTTGTACCGTCATTATGAATCAGAAAGCAGTGAATTCCTGCTGCATACTGGCACTTCAGGCAGACGGCTCTGAAGTTGAGACCATTGAAGGACTGGACTCCCCTTCCGGGCTCCACCCTATACAGGAAGCTTATATAGAAAAGGGAGCCATCCAGTGTGGTTTTTGTACCCCAGGTATGATTATGTCAACCAAAGCACTGCTGGACCAAAATCCACAGCCTTCCCGCCCTGAAATCCGTGAAGCTTTATCCGGAAATATCTGCCGCTGTACCGGTTATACCAAAATTGAAGAAGCCGTACAGGCAGCTGCAGCAAAATTAAAGGAGGTATCCCATGAATCATAATTTTCAAACTGTTTCCAAGCCTTTCCCCAGACATGAAGCTGCAGCAAAAGCTTCCGGAAAGGCTGTCTATACCAATGACATCTGTCTCCCCGGAATGGTATACGGCATGATCCTGCGCAGTCCCTATGCTCACGCAAAAGTTCTTTCCATTGATCTGTCTGAAGCGGAAGAAATGGATGAATTTTTAGGCGCTGTTCTTCCAGAAGAAGTTCCGGACAAACTCTATAATTCTTCCGGAAATCCGCCCTCTCCGCTCCTGCTGAAAGACGAAAAAATTTTAACGGACCATCCTCTGTGTGTGGGAGACCGTATTTTAGCCATTGCCGCAGAAACACCTGCCGCACTCAGAAAAGCGGCGTCCCGGATCCAGATCCGCTATGAACTCCTTCCCGCCGCAAATACCATGGAGGAAGCTCTTGCTCCCGCTTCGGCTCCCATACAGCCTCACCTGTCAGACACCAATATTCTTGCAGAACGTGTGGCAGAGCAGGGGGATACTGAAAAAGGTTTTCTGGAAGCAGATTTTATTTTTGAAGATGATTTTCATACCTCTCCCATGCAGCATGTTGCGCTGGAACCCACTTCCTGTATCTGTGATTTTTCCGACGGCGTACATCTGAACATCTGGAGCAACTCCCAGACTCCCTACCAGGAACGCCGGATCCTGGCAGAACTTTTCTCCATATCGGAAAATCACGTCCGGATCGTCAAACCAGCCATGGGAGGAGGATTCGGCGCCAGACAGCAGCTGCACAACCAGCCTGCCTGTGCTCTTCTCTCCAGGAAAATCCGGCGTCCGGTCAAAATGATCAATACCAGAGAAGAAGAAATGTATGCTTCTGTGATCCGTCATGAAATGGAGACCCATCTGAAATTCGGAGTCACGAAATCCGGAATCCTGACTGCCTTTCAGACGGAATATTACTTAAACTGTGGTCCCTATACCACACATACTCCTACCATTGTTGCCGCTGCCAGCCGGAAATTCCAGTATCGCGTTCCAAACTATCTGTTCCATGGATACACGGTTGCCACCAACGGTCCTGTGGCAGGCGCGTTCCGCGGTTACGGCAATGCCCAGCTGACCTTCGGCAGAGAGCTTATGATGAGCCGCATAGCCCGTCAGATGCATCTGGATCCCATCGAATTCCGCCTTCAGAATCACGTAAAAGCAGGGGAAAAATTTCCTGCCGCCGCCGCTGCTGTAACAAGCTGTGCCATTGAAAAATGCGCCATCCGCTGCCGGGAAATCCAGGCAGAAATCGATGCCCTGGAAGACCTCACAGAAAATGAAGATATCTGTCAGGCATGGGGCGTGGCATTTTCCTGCCATGGTTCCGGTCCTTCTTCTAAAGAAGGCATGAGCGCTGCTCTCCTTCTTGCCAACGATGACGGAAGCATCCATCTTATGACTGGTTCCGCAGATATCGGACAGGGAAGCGAAACCATGCTGATGCAGATTGCTGCGGAATCCCTGGGAATCCCACTTTCCAGTATAAGGATTTCTGCAGCAGATACAGATAAAACTCCTTACGACACCGGTACCTTCGGAAGTTCTCAAACTTATGTAAGCGGAAATGCTGTTGCTTCCGCCTGTGAAGACCTGATCCGGAAACTGATCCAGGCTCTTTCTGTTTCTTTTGCGGATACAGAAGTTTCCTTTACGGAAAAGAAAACGTTTTTAATTCCGTCTGAGAAAAAAGAACTTTCTTTACAGGAAGCTGTCCGCCATTGTGCATTTGGCATGAAAGGTATGGTCCTCATGGGCAGTTCCAGCTATAAAGCTCAAGAAAGTCCCAATCCTTTTGCCGTCTGTATGGTAAAAGCAGAGTACGAAAAAAAGACCAACAGCATCACCCTGAAACATGTTATTGAGGCTGTAGATGTAGGAACCGCCATCAATCCTCTGACTGTAAAGGGACAAATTGAAGGGGGAATCTGTCAGGGGATCGGCTATGCACTCACAGAATCTCTGGAATACAATAAAAAAGCAGGGAAAACAAATTCTTCGGATCTTTTATCCTACCGTATTCCTCTCCTGGGTGATATGCCTGAGATCCATGCAGAAATCGTAGAAAGCTATGAGCCGACGGGGCCTCATGGCGCCAAAAGTGTAGGTGAGCTCTGCACCGTGCCGGTTGCTCCCGCCATTGTGGACGCTGTATCCCAGGCCTCTAAAAAGAAGATCAACCGTATCCCGCTGTCAGAGTTTTTCCTGATCAAGCCCAATCAGGCCCGATCATGCACTGCATATACAAGGAGATGATTCAAGATGTATAAAAGACCAAAAACCATGGAAGAACTGCTGCAGGCAAGTTCTCTGAAAACAGAAACTATTCTTGCCGGAGGTACTGATCTTGTTCCTCTGATCAAAAACGGGGTAAAAAACTGCAGTTCTCTTATTGACATTACACAGATACCTGAACTGAAAAAAATAGAAAAAACAGACAAAGGATGGTTCATCGGTACTGCCGTCACACTATCCTCTCTGGCTGAGAATCCTGATATACGTCAGGCGTATCCTGCGCTTTCCAAAGCAGCAGGAAAAACAGCCTCTCCCCAGATACGGAGTATCGGAACCATTGGAGGAAATATTCTCCAGGACAGAAGATGTATGTATTTTAACCAGTCTGCCTACTGGAGAAGCAGTCTTCCCCTCTGCTTTAAGACCGGGGGCAGTGTGTGCCATCAGGCTCCCGCTTCCCCGGTATGCCGTGCCATATACTATTCTGACACCGCTCCGGCACTGTGCATCTATGGGGCACTGGCTGTTTTCTATGAAAACGGCTGCCGGCAGACCCTTCCTGTCCTGGATTTTATCAAACATCATACTGCCGAAAATGGAACCGTCCGTTATAAAGAAATCCTTCTGGAAGGTTTCTTGCTTCCATTTCAGGAGGTTCCTATGAAAAGTGCTTTTGAAAAAGTAAGCATACGGAATTCCATTGACTTTCCGGTGATCCATTTTGCAGGTACTTATCTCCCCGCCGCCAAACAGTCCTGTCTGTATGCGGGAGCGGTTTCCCATTATCCGGTGCGGCTTGTGAAAACAGAAGAAGCCATTGCATCTTCTTCTTTTGCCGGTCTGGATGCCCTCACGGAAATCGCGGTCCAGGAGATACGAAGCCTCAGCCAGCTGATCAAAGAGCCTGGTATATCGCCTAAAATCAAACGGGAATCTTTTAAAAATATCCGTTTTCTCTTTGAAGAACTTTTCGGATAATGAGTCCGGCTCAGAATCGGTTTTCCCCTTTATTTTTTCTTCACTTTCTGAACACCGAATGTTTCTGGTCTGCTCCGAAAGCGCAAAAGCAGCAGAATGTCTCAGACAGTTTTTCCTGTTCTGCCTGAGACATCCTGCTGCTTTTATTTATTTTATAAGATTAAATTTACATATGGAAACTTCTGCTTTCCCTCTTGCTTCAAAGGCTATCATGGATGCTGTTTCTTCCGTATAGATCAGGGATGTCATGGCTCTTTCCCCGTCATTTAAAAAGATTTCCACCGAATACTTATCCATCAGGATCCTGAGTTTCAGTTTTCCCTCCTTCTCTTCTGCCTGCATATCTCTGCTGTGGACCCGGTCTCTTCTGTCACCGGAATATTTTCTGTCAAAAGTAAGAATACCTTCTCTTCTGTCATAAGTAACAGTAGAACAAAACCTCTCGTTCATGGCAAGATAAATTTTAAATTTATCATACTCCTGCCCCCGGACTTCTACAGTCATATCGATCTGACGCCCGCAGATTCCTTCCAGCTGGCATTTTTCCTGTACTGAAACATTTTTATATTCTGTTTTTTCTCCGTAATACTGTTCCAGTTCACGGACTGGATTCTGTATCAGTCTTCCGTTCTTTACATGAAGTTCTCTGGGAATAGTCATCATGCCGGACCACCGAAATTCTTCCGGCACCATATGATTATCCCAGGACTGGAGCCAGGCAACCATCACCCTTCTTCCGTCAGGAGTTACTGTCGTCTGCGGCGCGTAAAAATCAAGGCCGTAATCCACCGACTGTACAGCTTCCCGACGCATCACATACTCTTCTTTCCCGCATGTTCCGATCACGCATAAGGTTCCGTTTCCGCAGTGAAACTCCAGACCTTCTGCCTGCATATCCTGAGGAGAAACCAGCAGCACTGCTTTCTGGTCCAAAAAGAAAAAGTCCGGGCATTCCCACATCTTTCCATATTCATTCCTGCACTGGTCCAAAATACTCAAAAACTTCCATTCTTTCAGATCCTTTGAAACAAAAACCGGAATCTGGCCGCTGCCGTCCCTGCTCCTGCTTCCTGCAACCGCATAAAAAGTATCTCCTTCTCTCCAGATTTTCGGATCTCTGAAATCTTCTTTGCTGCTGCCCTCCGGAAGCAGTTCTGCAGTGATAACAGGATTTCCTTCTATCTTCTGGTAATCAATTCCGTCTCCCACTGCCAGGCACTGTACCTGGCGGACATTTTTTTCTCCGTTTTCTTCTTTTTCACTTACGCCTGTATAAAGCAGGATATGTTTTCCTTTGTATTCCAGAGCGCTTCCTGAAAAGCAGCCTGCACGGTCATAATCCATATCTGGCGCAAGAACCGCCGGAAGCTGTTCCCAGGTGACCATATCTTCTGATACACTGTGCCCCCAGTGCATAGGTCCCCAAACCTTATCATAAGGATGATATTGATAAAAAAGATGGTATTTTCCCTGATATACAGAAAATCCGTTGGGATCATTTAACCATCCCACCGGCACGCATGCATGGAAGGAAGGTTTCTGTCTCTCCATCTCCTCTGTTACATTTTTCTGTTCATAGGATCTTGCCCTTTTCAACATTTCACTGATTTCGATTCTGCTTTCCATTCTGCCACTCCTGTCTTACTTGTCTTATTTCCGGCTCCTGTGTCAAGACTGCGAATTTGTACTCAGGGACGCCTGATATTGGTCGAAATACTTCTGCTTGATTGCCAGATAGTCAGACAGCCCGTAGTCCTCCATTTTCCCCAGGTAGCTGTCCCATTCCTCTTCAATTCCACCGTTTAAAATCCAGTCAGCCTTTTTCTGCTCCGCATATTTTTTTATATCTGTATCATACTGAGATACAAGATTCGTATCTTCAATGCTCATAAACACATTGGGATATACATACTTACTATGCATATCTTTCAGATAAGTTTCATGCATGTTATCCAGCCGCCATTTGGCATCGTCAGGCTGAGTCACATAGACATCATAGTAATCATTTAATACAGCCAGCGGACCGTTTACAGACTGTGATTCGCGGATCTCCACAGGGGAATTCTCTCCCAGATCTTCGTGTTTAAGCATTTCCTCTCCCTGTGCATTAGTGCTCATTCGGAAAATATTGGGCTTTCCTTCTTCTCCGTAGGTTCCCCAGTTGTTCTGTACCGACTGGAGAGGCGCGTACATCTGATCGATCCAGGCAGCCGCCAGCGCCGTATCCCTGCAGCTTGTGGTCAGCACACATCTGCCTCTTTCAAATCCGCTGGTCTCGCTGTTATTCTGCCTTGTGATATTTACCAGTCCGTCCGGACCTGCAAGAGCCGGAAGCATGACATAGTCATCATAATTATCAATATTGGCGATATCCCAGGTAAAGCAAAGACCATATCTGTGATTTTTTCCTTTGGCAACATAGGTGGACCACTCCTGAGTAAAGGCTTCCGGATCTACCAGGTCTTCTTCCACCAGTTTATGCAGCCACTGAATGCCTTCCTTATATCCTTCCTGGACTGCTGTATAGATCACTTCACCATCGTCTGTCACCGCAAAATGGTCTCCTGTATCTCCATAACCTTCTCCGAAACCATTGATCAAAATAGCCGGATCCTGATCTCCGTTGTTGATGATAAAGGACATGGGGATCACGTCGCCTTCCACTTCGCATTCTTTCTTAATTTTATCTGCATTGTCCCTGAAAGCGATCAGTACCTGTTCCAGTTCATCCACTGTAGCCGGTATCTCCAATCCCAGACAGTCCAGCCATTTTTTATTAATATACGGTATATCTCCGATCGCCTGTATGGCCTCCTTTCCTTCTCCCAGCTGTTCGATCCAGGGGAAGGAGTAGATATGGCCATCCGGTGCGGTACACATGGTCCGGTATTCCGGATATTTTTCAAAAACCGCCTGAAGATTTGGCATATATTTGTCAATCAGGTTCTCCAGAGGGATAATGATTCCCTGTTTTGCATACCGCAGCAGGTCATAGTCGCTCATTCCCGCGTTAAATAAACCATCGGGAAGATTTCCGAACTGAGCCAGCGCCAGATTTTTCTTATCCGCAAACTGGTCTGACACAAAACAGGTCCAGTCAATATGTACATTTGTCTGCTCTTCCAGCCTTTGGAAGATAGCCCTCTCGTTGGGATCCTGTGTACTGGTTGCCGGCGCACTGGTGATAAAAGATAACTCCGCTTTCTCTTCCAGCGGAAAAGAAACTTCACTCACCGGTGTATCCGGATCTACATCCGCAGTCTGATGATTTTTTCCTCCGCATCCGGCAAGAGAAATTACCGTTGCCGCACAGGCACAGATTGCTGTTAATTTCTTCATTTTTCTTCTCATCATAATATATCCCTCCATCAACCTTTTACAGATCCTACCATAATGCCGCTGTCAAAATACTTCTGGAAGAAGGGATACATAATCAGCAGCGGAAGGCTAGACACTACTATAGTAGCATATTTTAACAATTCTGCAACTTTTGCCATCTCAGCGGTACTCTGAATGTCCGCGATCATACCCGGCTGAGGCGTATTCTGTACCAGGATAGAACGGAGCACCAGCTGAAGCGGCTGAAGTTCTGCATCATTTAAGTAGATCATTGCGTCAAAATAGCTGTTCCACATCCCTACAAAGGAGTAGAGTGCCAGCACTGCGATGATGGGTTTGCACACCGGCATAAGGATCTTAAAGAAATGCTGAACCTCTGTGGCTCCGTCAATAGCGGAAGCTTCTCTTAATTCCTTGGGCGTAGACTGGTAATAAGTCCTTGCAAGGATCAGGTTCCATACATTTACGGCTCCCGGAAGAAGAATCGCCCATATGGTATTTACCATATGCAACTGGTTTATAAGAATAAAGGTGGGGATCATACCGCCGTTAAAAAACATGGTAATAACAAAAATAATATTAAAAAACTTTCTTCCCACAAATTCTTTCTTGGACATAGGATAGGCTGCCAGCAAAGTAATAAAGACAGAAATCAAAGTAAATGCCGCAGAATAAAAGAGCGAATTGGCAAAGCCTCTCCAGATCATATCGTTTTCCAGGACTCTGCGGTAGGCATCTGCCGTCCAGTCCTTAAAATGAAAACTGATCCCTTGATTATTCAGCACATTGGGATCCATAAAGGAAGCGATCACCACATATACCAGGGGAACGGCAATAGCCAGGACAAAAAGCCCCAGTAAGGTATAGCCTGCTGCCAGAATCACTTTATCTGCAGTTCCCAGCTTGATCTTTATACGATTTTCCATTTTCACCCCTCCTATAATCCTTCGCCTTCATTCAGCTTAGACACTACAAAATTAACCACGATAAGCAGGATCACATTAATTACAGAATTAAACAGGCCTACAGCAGTGGAATATCCGTAATCTCCGTTTAACAGACCGATACGATATACATAGGTAGAAAGGATCTCAGAAGCAGGAAGGTTCATATCTGTCTGCAGTGCGTAAGCTTTTTCGAATCCGATGCTCATAATGTTTCCGGCCTGAAGGATAAACTGTATCACAATGATGTTCTTGATCGCCGGCAGTTCCACATACCATATCTGCTGAAGGACATTCGCGCCGTCAACAATGGCAGCCTCTTCCAGATCTTTGCTGGCATTGGACAGTGCGGCGGTATACATAATGGAAGCCCATCCTGCTGCCTGCCAGATACCGCTGGCAATATAAATCGTTCTGAAGGCGGAAGGCATGGTCATCCAGTTAGTGTCAATTCCCAGAACCTGGTTGATAGGACCCACAGGGGAAAGGAACATTCTCACCATACCGCACAGGACGATGACAGAAATAAAATTCGGTGCATAGATCAAAAGCTGGATCTTCTTTTTTATTCCGGTCCTTCTGATCCTGTTCAAAAGCAGTGCCAGGATAATGGGAATAGGGAATCCCCATAAAAGTCCGTATATACTTAACTTCAGGGTATTCAACAGATAACTCATAAAATCCGGCGAAGACAAAAATCTTCGGAAATAATCAAGCCCCACCCAAGGACTTCCCAGAACACCTTCAATAACATTATAATCTTCAAATGCGATCAGCACGCCGCCCATGGGGAAATATTTGAATATAATAGTCAGCAGCAGCGCCGGCAGTAAAAAAATCAGATAAAGCTGCCAGTTTTTCTTTACATATTTCCATTTTCCTGTCAGTTTTTCAGCTGTACTCTGCTGCGGCTTTCCACAGGTCTTTACCTTCATAAAACGCTCTCCTTTCTTTTTCTGCTCCTTGTTTTTTTAAATATGAAACGTTTCATTTATTTGTGATTTCAATATAATATCATACCCGTACCAAGTCAAGTATTTTTCTGCCTTTTTTAGATATTTAGTATATTTTTACAATTTTAATCTCTAATTTTTATACATTATTTTGGTTGTAACGTTTCATTTTTTCTTTTATACTATATTAGAACAGACTTGTTCTATCATCCTAGGGCATGTTTGAAAATTGCTTTCTGCAATCTGTAATCTGAAACTGGATAAGGAGTGAATGAAATATTGAAATCCACCCACACGCCTACTATGAAAGATGTAGCCGCAAGAGCCGGTGTCTCTTTAGGAACCGTCTCCAAGGTAATCAACCATATACCTGTAGGAGAAAAAAACAGAGAAAAAGTAAATCTGGCAATAAAAGAATTAGGCTATAAAGTAAACACTTACGCCAGAGGTCTGAAAACCCAGGAAACAAAAATGATCGCCCTGATCGTTCCTGATACCACAAATCCTTTCTACGCGAGATTTACCCAGTATGTGGAAAAAAAACTGTACGAAAAAGGCTATAAACTGATTCTGTGCTGCGCCAACGGAATTCCGGAAAAAGAGATCGGATATCTCAACCTGGCTTCCCAGAACAAAGCCGACGGGATCATTGCCCTTACTTATACTGACGTAAGTTCCTTTATACCCGCACAGATCCCCATTGTTTCTTTTGACCGCTATTTTGAAAATCATCCGGTTCCCTTGGTTGCTTCTGATAATTTTCAGGGCGGCTTCCAGGGAACCAAAAAACTGTGGGAGCTTGGCTGCCGCCGTCCTGTCTTTATCCGTTTCCGTTCAAAATTCTCCAGTGAAACAGACAAACGGCTGGAGGGCTATGTTGCCGCCTGCAAGGAACTGAATCTTCCTTCGGACTGTCTGGATCTGACCGATCCTCCGGACATCGACGCTTCCCTAAAGGCTTATCTGGAAGACCACAAAGACAGCCGCGGAAAGCTTACGCTGGACGGAATCTTTGCCAATACAGATCATCAGGCATACCATGCTATGAAAATCTTAAACCAAATGGGATACAGAATTCCGGAAGATGTGCAGATTCTGGGATTTGACGGTATAAGGAAATACGGCATAGATGACAGCGCGCTCTACGTCTCCTCCATGTGCCAGCCGGTAGAAGACCTGGCGTATCTCTGTGTGGAAATTCTGCTAAAAAAGAAAGAGGGCGGCGTGGTTCCCAGCCTTTCCCTCTTACCGGTCACTTATGAATACGGAGGAACCACCCGCCAGTCAAATACCCCGATGCAAGCATACGGGGCATCAAACGAGCAGCAATGCAAGCATCTGGGTATCTGACCCTCGCGGCAATCGCCAAATGGACATGCGCGCATGTCCGCTTGGCTCATTGCTCGCAGGAATAAAAATCCCCTCTGAAAAACGCTGAAAAATCCGGAACTGTTTCCATTCCACAGTCCCGGATTTTTTTATTTACTCAGCCCAAACTCCTCTGCCAGGGCTTTGAATCCCGGCATAGCGTTTAGGATCGTCTCGTAAGCAACACAGTAGGCAATCCTCACATATCCCGGACAGGCAAAAGAGGAACCTGGCACAATAAGAATCCTGTGTTTTTTTGCCGCTTCGCAGAAAACCTTTTCGTCCTCTACCGGAGATTTTACAAAAAGATAAAATGCTCCCTGAGGTTTGATGCAGGAAAAACCCAGTTTCTTAAGCCCTTCATAGATAGCTTCCCTGTTCCTGTCATAATACGGGACATCTGCCTTTGCATCCAGACATTTCGCCACTGCTTTCTGCATAAGAGAAGGCGCATTGACAAAGCCCAGGATCCTGGTGGCAACATTGGCTCCTGCCTGAATGTCTGCTGCGTCTGCAGCCTCATCCGGAATCACCAGATAGCCGATGCGCTCTCCCGGAAGGGAAAGCGATTTGCTGAAGGAATATCCAACAATAGTATTCTCATAATACTTAGTGAGATAAGGAACCTCTGCCCCGTCATAGGCAAGTTCCCGGTATGGTTCGTCGGAGATCAGGTAAATATCTGTGCCGTATTCTTCCTGTTTCTTCCTGAACAGATGCGCCATCTTTCGGATTGTCTCCTCTGAGTAGATTACACCCGTAGGATTGTTGGGGGAATTGACGATCACTGCCCTGGTCCTGGATGTGATTTTTTCTCCCATTTCCTTTAAATTGGGCTGGAAAGTTTCCGTATCCGGGCTTACCACCACCACTTTCCCCTCATAATTAGCCACATAAGAATTATACTCTCCGAAATAAGGAGCGATTACCAGTACCTCATCTCCAGGATTTAAGAGGGTCTTCAGGATCACATTCAGTCCCCCGGCAGCCCCTACAGTCATAATAATGTTTTCTTCATGAAAAGAAGTTCCGAACCTCTTGTTCAGGGACTGCGCCACTGCCTGTCTCACATCTTCATACCCGCTGTTGCTCATATATCCGTGGAGAATCACCGGATCTTCCCTTTCCAGTTCTTCCACAATCGCTTTTTTCACTTCTGCCGGAGCAGGCACATTGGGATTGCCCAGACTGAAATCATAGACATTCTCTGCCCCATACTGTTCTGCCAGTTTCTTTCCTTCTTCAAACATCGCCCGGATTGCAGAACTGTTCTTTACCAGGTGCGCCATTTTCTCTGCTATCATTGTTTTTTCCGTCCTTTCCATACTGCTTTTCGTTCATTATACTCTCTTCCCTTTAGAATATCAACGTGTTAGAGTATTTTCCAGCCTGCTCCTGGCTGTATCATTTTCTCAGACTCTCAGGCAAAGGACAATTGATACAGGCTGCTGTAAATACCGCCTTTTTGCATCAGCTCTTCATGGGTTCCCTCTTCAGCGATTCCATCGTCAGTAAGCACTAATATCCTCTGCGCTTTTCGGATGCTAGACAGCCTGTGGGCAATCACAAAGGTAGTTCTGTCCTTGGCCAGTTCTTCCAGGGACTGCTGCACAATCTTCTCACTTTCGTTATCCAAAGCTGAGGTGGCTTCATCGAAAATCAGGATAGGCGGATTTTTCAGAAATACTCTGGCAATAGAAAGCCTCTGCTTCTGCCCGCCGGACAGCTTCACTCCTCTCTGCCCGATATCGGTATCATAACCGTTTTCCAGCTCCATGATAAAGTCATGGGCATTTGCAGCCTTTGCGGCACGCAGGACCTCCTCGTCTGTGGCATCCGGCTTTCCGTAACGAATGTTTTCCATCACTGTTCCGGCAAAAAGATACACATCCTGCTGCACAATACCAATGTGGTTTCTCAGGCTGTTCAGCTGGATTTTCCTGATATCCTGGCCATCCAGAAGTACCCTTCCTTCCGTCACATCATAAAATCTTGGAATCAGGCTGCACAGAGTTGTTTTTCCCGCGCCCGAGCTTCCCACCAGCGCCACATATTCTCCGGATTTTACTTTCAGATTCACATGATCCAGAACTTTCTCCTGATTTCCCTCATAGGAGAAGGAAACATTCTCAAATGTAATCTCGCCTTTTACCTCTCCTAACTCCACAGCGTCCGGCTCATCTTTGATATCCGGTGCGATCGCCATGATTTCCAGAAACCGGCTGTAGCCGCTGTAGCCGTTCTGAAACTGTTCCGTAAAAGTAATCAGTTTCTTCACCGGATCCGTAAAATTATTAATATACAGAAGTACTGTTACCAGATCTTCCACCGGCATCTCACCTTTCATCAGGAAAAATGCTCCTGCAAGAAGGACAAAGATGGTGATCAAGGTGGTAAATGCTCCCATACCGGAATTGTAACCGCCCATGTATTTATAGCTCAGTTTTTTTGCGTCTACGAACCTGTCATTGCCCTGGCGGAATTTTTTCATCTCTACCTTTTCATTAGCAAACGATTTCACCACACGAATTCCGGAAAGACTGTCTTCGATCTGGGTGTTGATATCTGCGATCCGCGCCCTGTTCTCCCGGAAAGCTTTCTTCATTTTCCGATTGAAGATCACTGCATAGATCACCAGGAAGGGCACCAGAACAAATGCTGCCAGCCCAAGTTTTACATTGATAAACATCAGGATCACAAAGGTTCCCACAAATTTGATCACAGAAATTACCAGATCTTCCGGTCCGTGATGGAGCAGCTCACTGATATCAAACAAATCTGCAGTAATGCGTGACAGCAGATGGCCTACTTTCTGATTATCAAAAAAAGCAAAGGACAGCTTCTGATAATGGCTGAAGATCTCATTTCGCATATCACGTTCTATACGTGCGCCCATAATATGTCCGTAATAAGCAATATAAAAGTTGCAGAATGCCTCGATCAGCACCAGAACGATCATAAAGATTCCCAGCTTCACAATAATTCCTGTTGCCCGTTCTGCCGGCATCTGTACAATATTAGTAGTAATGTACCTTACGATCAGCGGAATCACCAAAGTAATAGCGGCTCCCAGAATCGCAAAAAACATGTCAGAAAAAAACAGACCTTTATAGGGTTTGTAGTACCCGGCAAGGCGTTTCAGTGTTTTTCCCATAGCTATTTTTCTCCTTCGTTTTTTCTTCCCTCTGATTATACTCAGATTTTGTCTTTCTGGCAATGTAATTTTCCTTCCATAATTTTCCCGCAGTTCATCGTCTGTGTTGGAGTCCCGTCATTACACCGGAAAGCTGTCTCTTAAACATAATGCTCCATATCCTTCCTCCGGATTGGGATATTCCTCCCCCGGAAGTCTCCTGGCCCCCCTCCGCAGATACGCTTTCACCTTTTCTCCGTATAAAAAAGGGTCATTTTTCTCCACAATCCCCCACTGCATCATAAGTGCTGCTGCCCCTGTAACGAAAGGCGCTGCAAAAGAAGTTCCTGTCCGCGTTCCGTAACCGCCTCCCGGTGCGGCTGTCATGATCCCCACCCCCGGGGCTGTGATATCCGGCTTTACCTCATTGCTGACTCTGGTAAATCCTCTGCCGGAAAAATCCGCATAAGAAAAATACCTGGAATTGTAAGCGCCCACGGAAATTGCTTTTCGTGCTGTGGAGGGAATAGTCATCGTAGTCTGTACACTGGGAAAAAGAAATTTTGTTCCTTCCCCCAGCACACCGCCCCCCGGAAGCCACAAATCCACTGTGCCGTCCACAATCTTCCCCGGAATCAGCCGTATTCTCCAGGTTCCGCTGTCAATATACTGATTTTGAGGAAGAAATTCCACATAAATTTCCTGAGAAAGACTGAAGGGTGCCGGTTTTCCATAGTAGATTAAAATCTCTGTTGTACCAAGAAGAAACCTCTGGGGACCCAGGATTTCCTGAAAAGGTCCTGCCTGCTCCCCGTTGGGGTGTATCAGGATGATCTCTATCTGATCCACATATTGTTTCCACACCTGTACATTCATGGAAGTCTCGTAATTGTCCACCGCAAGCTCCACATCCACCGTCTCCCTGACCGTCTCCCTGGTATGAAGAGCTTCACTTCCTTCATTTCCTGTTCCTATACAGATCACATTTCTTCCCACTGCCGCCGCTGCATCAATATAGGTCTCCAGCAGAGACTCTCCGCTGTGAGAGCCATAATTGTTGCCGAAACTAAGATTCACCGCCGCAGGCATGCCCATGGCTGCCGCCTGCCGTATGGCATAATCAATCCCCTGCATCAGCTCTGTCGTCCTCGGAAAACCTCCCTGTACAGGAGTCCCCAGTTTCACCGCCAGCAGAGGACTTTCATATGCCACTCCTCTGTAGACGCCCTGAGAAGCGGTTCCGTTTCCTGCTGCAATCCCCATGACACCCGTTCCATGTCCGCTTAAATCTCTGCTGGGCACCATCTGTTCTCTTTCCTGCCGATTAGGTGCCCGGAGGGCTTCATCAATCTGCTCCTTTGTATATTCTGTTCCAATGAAATATCCCTCCGGAGGACTGCCAGGAACACTTTGATCCCACAGTTTCAGAATCCTGGTTGTCCCGTCCGGATTGCGAAAATCCGGATGAGCATAGTCAATGCCGGAATCTATGCAGGCTACCAGAATTCCTTTTCCCGTAAGCGGTATGCCAAGGGGGGAAAACTCGCTCTGCACCGAACTCATGCAGGATGCACTTTTCCCCTGATTTACTGCAAAGAACAGATTTTTCGGTTTTTCTATATATTCAATCTCCGGATATTCTGAAAGCCTTTCAATGCGGCTCTCCGGGACTGTAAGAACAGCAAAATTATTTAAAAGTTCCACCGCCTGTATGCCGGGGTCCAGGATTTCCTTTAAATTTCCCGTATACTTCACAATCAGCTCCCAGGTGTTTTCCTGACTGTCATATCCCACATTCAGCTGCTGGGATTTCGTTCTCTCAGAAGGCGATGCATCCAATGCCAGATTTAAAAGATTTTCCAGTTTCTGATCTTCCATGAACTCATACTTTCAGTCATAATTTTCTATATTTTATGTCCTGAAAGAAAAAATATGCCCCTTTGCCCTCTGCCGCTTCCGGCATTCAGGCAAAGGAGCATTCCTTATATCTGCGGAGAATACAGGTTGCCTTCTCCCTTTCTCACAAATCCATATAATGTAATTCCGTGATCTCTTGCTGCTTTTATAGCTTCGTCTGTGACAGCGGCCCTGGAAACCACTGTTTTGATCCCACTCTTTACGATTTTTCCCATATAATCCCCGGAAACTCTTCCTGTTGTAAAAACCACTGCCTCCCCAAAATCAATTTGTTTTTTCAGCCCATATCCGATTATTTTATCCAGGGCATTATGCCTTCCGATATCCTCTCTTCTGCACAAAATTTCTCCTCTCCGGTATAAAACACAGGCATGGGCACAGCCTGTGTCTGTAAACAAAGGACCGGGATCAGAAAAAATTTTCTCTGCCGTCTGAAATAAATCTGCCGGGTCATCTGCCTTTCCCTGTTTTTTTTCTGCCTGCTTCTTACTCTCCCATGTTCTGACTGTCTGCACCTGTATTTCTCCCTTTTCAGGAAAAACTTCCACCTTTTCTGCCTGGGCTGCATTTTCAATACAGCCATGGAAAAAAAGCTGCCCCAGCGCCAGATCCTCCAGATTCTCCGGCGTACAGTTTACAGAGAAACAGTCTCCCTCTGCAGTTTTTATAAGGAACTGCCGTTCCGCCGCCACCTGGTCCTGGAACATACGCATTCCCTGCTGGTCAATCCTTCCAGCCTTCACATATCTTTTCGTTCCGCTGTCTCCCATTGATTTTCCTTATCTCCTCTGGTATAATAAAACAGTCTTATTTTACAGTATCCGGGCGTCGAAGGGTAACTGGTGTGCCCCCTGGTCTTCAAAACCTGTGTTGGACGTTAACTGCGCCCTGGGTGAGTTCGATTCTCACAGGCGCCCGCCAAGAATTTATATTCTGTCTGATCATATTTCTTCTTTCTGTTGCGTCAGACACTGTTTCAGCCCATTCAGCAACATTTCTTTGTCCTCCGGCATGACTGTCCGCATATCTGCGAAAATCCTGTTTTCCCTGATATAAACAATCACCGGCACCGGAAGTCTTCTTAATCGTTCCGCAAGACTTTCACAGGACTCCCTGCCGGGAACCACGGTCACTGCAAAACTGGGGATTTTTTCTCCGGGAAGGGCACCGCCTCCCATCATAGCTGCACTCTCCTCCACCCGGATTTCTCCTGAAGCTCCCGCCGCTTTAAGAGCTGCCGCAATTTCTTCTGCCTGTCTCTTTAACTCTTGCCGGCTTCTTGACAGCATCTGCAGTACAGGGATGTTTTTCTCTGCCTGCTTCTTGTCTCGATATTCCCTGAAGGTTGCCGCCAATGCCGCAGTCAGGCATTTATCAAGGCGAAGGGCGCGCATGAGAGGATGCACTTCCATTTTTCTGATATATTCTTCCCTTCCCGCAAGGATTCCCGCCTGGGGACCGCCCAGGATCTTATCTCCGGAAAAACTCACCACATCTGCCCCTTTTTTCAGTATTTCCTGAACGGAAAACTCGTGAGGAAGCCCATACTCCTCCAGATCAGTCAGAATACCGCTTCCCATATCTACCAGGACAGGCATCCCATATTTCTTCCCCAGCTGTGCCAGTTCTTCCACAGAAACTTCTTCTGTAAATCCGACAATTCTATAATTGCTTGTGTGCACTTTCAAGAGCGCACCCGTATTTTCATTAATAGCATTTTCATAATCAGAGATCCTGGTCCGGTTAGTACAGCCTGTTTCCCGTAAAACTGCGCCGCTTTGTTCCATCACTTCCGGGATACGGAAATGTCCTCCGATTTCAATCATCTCCCCGCGGGAAACAACTACCTCTTTCCCCTTTGCCAGTGCCGTAAGCATCAGGGTGACGGCAGCAGCGTTATTATTTACTGCCACAGCAGCCTGGGCGCCTGTCACTTTTTTGATCTCTTCTGCATAATGTACTGCCCTTTTGCCCCGTGTTCCCTTTTCCAGATCATATTCCAGATTGCAGTAACCTCTTGCTGCTGCCGCCATTGCGTCTGTCTGGCGCTGTCCCAGAGGCGCTCTCCCAAGATTGGTATGGAGAAGGATGCCTGTGGCGTTAAGCACAGGTTTCAGAGAATATTTTTTTTTCTGCTCTAACCTGTCTCTGATGTTGTCTCCAAGGCAGGAAAGAACCTTGTCCATCTTTTCTCCTTTTCCCTCCAGTGCCAGACTTCTCAGTGAATCCAGTTCATCGTGAACTGCCTCCACGACCAGTTCTCTCCCATATATTTCCAAAAATCCCTGTATCCCGGGATCTCTTAAAACCTTGTCGACTTTAGGTATTTTTCTGTAGTAAACATTGTTATCCATTTTCCTGCACCTGCCCTAAAACTATCTCAGGACTCTCCCCTCCTGGGTTTTCCTGGTAAATCCGTTTTTGTCAAAATGTTCCAGGAGCGCTACTGCTATCTTTCTGGAACACCCCAGTCTGTCCCTGTATTCCCCAAGGATCACCGGCTGCCGCTGTTCTGCCATCTCCCTGAATACCTCACGGGCTTTCTCATAGTATTCCCTGTGAATGCAGTATTGGCCGTCCAGCCGGATCAGCAGCCTTTTATTTAAAAGGGAAGTGAGCACTGCCGGAAATCGCTTCTGCTTTCTGTGTTCCTCTGTATACAGTGCAGTAGTCAGCGGCGCATATCCCGCATCAAGATAGTAGCTGAGGATTTCCTCCATCATGGCGTTCTCATCTTCTTTTACTACTACTTTAAATCCCTTTTTACTCATATATCCACCCTGGATTTTTATTACTTTCTGCTGCTCCAGAACAGCAAAAACATGATCTGCCGCCCCGCTGTCAGAAAGTCCCAGGCGGCTTCGCGCTTCCTCGATCCCCATGCCTTCCTGCAGGGGATACTCTTTGTGAAATTTTCCAAGAAAAGCCTCTGTTTTTTTCTGATAATACTCCAGCTCTTCTCTGTGGATATAACACTGACCGCCAAGCCAGAACAGCTTTTTCTCTTCGCAGAGCCGCTCTGCCAGATTTTTTGCTGATGCCCGGTTCAGAGAATATCTGCGGCAGATCTCCGGTATTGTGTAGAATCTTCCCCAGCTTTCC
>CALWHD010000150.1 GCA_944380235.1 uncultured Blautia sp.
AGTGATATTTCAACAACGATGGACATTTACGTTGATGCAAAGGAGGACTTTAAAAAAGAGGAAATAAAAAAAGCGGAAAGCATAATCAAAATTTCATAAGCCTGATAGAAAGAGCCGTTCCAGTGTGGGGCGGTTTTCTTATTAGGCGTTCATAACACATCTAACACAAATTTTAACACATTCTAAAACATAAGGATGAAACAAGACGAAACTAAAAATAGTTTTATGAATTAAAATTGTATTGTTATTACCATACTATGAATATAGACGAAGTAAGACGCAAGAAAAGGGAATATGTTCCCGACCATGAAGTCACAGGGCGCGGCAAAGAATGAGGCAAACAATGCTGCTCAGACAGCACCAGCTGCAGAAAAAGCAGCTGAAGAAGCTGCACCGGTTAAGGTGGAAATTGATTTCTCTAAGGTAGAAGTGGAGCCATTATTTGAAGACATGGTTGATTTTGATACCTTCAGCAAATCTGATTTCCGTGCTGTAAAAGTAAAAGAATGTGAAGCAGTACCAAAGAGCAAGAAACTTCTGAAATTCGTGCTGGATGACGGAAGCGGAGAAGACCGTGTGATCTTAAGCGGTATCCATGATTACTATGAGCCGGAAGAGCTGGTAGGAAAGACACTGATCGCAATCGTAAATCTGCCGCCGAGAAAGATGATGGGAATTGATTCCTGCGGTATGATCATTTCAGCTACTCACCTTGTAGAAGGAAGAGAAGGGCTGAATGTGCTGATGGTGGATGATAAGATTCCGGCAGGGGCAAAACTGTACTAAATCAGAATTATGAGGACACTTTTCTAAAAGAAATTTTAGAGGGGCGCCCTAAAGTAAGACCTGACAAAAGAAGGAGACACTCCCGTAGGAATTCAAAAACCTGAATTTACGGAAGTGTCTCCTTCTTAACTATCAGGGGCAAAAATCGGTATAATCCCACAGTCCCTGGATTGATTTTTATTTAAGAACAGCGTTCTGTGTATACTGTCATCAGCGATCACCATTGAATTCCTTTACGGCTTCTACCATTGCAACAATATTTTTTATCGGTACATTTGCCTGAATATTATGGATGGTATTGAAAATATAACCTCCGTCTTTTGAAAAGATATCAAGCCTTTCCAGTACCTGCTCCCGGACTTCCTGCGGTGTGCCAAAGGGCAGGGTATTCTGTGTGTCTACACCACCGCCCCAGAACAGAATATCTTTTCCATAAGTGTCTTTTAATTTCTTTGGATCCATACCTTCAGCTGAACACTGCACCGGATTAATGGCGTCAAATCCCCCTTCTATAAGATAAGGCAGAATGGGGAAAATGCCTCCGCAGCAATGCTTCAGTGTTTTCCATGTAGTGTGTTCATGGATCCAGTCGTTCACCTTTTTATAATATGGCATATAAATGTCTTTGAAGGTCTGCGGATTGATCAATGGTCCCCGCTGGGTTCCAAAATCTGTGCCGCACAGATACATTACATCAATATCACTTCCAAAAGCATCCCAATATTTCTGAAGGTTCTGAATTACGATGTCTGTCCCTCTCTCAAAGACTTCTTTTACATATTCTGGGTAGAGAAGAGGAGCGGTATACCATTCCTCAATACTGCGGATACCCTTGGGATTTTTTAAGTTTGGTCCTGGGATATTATTGGCATCTCCCAGTCCAAAGTATCCCGGCGCTGCCTGAATAGCCCGATTATCTCCTTTTACGGTTTCCAGGACTTTTTTATGGTAAGCAATCTGTTCATCAGACACTGGCAAATAATCCTCTACGTTATCCTCGGGATGAGCGTTATCCTCATCGAATTCCGGTGAGCGTGTCAGATTATCAAAATAAAAACCATTTGCAGGCATATGGCCAGATGGCTTGCAGGAGGTATCTCCCTGGGGATAGACATAGTATCCGCCCTTGCCGTCCTCTGTGACTGAAGCATTGGAGGGGATTAATACGCTGACACCACGATACTCCCATTCCTTCCAGTCTGTATTCACATGCCCATAAGTATCCCCGTAATTATAAAGCTGCTGTATATCACAGCCCAGACAGTCTGCCAGATCCGGCTCCACAAAGGCAGTCATAGTGGACATATCGCTGATCTTAGGCGGGCGGTATTCCAACCCATAATACTTTCTCAGCTGGTCTAACACTGACGCATTGATCATCGAACAGCTCATTCCGCCAAAATCTACAGGAACTTTGTCAGGCTGTTTGTGGGAAAATGCAGCCTTTACCCTTTCTTTTGATGTCATTATCTTATCTCCTAATCTCATATTTTTTTATTATTCTTGCAAGAATTCTGTTACTAGGTATAATATAAGAAAAAGTCGGTCTTTTCACTGCTTAGGTTTGCCTTAAAATATACATTTTGTGCTTCACGAAAGGAGACTCTTATGGATCTGGAGGATATGAAACAGAAAGCAGTTGTTCTCAATGAGCCAGGTGTTCTGGATAAAAATGGAATCTATTTTACTTCTCCCTCCGCTTTCGCCCGGGAAAATCTGTTCTGTATTCTTTGGGGAGCGGAATTTTTCTGTTCTTTTCCCTATCAAATTCGAAGAAAGGGACTGGATCTTTTCCTTGGCTTCCATATTCTGTCCGGAGAACTTTATTTTGAATACGAAGAGAATTCCTTTTGCGCTAAACAGGGAGATATCGTATTTATAGACTGTAAAAAGCCTCATTACTACTATGCAAAAGAACATGTCAATTTCCAGTTCTTTCATTTTACTGGAAGCTGTTCTCAGAAATATGTAGATTTCTTGTATGAAAAACAGCAGAAAAGAGATTCCTCTTCATCGCCTGCTTCAGGAGCTCTCTATCCTGGAGCCTTGGGTGCCTGCACGATTTTTTCTCAGATTTTGGAAGAACTGTCTCATCCGAATCCGGAGGAACACCGTCTCTCCTATCTTCTTCATACTCTTTTCGGCATGCTGGCGGCAGAGAAAAAAGCTTCTGCTAATCCAACCATTACCAGGGCTATTCGTTTTATAGAAGAACACTACGCTGAACCAATTTCTGTGGATGATATTGCTGCCAGTGCTGCACTGAGCAAGTATCATTTCTCCAGACTTTTTCGGGAAGAGACTGGCGCTTCACCCCATGAGTATCTCGCTGCCCTGCGGTTACGGTATGCTAAAGAACTGATCCTGGAGACGTCCCTGTCCATGGAGACGGTAGCCGTTAAATGTGGATTTTCCACGGCTTCACACTTTATTCGTGCTTTTAAAAAAGAAATGAAGTTCACTCCTGCATCTTACCGCAAATATTTTAGCCCTTTCTTTTACTAAAAAATTGGGATGGTTATAGTTCAAGTGTTTTACATGACGCCAGAAGCCGTCATTACCGCAGCCGCATGCGTGATATTACACTGGAGGCGGAATGGAAGAGACAGCTCAGAAGAGAACAATACAGATCAGACCAGAGAGGAGGAAAAATATGCCAGTGACTTTAGAAGAAATAGCGAGAGCAGCAGGGGTTTCCAGGGGCACTGTAGACAGAGCGCTTCATGATAGAGGCAGAATTCGCCCGGAAGTTGCAGCTGAAATTAAAAAGCTTGCCCTGGAAATGGGGTATCAGCCCAGCAGAGCAGGTAAGGCTCTTGCTATGTCCGGAAAAAAGATAAAGATTGGCGTGATTCTTCAATATATGGAAACTCCCTTCATGATGCAGACTCTAAAAGGAGTTCATGAGGGAAAACAAGAAGTGGAGAGTCTGGGCGGAATTGTACAAATATATGAAATTGAAAAAGTAAGACCTGACAAAGTTATAAAAATTATGGAGGACATGCGCCAGCAGGGAGTTCAGGGGATTGCCCTTACACCCTCAGAGAATCCTGAACTGAAAAAAGTTATCAGCAAATACTGTAAAGAGTATGGGATTCCTATAGTCATGATGAATGCAGATTTAGAAGACACGGGGAGACTATGCTTTGTAGGACAGGACAATTATCAGAGTGGTCGGACTGCAGCAGGACTTATGGGTGAAATCACAGGAGGAAAAGGGCAGGTCGGAGTAATTACTGGAGAAGCTTCTAACCCTGGACTAAAGGCCAGGCGGAACGGCTTTACAGAGGAACTTCAGAAAAGCTATCCTCATATACAGGTGGCAGCTGTCTGTTATTCTCATGATGAGGAAGAAGAAGCTGCCAGAGCAACAGAACAGCTTCTGGCAAAGTATCCGCAACTGACAGGAATCTATGTAACAGGCCATGGCGTCAGCGGTGTATGCAGAGCTTTAAAGAAAGCGGGAAAAGATGGAAAAATACATATGATTGCCAATGATTTTCTGGAAGAGAATAAGAAATGGCTGAAAGAGGGAATCATAAATTTCCTTATAGGACAGGATGCCAGGACTCAGGGATATGAACCAGTAATGATCTTGTTTCGGCTGTTTTTTGACCAGATGAAACCTGAAAAAGAACTTTTGTATACGGAAATCTCCATAAAGACAAAATATAATATATAATAAAATCCATAAATCCTGTACAGACCAGTGCTGTAAAAATCAATAAACAGAGCAGATTAAATTTGGTAAAAAGCACAGGTTGCGTTCACGTGCACACAGTGATATTATATACGGTATATAGAGGAAATATGAATTGCCGGGAGGAAAAGTATATGAAGATCGGGTTTAATGAAGCCACTGCCCTGGAATGCAGGGGACAGTCATTGATGGCGGACTTGGAAATGTGCGAAAAGTATGGATTTGACTATATTGAAATCCGCTTTGACTGCCTGAAAGAATATTTAAAGGAGCATACACTGGAAGAGTTAGCGGAATGGTTTGACAGCCACCATTTAAAGCCTTGGGCTTACAATACACTTCTGTATTTTAATCAAAGAGATGAAGTAGGAAAACAGGAAGTAGATGAAGAAGTAGAGTTCATTCTGAAGGTTTCTAAAGCCATAGGATTGAAAATGCTGATTACAGTGCCGACTTTTGGGGTAAAAGATAAAACAGTACCAGAGATTCGTGAAGAAGCAGTAGAACGTCTCCGGTATCTTTCCCATAAGGTTGGAAAAGATATGAGGATTTCTCTGGAATTCTGTGGCGCTCCGGATTGTTCTATTAACCAGTTTGGTACAGCTTATGACATTGTGAAAGAAGTGGACAGAGATAATGTGGGAATTACTTTGGACACCTTCCATTTTCATGAAATGTGTTCCAGGATGGAAGACCTGAAGACCGCTGATGGAAAGAAAATCTTTGCCTATCATTTAAATGACTGTGAAGATCTGCCTCTGGGTTCCTGTGGAGACGATAAGAGACTGTGGCCGGGAGAAGGCGTAGTAGATCACGAGGGCATTGCTGCGGCATTAAAAGAAATCGGATTTGACGGCGTATGTACCATTGAAGAATTTCGTCCGGAGTATTATGCCATGTCTCATGAAGAGAATATAAAAAAGGCCGCCCAGGTGACAAAAGATTTTGTGAACCATTATTTTGGATAGAATTACAGTCCGTAAATTTTCGGCAAAGAATGAAGCAAACAATGCTGCTCAGACAGCACCAGCTGCAGAAGCTGCACCGGCTAAGGTGGAAATTGATTTCTCTAAGGCTGAAGTGGAGCCATTATTTGAAGATATGGTTGAAAATCATAGGACTATGAGGACACTATTCTAAATGAAGTTTTAGACTGGTGTCCTTTTTTATGATCAGAGACCAAATTGCAAAAGGGAAATAAAAAAGTAAAAGGCAAAGAAGGAGTCAGGCTTTGGGAGGAATCTCAGAATCTGTTTGTCCCTGGCCGGATTGTACTGTATGCAGATTTATGCTAAACTGATAATAAATTTGACGCAAAAGACAAGGAGTATTGTTATGCCAGTTTTTGATTTTAATAATTCACCTGAGAATCCGAAAGTTTCGGAATGTACTTATGAAATTTTTTATTCCAGCGAATCTGAAGCTTCTGCTCAGCATCCGATTCTGGTGCTGAATAATGAAAACGGAAAGCTTAAGCATCATTCCAGCGGCGTGTTTACCAATCCGGCTAAACAGACAGCTTTCGAGTTTAAGGATGAAGAGGGAGCTGTCTGTGCGGATATTCTGCAGATTGATGCCCGTTTTGTCAGTCTTTTGAAATGGCTGGGAGAAAACCGCATTAACGTGCGTCTTTCAGGAGCATCCCGGGAGGATGGGTATGCGGTATACAAAATAAGGGAGATTGCCTTTGGAGGAGGAGTGAAACTTTCTGCGGAGGACGGATTTTTGCAGTTTATGATCGAACGTCTCCTTTCCAGCGACGTTCCGCCGGAGGAGATACCGGACGAGGATGAGGAAGAAACCGGAGACAGCATGAAGCTGACCAGTATTCAGAGTATTACTGACTTTATTACCTGCGCGGGAAGGACTCTGCCGGATAATATCCGTCTCTGGGCGAGGAGAAACCTGGCGGTGGCCCGTTCTCACGAAGTATCACCGGAAGAACGGCGCCATGCCCAGAGAGCGCTTTCCATCATGATGAATATTCAGTGGAAAGGAAATTATTTTGAAGCTATTGATCCGGATGAAGCGCGCCGGATTCTTGACGAAGAACTTTACGGCATGGAATCTGTGAAGCAGAGGATTATTGAAACCATTATTCAGATTAACCGCACCCATACCCTGCCTGCCTACGGTCTGCTGCTTATCGGACCTGCGGGAACAGGAAAATCACAGATTGCCTATGCTGTGGCAAGGATCCTGAAGCTGCCCTGGACTACCCTGGATATGAGTTCTATCAATGATCCGGAGCAGCTGACTGGAAGTTCCAGGATTTATGCCAATGCAAAACCGGGAATTATTATGGATGCTTTTTCCATGGCAGGTGAGTCCAATCTGGTATTTATCATTAATGAGCTGGATAAGGCGGCATCCGGAAAAGGAAACGGCAATCCTGCGGATGTCCTTCTCACTCTGCTGGATAATCTTGGATTTACGGATAACTATATTGAATGTATGATTCCTACGGTGGGTGTATATCCGATTGCAACTGCCAATGACAAGGAGCAGATCAGCGCGCCGCTTATGTCCAGGTTTGCGGTGATCGAGATTCCGGATTATACTCCGGAAGAAAAGAAGGTAATCTTCTCCAGGTATGCTCTT
Organism: uncultured Blautia sp.; assembly: GCA_944380235.1. Taxonomy (GTDB): domain Bacteria; phylum Bacillota; class Clostridia; order Lachnospirales; family Lachnospiraceae; genus Blautia. The sequence continues at coordinate 7,088 of CALWHD010000150.1, forward strand.
CCGAAAGTTCTGAAGAGGATCGGCATGAGGGAAAATGAGTGCATTCTGACACCAGACGGTCTTGACGCTGTTATTGACCTGCACAGAAATACCAGTGGGATCCGTGACCTGGAGCAGGCTGCAGAGCATATCGCTGCCAATGCTCTTTATCAGATAGAAGTGGATCATGTGGATTCTGTATCCTTTGATTCCTGCATGGTGAGAAAACTTCTTTCCTGAATATTGCTGTTTTTCTTATATTCTTCCGGGGTGAACCCATAGAATTTTTTGAACGCTTTTCCAAAATAACTGGAATTGGCGTATCCGGTCTGTTCTGCGACTTCATAGATCAGGGCATGAGGACTTTTAAGAAGTCTTTTGGCTGCCTCCATTCTTACCTCTGTCAGGTAGGTGGAGAAATTTTCGCCGGTCTCCTTTTTGAACAGGCTGCTCAGGTGGGAGGGACTCATATTTACCAGTTTTGCTATTGTATTAAGATCAATGTTATCTTTATAGTAAAGCATTACATGCTGTTTTATGGTAAGTATTTCGTCCCGCTCCCTGGGGAGGCGGGATTTCCGGACAGCATCTGTAAGTTTTCCGGTAAACTCATAAAATGCAAGTTCACATTCCTGTAATGTACTCAGATCTTTTATATATTCACAAATATTTCGGCCTTTAAATTCCATAGAATGTAAGGGTACTCTGAATTCTTTTGCGGCTCTTCTGTAAATATCCAGAATTTCCATGAGATAGGAAAAACACTCTGCGGGCGGATAGCAGTCAGCTTTTAGTTTCACCAGCATATTTTTACAATTGTTCCATGCAGCGTCCTGATCGGAGGACAGAAGCGACTGAAACAACTCCTGCTCTTGCTGATACGGAGAGGAAGGGACGGGAAAACGGCAGATATTCTCGTATTCAATTTCTTTGTCCTGATTGTAAAAGACAGCACATTCCACGGCTTCTTTTGACTGATCCATTCCGATTTCAAATTCCTGATGCCCGTTTAGTATAGAGCTGCTTCCGAAAAATACATTGGTATTTGCGTATTCGATCATAGAAGCAGAAAGCTGTGTGCGCAGGTTTTTCCAGTTTCCTCCGCTGTGGACGATGAGGAATTCTCCTTTTTCCAAGGGGAAGATCTCGTTTCCGGGCTGACGTTTGCAGATCTGATCTAATATATTGTATACAAGTATTTCTGATTTCTTTTCTCTTTCGGTTTTGCCCAAATTTTTTTCTCCGGCAGAAGACGGATCAGCTGATAATGGTTCAGATTAATGGACAGCCCCAGGTTAAAAAGGATATTTTTAATCTGTTCTTTTGAGAAAAAGTTATGATTCGTAAGTTTATTCACAAAAAGAGATTTTAAGTCCTGATCTTGGAGACACAAATCATCTGGAGCTGTTTTTTTAAGCTGGAGTTCCTGTTTGATCTCGTTCAGCACAGCCAGCAGCTGTTCTGGCTCAATGGAAAGTTTAAGAATATAGTCTTTTGCACCATATTTCATACCTTCCCGGACCAGATCAAAATCATCAAAACAGCTTAGGATAATGGATACAACGGGGATATTTTCTTTCCGCAGTTTTTTCAGCAGCGCGATACCGTCCATTTTCGGCATTTTTATGTCAGTAATGAGAATATCAGGCCTTAGTGCAAGAATCTTTTGGTAAGCGTCTTCTCCGTTCCATGCCTCACCTACAACGTTAAAGCCATTCTCTTCCCAGGGGAGGACGGCTTTAAGCCCTGCTCTTACCAGGATCTCATCATCTGCTATCAGTACCTTTATCATCTTTTTTATCTTCTCCTTTCACATTTTGCTCTGCCTTTTCAGGAAAAGACAGAATGGCTTTCGTATAAGAAATGCCGTCGCTTTCATATTGAATGCCGTATCGGTTCCCATAGATCAGCTGGATGCGTTCATGCACATTGTATACGCCAATGCCTTTAAATACCTGCCCTGTTTTTGAACCGTGCCCTGTACGGAGGATCGATTTGAGTTTTTCAGGGGGTATGCCGCATCCGCTGTCCCAGACCGTAAATACCAGCAGGTTCCCTTTTTTCTGTCCCGAGATGCGTATGGTCAGAAATTCCTTTCGCTCAATATTATGCAGAATGGAGTTTTCTGCCAGGGGCTGAAGGACCAGTTTGGGTGTACTGCAGGAAAGTATATCATCATCAATATCATATTGGATTTCAAACCGCCCGGGGTAACGGATCTGCTGGATCTGGATATAACTTTTAAGATTCGTCAGCTCCTCACGGACGGGGAGAATGTCATTTGCTTTGTTCATGCTGATTTCCAGAAGCCGTCCCAGAGAGGTGATGGCGGCGGTGATGTTGTCTGTGTGTGCCACGATGGACATCCATTTAATGGAATTCAGAGTGTTAAACAAAAAATGAGAGTTAATCTGTGTCAGCAATATTTCAAATTTCAGTTCGTTTTTTTCTTGTTCTTTCTTTTTAACATCGTCAATTAAGGTGTTGATCTGTTTCAGCATATCATGGAATGTCCTGGTAAGTATGCCTATTTCATCCTGGGAGTTTGCTGCTGCAATCTCCGCTTTCAGGCTTTCCGTGCTGACAGAGTCCGTATTTTCTTTAAGCAGAAGCAGCGGTTTCAGCTGATAATAGATACAATAAAACGTAACGGACAGACAGATGGTGATCAGAATCAGGGACAGGCAGATGGTGTTTCCCACGGAGTCCAGCAGGAACAGGGTGCCCGTGGCTGAATCAGGCCGGTCTTCAAATGTGGAGACTGGTATGGAGATGACAAGATAGTAGTTCTCACCGTGGAAAGAGTAGATTTTTCTGATGCAGGATATGTAGTTTATTGTTTTATGTTTTATATAGCTGAAATGAACGCCGGAAAAATACGGGGAATAATCAGAGAGTGTGTCATTCTCTTCTATGTAGGATTTATAAAAATCCTGATACTCTACATTTTGGAAAGGCTCGGTAGAATATAGCAGGGTGTTTTTGGAAAAAATACTGATTTCACCCTGGGAATTCAGAAGGGAATGATTTATATTCTGAATCAGTTCATCGGTATTCTGATAGGCTGTCAGAAAGTCATTGGAACTGTGCTCCTCATACAGTAGTTTTTCATAAATATTAAAAGAGGCCAGACAATTGGAAGTATTTATAATATTCAGACATATATTTTCAATAAAGCTCCCCGCCTGACGGATATGTTCGCCCTCTGTTTCCCTGGTTTTCTCTTTGATCATATTTTCTGCCCGCTGGTAAGTGCTGAAAAAAAGCAGGGTACAGGGGAATAAAAAGCAAAAAATAATAATCAGAAAAAGTCTGTAGGATAATTTCATTTTCATAAAGTAGTGTTTCATCAATTTATCTTCATTCCTTTTTTATTTACAATTTTCCTATTCTCTTGAAAAGTGTACACAAATGAAACTTTTATGTAAAGGTAATAATCTTTCCCTTTTCTTCCATTTCTTTCCTTATTTTCTGCGGCTGTTATCTTTTCCTGTGTATTATAGATAAGAAATTACTATATACGGTAAAATATTACTATTTGCCCGGACGGTAAATACCCGTATCCTGTGTTTATCACACAAAGATACTGGAATATCAGGGGCGAATCAGGACTCTTTCTTGACTTTCTTTGCTCCACCGGATAAAATGAACTTGCAAAAAAATGAAATTTCATGTCTGCAGAACAGATAACTTTTGCGTGAATATAGAGAGGAGTAAATTATTATGTGTGGAATTGTAGGTTATACAGGAAATCATCAGGCTGCCCCCGTGCTCCTGGACGGACTTTCAAAACTGGAATACCGCGGCTATGACTCCGCGGGTCTTGCTGTCCGCAACGGCGACGCTGCTGCGGAAGTGATCAAGGCAAAAGGCCGTCTGAAGGCTCTTGCAGAGAAAACAGACGACGGCGCTTCTGTTCCCGGCACCTGCGGCATCGGACATACCAGATGGGCAACCCACGGAGAACCATCTGAAACCAATGCCCATCCGCACATGAGTGAAGACGGAAATGTTATCGCTGTGCATAACGGTATTATTGAAAACTACCAGGAATTAAAAGATAAGCTGACCCGCAAGGGATACACTTTCTATTCTTCTACAGATACGGAAGTGGCTGTGAAGCTTGTGGACTATTATTACAAAAAATATCTGGGTACTCCGGTGGATGCCATCAACCATGCCATGGTACGTATCCGCGGTTCTTATGCTCTTGCTATTATGTTCAAAGAATATCCGGGAGAAATCTATGTGGCAAGAAAAGACAGTCCCATGATCCTGGGAGTGGCGGACGGGGCGTCCTATATAGCTTCCGATGTACCGGCGATTTTGAAATATACACGAAATGTTTACTACATCGGCAACATGGAAATGGCGTGTGTGAAAAAAGGCGAAATCATCTTTTACAATCTGGACGGTGATGAGATCCAGAAGGAAATGAAGGTGATCGAATGGGATTCTGAAGCTGCGGAAAAAGCAGGATACGAACACTTTATGATCAAGGAGATCCACGAACAGCCAAAGGCAGTGGAGGATACTTTAAATTCTGTCTTAAAAGACGGTGAGATCGATCTGTCTGAAGTAGGATTAGGAGAAGAAGAGATTCAGAATATCAGCCAGATCTACATTGTTGCCTGCGGTTCTGCATATCATGTGGGAGTTGCCGCCCAGTATGTGATAGAGGATCTGGCGAAGATCCCGGTGCGTGTGGAACTTGCTTCAGAGTTCCGTTATCGGAATCCCCTGCTTCCAAAAGACAGCCTGGTGATCGTCATCAGCCAGTCCGGGGAAACAGCAGACAGTCTGGCGGCTTTAAGAGAGTCAAAACAAAAAGGGATCCGTACTCTGGGAATTGTAAACGTGGTTGGCTCCTCCATTGCCAGAGAAGCGGACAATGTATTTTATACCCTTGCCGGACCGGAGATTTCCGTGGCTACTACCAAGGCTTACAGCACTCAGCTGATCGCTGCTTATGTACTGGCTGTTCAGTTCGGAAAGATAAGAGGAGAAATTTCTGAAGAAAAGTATCATGAACTTATCCATGAACTTCAGACCATACCTGGAAAGATAGAGAAGGTCCTGGATGATAAAGAGAGGATTCAGTGGTTTGCGTCAAAGCAGGTCAACGCAAAAGACGTATTCTTTATCGGCAGAGGGATCGATTATGCCATCAGTCTGGAAGGCAGTCTGAAAATGAAGGAGATCAGCTATATCCATTCCGAAGCTTACGCGGCGGGAGAATTAAAGCACGGAACCATTTCCCTCATTGAAGAGGGAGTTCTGGTCATCGGTATTCTGACCCAGGGCGATCTGTATGAGAAGACCGTTTCCAATATGGTGGAATGCAAGAGCCGCGGGGCTTATCTCATGGGCCTTACCACTTTCGGACACTATAACATTGAGGATACGGCGGACTTTACGGTTTATATCCCGCGGACAGACAGTCACTTCGCTACATCCCTTGCAGTCATTCCGCTGCAGCTTCTGGGATATTATGTCAGTGTGGCAAAGGGTCTGGATGTAGATAAGCCCAGGAATCTGGCAAAGAGTGTTACAGTAGAATAAAAGTAAGACAGATAGAAAAAAGAACTGCTGCATATTCAGCTTGTGAAATGGGCTGAATATACAGCAGTTTTCTGCTGTCAAGATATTAAAGAAGGTGTTACGGGCAGATAAAGGCAAGGGGAAATTTATCCTAAGTCATTGTGGAAAGCAGTCCCATTGGTTATACTGTAATTAATAGGAAATCTGGGAGATACATAGATAACAAGGAGGAAAAATATGACAAAAAAAGAAATTTTAAGTTATGTAGACCACACTCTTCTCAGTCAGACAGCTGCCTGGGAAGAGATTAAAGAAATCTGTGATGATGCTGTAAAATACGGGACTGCCTCTGTATGTATCCCTCCTTCCTATGTGAAGGAGGGTAAAAAATATGTGCAGGATAAAATGGCAGTCTGCACAGTCATTGGCTTTCCCAATGGCTATTCAACTACTGCAGCCAAGGTTTTTGAGACACAGGATGCTGTGAAAAACGGAGCGGATGAAATTGATATGGTCATTAATATCGGCTGGGTAAAAGACGGAAAATATGATGAAGTAAAAGAGGAAATCTGCCAGGTGAAACAGGCATGCGCAGGCAGGATCCTGAAAGTGATCATAGAAACCTGCCTGCTCACAGAAGAAGAGAAGATCCGGATGTGCCAGGTGGTGACAGAGGCAGGAGCAGATTTTATCAAGACTTCCACAGGATTTTCCAAAGGGGGAGCTACCCTGGAGGATATCAGGATTTTTAAAGAGCACATAGGAAAAAATGTGAAAATGAAAGCTGCGGGAGGCATCAGCAGCTTAAAAGATGCAGAGGATTTTCTGGAGCTGGGAGCAGAGCGCCTGGGAACCAGCAGGATCGTAAAGCTGGTCAAGGCAGAGGAGGAGTAAGATGCTTTTGGAAAGACAAGAGATTTTGAAGCTGATCCGCAGTGCTGTGGAAGCTATGGGGAAAGCATATGTGCCATATTCTCATTTTTGCGTAGGGGCGGCGCTGCTTACCTGTGAGGGAAAAATTTATCAGGGATGTAATATAGAAAACGCCGCTTACACACCTACCAACTGCGCAGAGAGAACCGCCTTTTTTAAGGCAGTAAGCGAAGGAGAGAAAAATTTTCGGGCGATCTGCATCGTGGGCGGTATGGAAGGCGTGCTTACCGGATACACAGCGCCCTGTGGGGTATGCAGACAGGTGATGCGGGAATTCTGTGTCCCGGAAGAGTTTCAGATTATCCTTGCAAAGAGCGAGGAAGAATATAAAATTTACACCCTGGCTCAACTGCTTCCGGAAGGGTTTGGACCGGAGAACCTGGGAAAACAGGTATAGGCCGGGGCAAGTAGAGGAAGTTTTATAAAAATAACCAGAGGTGCAGGAGACTGGCGGACAGGAGGAAAATATCAGAATGTATAACAGAATTTTTGTCATAGTCATAGATTCCCTTGGGACAGGTGACGCGGAAGATGCGGAAAAGTACGATGATCTGGGCGCGGATACCCTGGGACATATTTCACAGAGTGTGGATACTTTTCAGATACCGAATCTTCAGAAACTGGGACTTGCAAACCTGCGTTCCTTAAAGCAGGTGCAGCCTGTGGAGAATCCTTTAGGATATTATTCCCGTCTTCATGAGGCAAGTACAGGAAAAGACACCATGACCGGACACTGGGAGATCATGGGGCTGAAAACGGAAAAGCCGTTTATTACCTTCACGGAAACGGGATTTCCGGAAGAACTGATCCGGGAGCTGGAGAAACGTACAGGACATAAGGTGATCGGAAATAAAAGTGCCAGCGGTACAGAAATCCTGGATGAGCTGGGAGAAGAGGCGAACGCCACCGGGGAAATGATCGTGTATACTTCTGCAGATTCTGTGCTGCAGATCTGCGGAAATGAGGAGACCTTTGGTCTGGAGGAACTCTACCGGTGCTGTGAGATCGCCAGGGAACTGACCATGAAAGATGAGTGGAAAGTAGGAAGAGTCATCGCCCGTCCCTACATAGGAAAGAGAAAAGGAGAGTTTGTAAGAACCAGCAACCGTCATGACTATGCGGTGAAGCCTTTTGGGAGAACCGTATTAAATGCTTTAAAAGACGCAGGGCTTACAGTGCTGTCCATCGGAAAGATCAATGATATTTTTGCAGGAGAAGGTATCACAGAGGCATGGCGTTCCAAGAGTTCGGTGCACGGCATGGAGCAGGCCATTCAGGCGTGCAGACAGGAATTTCAGGGACTTTGCTTTGTAAATCTGGTGGACTTTGACGCTCTGTGGGGTCACAGGAGGGATCCTGAGGGATACGCGGCAGAGCTGGAAAAATTCGACAGGAACCTGGGGATTTTTCTGGAAGAAATGAGAGAGGATGACCTTCTGATCATTACCGCAGACCATGGCAATGATCCTACTTATAAAGGCACTGACCATACCAGAGAAACGGTTCCATTCCTTGCCTACAGCAGGAAATTTACAGGAAGCGGAAGAATTGGCGACAGCAATACTTTTGCGGTCATTGGCGCTTCCATAGCAGATAATTTTTCTGTACCTCTGCCGGAAGGCTGCATCGGGACATCGATCTTAAAAGACTTAAAGTGATACATTTTGTTTTTACAGAATGAAACAAGGGAGGGTTTTATGTCAGAACAGAATTATATCAGGGAAATGAAAAAATACGATCTCCACTGTCATCTGGACGGCTCTTTGTCAGAAGAATGCATACGCAGACTTGCCCTGGAAGGCGGAGTTCCTCTTCCGGAAAAAGATATTAAATCACAGCTTACTGCGGATAGCTGCTGTGAAAGCCTGGCTGAATATCTGACAAAATTCGATCTGCCGCTGGCATGCCTGACTTCAGAGAGAAGCTTTACAGAAGCGGTCAAAGACGTGATGCGAGCTGCGGCAGAAGAAAATACTGTCTATATGGAAATCAGGTTTGCTCCTATGCTGTCTGTCAGGGAGGATCTTTCTGTGCGAGATATTATTGAAGGAGCTGTAAAGGGGATTCAGGAAGGCAGACAGTTATACGGAACCCAGGCAGGGCTGATCCTGTGCGGAATGAGGCATATGGACGTGGAGAAAAATATAGAGCTGGCAAAGACCGCGTCGGATTATTACGGGTACGGCGTATGCGCGCTGGATCTGGCGGGGGACGAGGCTGCGTTTCCTGTGAAGCAGCAGGCAGAGTTCTTTCGCGCGGCAAAAGATCTGGGGATTCCTTTTACCATTCATGCGGGAGAGTGCGGAAGCGCCCAAAGCATCTGGGATGCGCTGGAACTGGGAGCATCCAGGATCGGTCACGGAATCGCGGCTGCAAAGGATGAACGGC
>CALWHD010000151.1 GCA_944380235.1 uncultured Blautia sp.
CATAATCAGGCTTCCCTTTCACTTGCCCGGAAGTTGGGATACCGGCTGGATCATCCCTATACAGCATACATGGTTATTCCAGGCCCTTGATATAAAATCCGGCAGGTTCCGTCTCTTAAGTGAGGAGGTACCCGCCGGATTTTGTACTTATAATGGAAAATCAGTTTTGCATGGGGATTATCCTACTGATCTGCTTCCAGTGCAGCCAGATGTTTTACCAGAAGCCTGCGCACGCCGGGGTATTCACCCAGTCCTTTTACTACAGTGGTTACGTCAAAGCCCTCAGCCTTAAACTGGCTGTACCAGGATTCGGGATCATCTCCCGCCATATCATTTTTTGCGTGGTCCCCTGCTACGATCATGAAGGGAGCAAGTATGACTTTTACAGGATTGTATTCTTTTACCATGCGCATAAGGGACTCCATAGAAGGATAAGCTTCTACAGTCCCCAGAAAAATATTTTTGTAACCTTTATCTTTAAAGGTATAATCCAGAGCTGCATAGATAGCATTGGCATAGTGTGTGGTTCCGTGTCCCATAAGAACCAGAACCTCATCTTTTTTCAAGTCAGGAAATTCATCAGCAACTGCCTGGATCACTTCCATACTGTCCTCTTCTGTAGTAAGAAGAGGGGTTCCAAAGGAGATAGAATGGAAGAATTCCCGGTAGGAGAGCGCGTCTTCCTTCATCAAATCATTCTCAATTCCATTGATCACATGGGTGGGCTGTACCAGTACATCTGTGATGCCGTCTTCTTTCATCTGTTCCATGGCTTCCCTTACTGTGTTGACATGTACGTTGTCGCGATTTTTAAGTTTTTTGATGATCATTTTGCGGGTCCATGCACGGTAGAGCCGGTAATCAGGAAATGCCTCCTGCATATCCTGTTCAATGGCGTCGATAGTAACTGCCCTGGTATCGTTGTGGCTGGTGCCGAAGCTTACGGCAAGGATGGCTTTTTTTGCTTCTGTAGACAATGTTTTCTTACCTCCGTAATGTGGATTTATATGAATATCTGCAATGTACTGCTCCAGGGTTTTTAGATTCCTGGGAAGTGGAAGGGAAGCTTTTAGAATCCCTTTTCTGCAGAGACTTTCAAAAAGTTCCAGAACCGCCGGGGGCTCCAGGTTGGTTTGTTTTAAAATAGAAGGATTAGAAAAGACCTGTGCGGGAGTACCCTGCATCAGCACCTTTCCCTGGTGAAAGAGTATGACTTCATCTGCCCATTCATAAGCGTAATTTACGTCATGGGTCGCCATAAGTACAGTAATCCCTGCCTCAGTCATCTGATCTACGATGCGGTTTACCATGGTAGTATGTTTGGGATCAAGTGCCGCCGCCGGTTCGTCCAGGATGATGATCTCGGGATGCATAACAAGAATATCTGCTATAGAGACCTGTTTTTTCTGTCCGCCGCTTAATGCATGGGTGGGCTTATGGCGGAACGGTGTGATTTCCAGATAATCTATGACTTCCTCCACTTCTTTTTTGGCTTCTTCTTCGGAAAGACCAAGGTTCAGGACACCAAAGGAAATTTCCTGATAAACACTTGCGGAGAAAAGCTGATTATCAGGATCCTGAAACACGATGCCCACTTTGCTCCGGAGATCCAGAAGCCCTTTTTTTGTATAGGAAATCTCTTTTCCGTGAAAATAGATCTTTCCGGACTGTGGCTTTAAAATGCCGGTACAGCAGAGGAAAAATGTAGACTTTCCGCTGCCGTTGGCGCCCATAAAAGCAATTTTCTGCCCTTTTTTGATTTCCAGGGAAAGACCGTTCAGGGAATGGGTGGTATCATCATCATAAGAGAAAACCAGCTGATCGGCCTTTAAAATGGTAGTTTCATTCATGAAAAAAATCTCCTCCATAAAGCAAATATAAATAAGAATATTTCGAATAAGGCAATGGCAGCGATCACTTTTTTCTTCGGAGGGCGGTCTTCTGAAAGTACCCGGATGGTACCGTCATAACCTCTTGCCTCCATAGCGTCATATAGCCGATTGGAACGGCTGACCGCCCGGATCATCAGGACAGAGCCGAGCATGCCGAATGATTTTAGTGCTGTTTTATAGTCTCTGTTTCCAAGACGGCAGTCCTGGGAAACAGAAATTGCGGAGGCAATATCCAGCAGGACAAAGATAAAGCGATAGATTAAAAGCATCAGTTCGATCAAAAGTCTGGGACAATGCAGTTTTCTCAGAACTTCCAGGATATCCGGCATAGGTGTGGTAAATGCCAGAAAGTACAGGCAGGAAACTGCGGATAATGCTGTAAGAATCAATTGCAGGGCATAGAAAAAAGAATGGGTGCTGGCTGTAAGGTACCAGCTTCCCAGAGACACTGCAAAAAGATCCAGAGGAGTATGACTGATATTGAACATGATTGCCAGTGTACTTAAAAAAAGAAAAGTCAGGGGTACTGTGAGAAAACGAAGATAACGGAAAAAAGGGATTCCCCCTTTCCATACGGTGAGAACCCCTGTCACTGCTAATACAATACCTGCCACAGCAGCGGAACGACTCATTACACAAATCAGAAGTGTAATCACTGCAAAGGCAAATTTTTCACCGGCGTTTTCGTATCGAAGTCTGGAATGATAACATAATTTATCAATTGTGATCATGGAAAACTCCTTTCACCGGTATCTGCTAATTTTCGTCTTTGGTCCATTTTCTGCGCTCTACAAAGCGCCCCATGATGAAAGCAATGATTCCCACACCGATACCAGTCTGTATGCAGAACAGCAGACTTTCTACTTCACCCGGGAGTTCTCCGCCCAGAATCTTTTCAAAGACTGGAGTAGCCCATGGTTCATAGGAAGAATCTACTTCTTCCACAACAACGCTGCCGGCGTCGTCAGATCCGCCGAATTCGGCATCTTTTAAGACAAATAAGGGAATAAAAGCAATTAAAAAAATGGCAATAATCGCCGCGATCACTGTTTTTTTCATATTATTTTGCCTCCTTTAAAAATCCAAGGGCACGAAGCTCTGGTTTTGCGTAGGATTCAAGCCCCATGACAATGACTGCCGTAATGATTCCCTCAATAATTGCCAGGGGGACCTGGGTAGGAGCAAAAACAGCAAGGAATTTGCCAAGTGCTCCCATTACTGTGGTGTCTGCATGATGGGCGAGAGCCATTTGACCGGCTGTTACACAGTAGGTAAACAGATCACCCAAAGCTGCTGCAAGGAAAACAGCGGCCTTTTTATTCACATTTAATTTCTTGCACAGAATATAAATCCCGTAGGACACAAAAGGACCTGCGATAGCCATAGAGAAAGTATTTGCTCCGATGGTGGTAAGACCGCCATGTGCCAGCAGGATCGCCTGAAACAGCAGGACGATCAGTCCCAGAATAGAAACTGCGGAAGGTCCGAATAAGATAGCGCCAAGTCCGGTTCCGGTCATGTGGGAACAGCTTCCTGTCACAGACGGAATCTTCAAAGAAGAGATCACGAAGACAAAAGCGCCGGACATTGCCAGCAGTGTGATCAGATTTCGATGTTCATTTAAAGTTTTTTTGATGGACAGAAATCCTGCGGCCAAAAATGGTATGCAAAGTACGCCCCAGGCGATGCAGAAGCCTCCTGGAAGGTATCCTTCCATAATGTGCATGGCACTGACGTTGGGAACAATGCCGAAGGTAAGTGCAAATACACCTGCCAGAATCAGGATTCGTTTTTCGTTTCTACTCATTTTTCTTCTCCCTTCTGATTTTGAGTATTTTGAAGTAAAAAAATACCTGTCATGATGACAGGCTATCAGAAGAACAAGAGGGATAGCAGATAAGGAATTGAGTGCTATGAGCCAACCTGTTCTTACACCAGGCCATCGTTCGTAACCTTGTGTAAATCGCGTGTACAAGGCAGGTCTTCTGACTCAGGCATCATCGCCATATTTTGCCTTCCCGGAAAAAAACCAGTGACATTTTAAAATACAGCTCTTCCATTACAGCGGCGTGACCGTGTGAGATTTCCACTCATCTTTCCTATTCTCCTGCAAAGTGCAGGCACCTTTGTACATTCAATTCTGTAGTTCATTGTAACATAGGTGAGATATTTGTCAATCAAAAAACATAAAAAAGAAGTAAAAATTTTTAAGGTTTTCGGTTAGCTTCGACAAAGATCCGGCGCTGTTTTGTCTGTTGCACAGGTTCACATTCTATGCTAAGATGAAACAAGACTGATCCCGGGAAAGAAAAGCAGACCGGGGGAGAAATAAGGACAAAAGAAATATGGGAGATTGAGGAACAATGGGAATTTCCATGATTGGAATTGACTACAACAGGGCCTGTGTGGATGTAAGAGCGCAGTTTTCTTTCACAAAGAAACATGCCGTCACAGCCCTGGAACATTTGAAACAGGAGCCAGGGATCGCAGGCTGCATCATTTTATCTACCTGCAACCGGATGGAAATCTGGGCGAGTACAAAGGAGGACTGGAATGGTTCTCTCTATGGATTTTTATGCAGAGAAAAGGGCAAAGATCCGGAGAAATTTCAGGAATACTTTATCCAGCGTGAGGAAGAGGAGGCTGTAGAACATCTTTTCTATCTTACCAGCGGATTAAAGTCACAGATTCTGGCGGAGGATCAGATCATTACCCAGGTAAAGGATGCACTTACTCTTTCCAGAGAGGCGTTCTGCACAGACAATGTGCTGGAAGTTCTGTTTCGTACTGCAGTGACGGCGGCAAAAAAAGTGAAGACAGAAGTAAACTTTTCCAGAGCAAACTCTTCTGTAATCCATCAGGCCATCCGAAGGCTGGAGGAAAAAGGATTCTCCATACAGGGAACAACCTGCATGGTCATTGGAAACGGTGAGATGGGAAAGGTAACTGCTCTTGCGTTAAAGGAGGCGGGAGCGGACGTAACGGTTACAGTACGCCAGTACAGAAGTGGGATGGTGACTATTCCAAAAGGATGTGAACGAATCAATTACGGAGACAGAATGCAGCTGATCCCCAACTGTGACCTGGTGGTGAGTGCTACAGCAAGTCCCAATTTTACATTGACAAAAGAGCTGTTGGAAAATGCAGGGATCACCGGACATCTGGTGCTGATTGACCTGGCAGTGCCGAGGGATATTGAGCCCAAGGCAGGAAGTCTTCCCAATATAACACTGTATGATATTGACAGTTTTAAAATTGACAGTATTTCTCCCAAAATGCAGGAGAGCATGGAGAAGGCAGGGGTCATTTTAAAAGAGCAGATGGAGGAATTCTATAACTGGTTCAGCGGAAAGGATCTGTTTCCAAGGATTCAGGAGATTAAGGCAGAAGCAGTGGAAGATTTAAATCTGCGCATTTTAAAGATCTTAAAGAAAACTCCCATGGATGATCATGACAGGGAAAATCTGCTGAAAGCAATTGATACTGCCGCCGGGAAGGTGGTAAATAAAATGATCTTCGGACTGAGAGATTCCCTGGAACAGGACGCTTTTGTGGAATGTGTGGAAGGATTGGAAAAACTTTATGAAAACTGAAAACGAAAAAAAATTTTTTCCCCTGTTTATGGATCTGACGCAGAAAAAAGCAGTGGTGCTGGGAGCGGGAAGGATTGGAAAGAGACGGATACAGTCACTTTTGCCCTATGTGGGAGAACTAACTGTTATAGCGCCTGAGGCAGCAGAAGAAATCCAGACGCTTGCCCGGGAGAAAAAGGTTTATTATAAAGCAAAAAAATATGAACGGGAAGATTTATACGATGCGGATCTGGTTATCGCGGCAACGGACAGTCCAGAAGTGAATAAGGATATATACAGTGCCTGTAAATGTCTGGGCATCCTGGTAAATGTGGCCAGTGATCAGACGAAATGTGATTTTCATTTTCCCGGACTTCTGGAACATGATGGGATTGTTATTGGATTTAACGGAGGAGGAAAAGATCATAAAAAGGTGAAGAAGACCCGGGAACTGGTGCAGGAGGCACTGGAAAACAGCAGTAAAGGAGAGGCAGACACATGAGCAGTAAAAAGAAGATCATCATTGGAAGCAGAGAAAGCCGCCTTGCAGTGATCCAAAGTGAGATTGTAAAAGAATTTATCGAAAAGGCAAATCCGGATATGGAGGCAGAAATCCTTACCATGAAGACCACAGGAGATATCATCCTGGATAAAACTCTGGATAAAATAGGCGGAAAGGGACTTTTTGTAAAAGAGCTGGACAGAGCACTTCTGGACGGGAGAACTGATATTTCTGTACATAGCTTAAAAGATATGCCTATGGAGATCCCTGAAGAACTGCCTCTGGCAGCGTTTTCTAAAAGGGAAGATCCACGGGATGTTCTGGTACTTCCCACAGGTGTGAAAGAGCTGGATAAAACAAGACCTGTGGGATGCTCCAGTTTAAGGAGGATTCTGCAGTTCAAAGAAATGTATCCTGATCTTGAGTGCAGAAGTGTCAGGGGAAATGTACAGACCAGACTTTCCAAATTGGACAGCGGAGAGTACAGTGCCCTGATTCTTGCGGCGGCCGGTCTGAAACGCCTTGGGCTTTCTCACAGAATCTCCAGATATTTTGAACCGGAAGAAATGATCCCGGCAGCCGGTCAGGGTATTCTCGCAGTGCAGAGTCGGTCAGGAGAGGATTTGTCCTGGCTTGCGGGATTCGATGACAGAGAGGCCAGGGCGGCTGCTCTGGCGGAGCGTGCCTTTGTAAAAACTCTGGACGGGGGATGTTCTTCTCCTGTGGCTGCTCATGCAGTTATAAAAGACAGCCGTATTTTTCTTACAGGACTTTACTATGAAGAAGAAACAGGGAAATATGAAAAAGGCAGCGGTGAGGCAGAGCTTTCCCAGGCAGAAAAATTGGGAAGGGAACTGGCAGAGAAATTAAGGCGGCTGTGCAGACAGAAGTCAAATCCCCCGATGTAAGCATACGGGGCATCAAGCGAGCAGCGATGCAAGCATCGGGGGATTTGCCGCACAGATAAGAAAAAAGGAGCAGAAATAACAATGAATACAGGAAAAGTCTGGCTGGTAGGAGCAGGTCCCGGAGATATCGGGCTTTTTACTTTAAAAGGAATGGAAACACTGAAAAACGCAGAAGTGGTGGTCTATGACAGTTTAGTGGGGCAGGGAGTTCTTTCAAAGATTCCTAAGACTGCTAAATGTATCAATGTGGGAAAGCGTGCTTCCCATCACACCATGCCTCAGGAGAAAATCAACGAAATTCTGGCACAAGAAGCAAAAAAAGGATTGAAAGTAGTCCGCTTAAAGGGCGGTGATCCTTTTCTTTTCGGAAGAGGCGGAGAGGAGCTGGAACTTTTAGCAAGAGAGGGTATTCCCTATGAAGTGGTACCCGGCGTGACTTCCCCCATAGCCGTTCCCGCTTACAACGGTATTCCTGTTACACACAGAGATTTTACCTCTTCCCTCCATATCATTACAGGACATAAAAAACAGAATCAGGCATATGACATTGACTTTGAAGCCTTGGTACGTACGAAAGGAACCTTAGTGTTTCTTATGGGTGTCACTGCTATGGGAGATATTTTAAATGCTCTGATGAAAGCCGGCATGGAAAAGGATATGCCTGCTGCAATTCTTCAGAAAGGAACCACAGCAGGACAAAAAAGGATTGTTGCCACTGTGTCTACATTGGAAGAGGAAGTGAAACGCAGGGGAATCGAAACACCTGCTATTATCGTGGTGGGAAAAGTCTGCGCCCTGGCGGAGGAATTTGCCTGGTATGAAAAACTGCCTTTGGCAGGTTACAAAGTCCTGGTTACCCGCCCCAAAGATCTGATTTCTTCTATGGCAGAAAAATTAAGGGGGCTGGGGGCGGAAGTGCTGGAACTTCCAGCAATCTGTACCCAGCCGCTGGAAGACCAAAGCGCTTTATACCAGGCGTTTGAGGCGATCTCTTCTTATCAGTGGATTGCGTTTACAAGTCCTACGGGAGTGAAAGTGTTCTTTGATGAAATGAAAAAACAGAAACTGGATACCCGGTGTCTTGGCAGTGTTAAAGTTGCCGCTATTGGAAACGGTACACAAAAAGCTTTGGAAGAAAAAGGAATCTTTGCAGATCTGGTACCAGAAGTTTTTGACGGAGAACATCTTGGAAAAGCCCTTTGCCAGGTATGTGAAGGAAAGGAAAAAATTCTGATCCCCAGGGCAAAGATAGGCAGCCGGGAACTGACAGACCAGCTGAAGAAAAAAGAGGGAATCCAGGTGGATGATATTGCTACTTATGACACATTCTATGACAAGCAGGATGTCATCAACGAGATGAAAGAATTTGAAGCAGGAAACATAGACTGTGCGGTATTTACCAGTGCATCTACGGTTCGGGGATTTGAGGCGGCAACACATGGACTTGACTACAGCAAAGTCCGTGCCGCATGTATTGGAAAACAGACAAAGGCAGCAGCAGATGCGCTGGGTATGGAGACCTATATGTCTGAATGTGCCCGGATTGACAGCCTGGTTCAGCTGGTTGTAGAATTAAAAGATAAAAAGACACGGAAGAAGGAGTGAAGACATCATGGAAATGAATATCAGACCCAGAAGATTAAGGGGAAGTCAGATTATGCGGAAGATGGTCAGAGAGACCAGAATGGATAAAAGTTCCCTGATCTATCCTCTGTTTGTAAAGGAAGGGAAAGGAATCAAAGAGGAAATTCCTTCCATGCCGGGGCAGTACCGATACAGCCTGGATACTCTGCCGAAAGCACTGGAAGAACTGAAAGATGCCGGGGTGGATAAAGTCATGTTTTTCGGTATTCCCGATCACAAAGATGAGGTGGGAAGTCAGGCATATGCCAGGGATGGAATTGTTCAGAGGGCGCTGGAAAAAACAAGGCAAGCGTTCGGTCAGGATCTGTACCTGATCACAGATGTATGTATGTGTGAATATACTTCTCACGGGCACTGCGGACTGCTTTGCGGTCATGAAGTGGAAAATGACAAGACTCTGGAGCTTTTGGCAAAGACGGCCCTTTCTCATGTGCAGGCGGGGGCAGATATGGTGGCGCCTTCTGATATGATGGACGGAAGGGTACGGGCTATCCGCACGATTCTGGATCAGAATGGTTACAAAGAGACTCCTATTATGTCTTACGCAGTGAAATATGCATCTGCTTTTTACGGGCCGTTTCGTGATGCAGCAGGTTCCGCACCTTCTTTTGGCGACAGAAAGAGTTACCAGATGGATTATCACAACCGCAGAGAAG
>CALWHD010000152.1 GCA_944380235.1 uncultured Blautia sp.
GGAGCTGCCAGGTCATAGAGCAGCTCCTAAAAAAGGGGAGGATTAAGTATTTCTACTTTTCTTTTGTTGCCTGCAGAAAGCGCCGCGCCTTTGCGTCATCTCTCTGTGGGCTGTTTATAGTATTACCGGAAAGAAAGAAGCTATACAGGAAAAAGAAAAATTTCTTTCAGAGATTGAAAAAAAAGAAGTTTTCGTATATACTATATCTGTCGACCCAATAGGGATTTGGATTGAGAACCGGAGAGAATGCTGTTATATGCGAAAATCCGGGTGAATACGAAAAAAATAAAAGGCAGGTAAGATACATGGCATTATTAAAACAGTGGAGAGATATGGCATACTCTCAGCAGGCAGATAAAGGACAGCTGCAGAAATTCTGGACAAATTATTTTTTAATTGAAAAAGGTATCTACGAAAAACTTCTCAGCAATCCGGAAGAAGTGGTAAGAGGCACTGTGAAGGAACTGGCTGACAAGTACGAAGTAGATGTGATGACAATGGTAGGCTTTCTGGATGGTATCAACGACAGCCTGAAAGTACAGAATCCTATTGAAGAAATGGAAGAAGATACTGTGGTAAATCTGGGATATGACCTGGAAATGCTGTACAAAAACATGGTAGATGCAAAAGCAGACTGGTTATACAATCTTCCTCAGTGGGACAGTATTTTTTCTGAAGAGAAAAGGAAAGAATTATACCTGGAACAGAAGAAATCCGGTACAGTGGTAAAAGGACCGAAGATCGGCAGAAACGATCCATGTCCATGTGGAAGCGGAAAGAAATACAAATACTGCTGCGGAAGGAATAAATAACAGACGGTACATTGTGTACGGTATAGATAGCGAAAGCGGAACTTTTCCATAGAAGGACAGGAGCTGTCCCGGAGCGCTGAAAATAGAAAGGTATTTTCGGCTGCTTTTTGGAAAGGTTCCGTTTTTCTCTGAACGGAAAGGGAGTAGAGATGCTGGATGAAATTATGATATTTTTGGGAATTTTGTGCACGGCCTATTTTCTGGGAATCTGGCTGTACGCAGGGCTGTCCTCAAAATTTCCTGTAATCTGGCTGGCAGCAGGTCTTTGTTTTTTTGCCGCAGCGGCAGGCTTCCGTATGGGAATCCATCTTCCGGCAGGGCTTAGAATTCTGGTTTGTGCAGGTGCGGGAATTTTTCTTTTGATTTTTCTGATTACGGAAATTCTCATTGTACAGGCAATGTTCCATAAGCCGGAACCGGGAATGGATTATCTTGTTGTACTTGGGGCCCAGGTGAAAGGAAAGCGCCCCAGCCAGTCTCTGCAGTACCGGATTGATGAGGCATATGAATATCTGAAGGAGAATCCTGGTGCCAGGGCAGTACTTTCGGGAGGCCAGGGGGACGGTGAAGCCATTTCAGAGGCTCAGTGCATGTATGAATATCTGATTCAGAAGGGAATTCACCCTTCCCGGCTTATAAAAGAAGAGCAGTCTGTTAATACAACACAGAACATAGAGTTTTCATGGAAACTGATTGAGGAAGAGCAGGAGAAGAACACTGATTCCTTTTGTGTGGGAATTGTTACCAACAGTTTTCATGTATACCGTGGAACAGCCATTGCCAGGAAAAAAATGAACTGTATGGTACAGGAAGTTCCGGCAAAGAGCAATGCTTTTCTTCAGATAAACTATATGGTAAGGGAAGGTCTGGGAGTTTTAAAAGATAAGGCAGCGGGCAATTTATAGTGACAGCGCTGTCTGAGATGTGCAGATGGAAATTTAAGAGATGCAGTGCGGATTAGCTATGAGATACATAAATCCTGCGGGCAGAAGCGGAACTTTAGGAACCGCTTCTGCCCGCAGGATTATTTTTTATTTTCCGTACATAGGCGGAAGGCGTCATGCCGGTACACTTTTTGAAAATTTTGCTGAAATAGTAGGGGTTATTGCCGCAGCCTACCAGTTCAGCAACGTTCTGGATTTTTTCTTCATCATTCCCTGCAAGGATTTCCTTTGCTTTCTGGACTCTCAGATTCATCAGATAACTTGAAAATTTCTGCTGCGTTTCTTTTACAAAACAGCGGCTGACGTAATTGACATTCATGTACAGATGATTTTCGGCAATCCATTTTAAAGTAAGGTTTGAGTCTGAAACATGATTGTCAAGGTAATTCAGAAGTTCTTCCACCACAGGGCTGTAGGAATTGGAGCGTTTCTGTGTGGTCACCATGATTTCTTCCAGTTTTTCCAGTACTTTTGAGCAGACAGCAGCCTGATTTTTTTCAAGCTGCAGTGTAGAGAGAAACTCTGTAATCTGGGTTATGGTACAGGAAGAGATCTCAGAGCTTACTGTGATCAAAACCTGAGAAGAAAGCTGCATCAGAAACTCCAGACTTGAGGCAGAGGAGAGAATCCGTTTCAGTTCTTCGAAAGCATTCTGTCTCTGCTGTTCATCAGGAGAAACCAGCAGAGAGCAGAGATTTTTTGCATGTGTACTAATGTGTTCATAGTTGAAGCAGGGGATCAGCCGTCCTTCAACGGCAAAGTAAAGACGGTCATAGCGCTTCAGTTTCCGGATCTGGGTGGTGAGCAGGGCTTTTAAGCTGGGATAAGAAGTCCGTTCGTATTTTATGGAGACTTGCTGGCCCGGAAAGGAGAGCGTTCCCAAAAAATTATCCATTTCCCTGTAGTCCTGGCTGTAATTTGGGAAAAATAAAATTAAAATATTGGTGATATACATGTTGTAAAGCATCAGCTGGGGCGCATGCTGATCAAAATAGCCGGAGATTGTCCTGAGACAGTCTTTTAAATATTCCTGCTCCAGATAATAAATACAACAGTACTGATACGCTGTATCAGTAAAATCCAGATATTTTTCATAAGCAGCAAAGAAGCTGTCATTGATTTCTGGAAGAGAGATCCCCTCGCTGATAATATTTTGTATCAAAGTGTAACGCAGGCTGTTGGAAAGCTGGTTATCATGGTTTTCCAGTTCTTTGGAGCGCCGCAGTTCCTGGCAGTCTTTGATTACTTCTTTTACACAGGAAATGATCTGTTCTTTCTCACAGGGTTTCAGGAGATAGTGTCTGACTCCGCACCGCATGGCACGTTTTGCATATTCGAATTCTCCATATCCGGACAGAATGATAAACTGTGTGTCGAGATTTGTGTGGGAAATTCGTTCGATCAGTTCCAGTCCGGAGATTCCGGGCATACGGATATCGGTCATAACAATATCCGGGGATTCATCCAGTATGGTATGATAAGCCTCAACCCCGTCCAGACAGGTCCCGATCAGAGCAATGTTAAGTTCTTTCCAGTCAATGACTTTGGCGATGGTACTGCATATGATTTCTTCATCGTCTACAATTAAAAGTTTCAGCATAAACTCATCCTTTCTACAGGGGCAGTATAGGCAGAAAAACCTGCACTACCGCATATTCCTCCCCAGTTTCATCATCTTCCATATTCAACAGGTGCAGGCCATATTTTTCACCATAAGCAATTTTTATCCGTTTATGGATATTGAGAAGTCCGATTCCGAACCCATGGGGGAGGACTTCCTGCTGGATCAGTTTTTCCAGAAGATTTTCCTCAAAGGAAGAACCGCTGTTTTTCACTTCGATGATCAGCATCTCATCCCCTGTATGGGCGCTGACAGAGATGGTACATACCTCAGAAGTATTGTCAAGCCCGTAACGTATTGCATTTTCCAAAAGGGGCTGTATGGTGAATCTGGGCAGCTGCAGGTCCATATATTTCTCCGGGATACGGAGCTGATAGATCAGACGCTGGGAATAGCGCAGTTTCTGGATCACCATATAGTTGTCTACAAGAGCAATTTCCTGGCGCAGAGTGAAGGGATCGTTGGATTTACTTAAGGAAATGCGCAGCAGATTTCCCAGGGAGGTTGTAATCTGGGAAATGTCATCGGCACCTACGGCATTGGCGCGCCAGTGTATGGAATCCAGGGTATTATATAAAAAATGAGGATCCATCTGGCTTTCCAGAGATTTCAGCTGAGCTTCTTTTTTCAGCAGTTCATTGGTATAATTTTCAGTGATGAGCGTTTCGATTTTATGTGCCATGGAATCAAAATTAGTATGCAGCTGTCCGATCTCATCTTTTCTTTCACTGTAATTACAGGGGTTTTCAGAAAAATGGTAGGTTCCTTCACCTACCAGATGCATTTTCATTACCAGCCAGTCAAAGTGCCGTGTCAGTGCCGTAAGAATCCGGGAAGAGAGGAGAAGCACTGTGCAGACAGAGAGTATTATGGCAGCAATACATACCCCGGAAGTAAAAGAAACTGTGCGGGAAACGGACTCATAAGACACCATGGCAATATAATCCCAGCCATAATCCCGGATATAGCCCCTGACTGCGAAAAAGGCCTGGTCATTTACTTCTGTTATAGTATAATCCTCACCCAGGCTGGAAGTTAATTCCTCGATATCCTTTTGGGGAAGTGCATCAGAGGAGTAGATAGCCTGTCCGTTTTCAAGCAGAAGAAAAGAAGGTGAATCATAGGCAGAGTGAAAAATGCTTGTCTGCCCTATCAGCGTATAGGGATTTACATTAATGATCAGGGTACCTATATGACGAAAAGAGAAATCTTTTGCCTCGCGCAGTTCTTTTACCAGAAAAAGCCCGTAATCCTGGCTGTAGTCCGTGACCCAGATTGTAGATCCTTCAGCAGCATTGCCCTTGCTGATTAAATCCTCCTGAATTTCGGGAGGGACATTCCTGAAACGGACCAAATGAGTACTTATGGTGCTGTCATCCTGCAGGATTGTAATGTATGAGATATGTTGATTCGCGGTATTAAACATATAATTAGTAAGAACATTATACACAGTAGTTTCCATCGTTTGTCTCACATTTCGCGAATCCGTGTCCAGTGCAGCGGGAAGCTGATTCTGTACTGTGTTATTGGAAAGAATCATATCCGCAAGTTCATCTACTTCCTGCAGATCACTGTGAATCTCAGAGGCAGAGTAAGAAAGGTTGGATGCTACAGAACGGTAAAAAACTCGTTCGTGGGATTTTGAGATACAGTAAATACTTGTGAAGGCAATGACAGAGATAAAAAAAACACAGCCTAAAATAATCAGTTCTATTTTACGTTTAAGCGGCATATCACGAAATTTTAGTATAAGCATGCAAAATTCTCCCTGAAAT
>CALWHD010000153.1 GCA_944380235.1 uncultured Blautia sp.
TACAGGCTTCTTTCTTATCTTCTTTACTGCCCTTTTCTATAGATTCCGCCGGGTATAGTCCGCCGAAATACACCTCATCTTGCAGGAAAAGCTGCTCAAACTCCTCAGAATCCGCACTCTTTTCGGGCTCTTTCAAATAAGCCGCAGCGAAAAATCCCAGTACGCTCCGACCGCTGATATATTTCTCTGTTTTAAAATCATTATTCGTACTCATAACCAACGGGGACAGATTCTTCACAGCATATCTCAATACATATCTTTGATCCTCGTTCAGCTTCTTTTCCGACGGTTTCTTATCACACGCAGCCTTATTTTCCGCTTCTGATGCCGACGTCTCCGGTTCCTTTACCGGATCAAGTGTACATCTTACGCTTCCCAGCCCGCGGTTCCGGTTCATCCCTATATTGCGGAGCGCTTTTACAGTCCATTCAAATTTATTTACAAGATCTTCCTCCCAGGAATCCGGCAGAAAAACTGCTGCCGTAAAGCGCATTTCTGTTTCCCCGGACTCTACAGGGGAATAGTGGTTCACTGTTCGGGTATACCGAAGCGTATTATCCTTTGCTGCTCCGTTCTCCCCGATTTTTGTCTGCGCCTTTACTGTAGAAAACTGCTCCAGCACCCTTTGCGGAGTGATATATTCCCGAAATTCTTTTCCCAGTCCCTCGATATCTCCTCGGATCTCTTCATAGTGATCTATGTACGCGTTCTGGATGATGACGCCTTTCGCAGCGCTTTCTCCGGTCCTTCCAAACATCCGGTTCCTCTCTTCTTCCGTGATCCCGATCAGCTCTGCCGCTTCTCTTAAGCATCCCTTTAAACGTCTGGCAGCGATATAGGGAAGGCCGCAGGCGTCATAACAGATATCACTGTCAACAATTCCGGCATAGGAATAGCCTGAGCCCGTGCACAGATCCGATTTTAAAGTAATGGAAATCTTATATTTTCTTTCGCTCATTTTACTCCTTCCCCCTCTTCTTCAGACTTGGTATCCTTCTTCGCGAACCAGAGATCATATACGATCACCATATCGTAAATCAATTTTCTCTGCATTTTATCATTCAGTAATCCGCCCAGAGAAAAATCCAGATTCTTATTCTTATCCAACTGGTGAGCGCGGATCCTCTCCAGCTCTGACTTAAAATCTGCCTCGCTTTTCTTCGCACTGAATGCCAGGTTCTTGATATTGCTCCTTCCGGCATTGTTCAGCACTTCCTTCATCCTCTGCACGACTTCACAGGAAACATATTGATCCTGTATGATACCCGAGCATTTTTTCTTCCCCAGATTGACGAACCAGGGACGGCTGTTCTCCTCTGTTCCCTCTTCCTTTCGGGTCTGTTCAAGAGAGGTTCCAAAGGCTCCCTGACAATAATGAAAATCTATCAGACTGGCGTGTTCTATCCCTTCTTTTTTCATCAGTTTTTTCCCGGATTCACAGCACTCCTCCGCGATCCTGTACGCTTCCGGGAACGGCGCGTGACTATGGAAAACAGCGATCCCCGCGCAGGAGGTCCTGTTCTCTCCTTCAGGAGCGCTTTCCGCTAACCCGGTCAGGTATCCCATTGCCAGATCGTAGGCGTTCCTTGCATTGCAGATGATCGTCACTTCATCGCCTGCGTATACCACAAATCTTCTCTGACTTTTCTCTTTTTGCGCCAGCAGCGCGTCCACTTCGCTGATCCGGTCAGTGATATAATACTTCTGGATATCTTCTGAAAACTCTCTCAGCTTTTTCGTACACGCTTCATAAGACTTCAGCCCTTTCAGACATTTTTCCACCTGCGCCCCCATATTATTGCCGTCAATATAGATGACTGCCAGCAGACTCTCCTCGCCTTTCTTCGTCACCATTTCATCCAGCAGATCGCTGCCCTGGATCTGTCTGTCCTCTTTTCCTGCCTTTTTAATCTCCTCATATTTCCCATATTTTCTTTTGCTTTCGTAGCTTACTTTTTCCTCAGGGCTACCAATGTATTCTGCCAGAGGAAGCGACGTCCGGTAATCCGTCTGGACAACAGGAAGCGTATTCACCGGACTGATTATAGACTCCTGCTGTTCTCTTTTGTGATGTCTGGCGTATATTTTGCTTTGATCGCCCGGATAATCTTCAAAATTGATATTCTCAATATAAGTCGTCAACACACGCAGGGAATAAGTTTTTTCCAGAAGGTTATAATAAAAACGACGATTGACATTCCGATATGCTTCTATATTTTTATAAAGAACAAAGAAGTTGCCTCCGCCATCGTAAATAACTTCACCGATGTAGCCCATATTTAAACGCTCTTGAAACTTCTTGGGAGTAAAAGCTTTTTCTTCCTCCGTTCCCGCTTCTCTCCGATAACTGAAGATTCCTTTTTTTGTATATGCTGCTTCGCGTTCCTGCTCCTCCTCTGAGACTTCTTCCGCCGCCGGAAAGAGGCAGTCTTCAAAACAGTCTCTGATAATGTAGGATCCCCCAACAATTTCCTTGATCTTACTGCTTTTATAAATATAATCCTGTTTTCCCCGGATATCATACATCGCGAGGATATATTCGCCTGTATCGCTGCACATAATTTCATTACCCCTTTCCTAGAGCATGCTTTTGCGTCGTATTTTGTTTCATCTTAGCACTGTTTTTATGTATTTTCAATAATTTTTTATGTTTTATTTCTGTTTATTTTGTTATTTTGCACATATATTTGTTAACATATATTTTCTAATCGAAAAAAGGACATTGAATCCTTCCGGAAACTCAATGTCCTTTCATCTTTTATTAAAAACTGCCTTCTGTCAGCTCAGATCTGCTACCTGCCCTCTGATTTCCTCTGGCACCTGATCCGCCAGCGCCCCAACAGCCTCCTGCTCCAGTTTCCTCCCTGTCTCTTTCATATACTGGAGTACCCGGGTATCTTCTCCATTCTTTTTCGACTTTTCCAGCAATAGCTCTAGGCGCTTCCGGTCATTATCCGTCAGCGGCTGGGTAAACCTTTTGTATCGCTCCAGTTCCTCTATTCCCATATGGTAAGTTTTAAAAGGAATCCCTGTCTTCCTGCACAGATCCCGATAGATTTCAAAGCCGCCCACATCAATATCTCCGAAATGGAGATACTCTGCATCCGGCAATTCCCGATACAGGATCTCCAACAGTTTCCTTCTTACCGAATTATGATAGCCTCCCAGATACACCATCAGACAGTTTTCTTCCTTCCAGCTGAAGAACGTAGTAAGATTTTCTATAGTAAGAACTTTACGGGTCCCGGCTTTTCCCATGATCCTGACTTTCCCTATATCCTCCCCGGACAGACCGATCCCCTGCTCCAGGCAGGCAAGATCCACCAGACAGCCGGGATCTTTATCAAAGGCGATCCTTCCCTCTCCCTTTATGTACACATAATCCGGTGTCTGATATACCAGATACTCTGCCAGGATCCCGGAAAGCTCCATGTCTTCCCACCCTTCTGAGAAGCGGCGCAGGATTTTTCCCACGATCCCCAGAAGAGACTGGAATGTCTTAGAGTCTCCAAAATGGCGGATAGAAAATTCCCGGATATAGCAGCCTTCCCTGTTCTTTTCCAGCTCACCCACTGCTTTCAGAATCTTCCGGGTACGCCCGGGATCTGTGATATCCAGAAATTCTTTCACTGATCGCCCCTCCTCCAGTCTTTTCTCTATATAAGCAAGAAAAGCCTGCAGCACAGGAGTCTCATACTTCGCTTTCGCCTCTTCCAGCAGGATCTGCTGTTCCTGCACAGAGTCAGATCTGGGGCTGCGCTTCATATAAGCATAAGCTGCCTCCACCTGTTCTTCCCGTAAAAGGACTTTTTCAATAATGTGGTCTTTTTTTCCATTCCTCCAGACGATCTTTACCATCCCTTTTTCTTCTAAAGCCTTCATACTTCCATGAATTTCTTCATAAGCAAGAGAACTTTCATTAAAATATTCCGGCAGATTTTTCCTGGTAAAGGGAAAAGAGATATGGACAGCCACTTTATTTTTCCCCTGAGACAGCAGGCTTCTCTCATAGGAATCCAAAAGACTGTTCATAACCTTTGTCTCATAGCCTGCCATTATAATATTCCTCCACGTAATTGACCCGCTCGTCTGTCATTACCAGAAGCGTTTCCTCCATCTCAGGACCAATATACTGGATCTTATCCGGAGGCGCCGCAATAATGATCTGCAAAGGCAGCCTTTTGAAAAACTCCAGAACGCCTCCGATCCTCTCATCGTCCATATTGTTGAAAGCCTCGTCAAACATCACCAGCCCTGCCGCCTCTCCGCCTATATTGCTGCTGTAAAGCTGAACAAAAGAGGCGGCTACCGTCACATAGAATGGTGTCTGCGTCTCTCCGCCGCTCTTTTCTTCACATACCTTGGAATAATAAGAATAGCTTCCGTCGCTGTGGATGATCTTAATGTCATAATCCATGTAAGTCCTGTAATCTGTGAATTCGTCCAGCGTCCTGGCATTGTTTTCATTATTTACAGCAAGACGGTCAAACAGCTCGTCGATCACCGCTTTGTGTGTCTCATGGAAGACGCCGCTGAAAATCGATTCGCCCTGGACCACATTAAAGTCGTCCATCAGCATTTCATAGTAGCTGCGGTATTTTTTGCTGGGCATAAATAAAAATTCATACCGCTCTTTGCTAAAGGCAATATCCTTCAAAGCCCGGTTCAGCTCCCGGAATTCCCCCTGTGCCTGCTTCATATTTTCCTGGAGCTTTGCCAGGAACTGCTCCCGGAACTCTTCCTCTGCTGCCTGCTTTGCTGCTTCCACCTTCTCTTCATATTCCAGGAGCTCTGACGTCCGCAGCCGGTCATATACAGCCGCAAATTCCGGAAATCCTTCCAGCGTTGCCGGTGCGCCGAAGCTGTATTCTGTCTTATACTGGACCATCCGCTCCTTCATGGAGTCCTCTGCCTTTTCCTTCTGGGTCCAGTTCGCTTTTCGCCGTCTGTCATAATTTTCCCGGAACTGGCGGAAACTCTTCTGGTCCGTCTGCTTCTCATACTCTTTCTTCCAGAACAGGGAGGCTTCCCCGGCTTCTTCCGCCAGGCTTTGCGCCAATTTCTGCTGCTGCCTCCGGTTCTCTTCCCCAGCCCGAAGTTCCTCCTGCCTGCTTCTGATCCTCTGCTCCCCGCTGCCTATCCGGCGGTTCAGATCTCCTGCTTTCTCCTCCAGTTCCATTCTCATTTCTTCCAGGACCTCCAGCTGGATCTGTTTTTCGATCAAAGTAGAATTTTTCTCCAGGGTCTTAATATTATCCCGGCATTTTTTGATCTGCCCCTGCACCTGGAACAGCCTGGATAATATATCCAGCCGATATTTCACATCCACTTCCTGCTCTGTGGCAAGAGGCTCCACCGCGAATTCCAGACTCTCCATCTGTTCCCGGAGGCGGCGGATCTCTCCTTCCAGCGCGTCTCTCTTCTTTTCTGCCTGTTCCAGCTGTACCCGGAACGCATTCTTCCCGATAAAAGGAACTCCGAAGATTTCCGGCTTAATGGCGCTTGCCACTTTATTCTGATACCTCATACACTCTCTGGTGATAGAAGTCGGATATTTCTTCAGATCCTCATACCGTTCACACATTTTCACTTTTCCCAGAACCATATGGATATAGCGTCTGGCATATGGATTTTTAGAAGTGACCGCCTGAGCGAGGGTTCCCGCAGGGGCTTTGTCGTAGGCTTCCATCTGCTGGGTATTGATAAGACCTGCACCGTAGGCTTTCTTCTCCCGGCGCAGCCGGTCGTAGATACCCAGGGCAATATCGAAGTTCTCCGGCTCCACCAGCACATAGAAACGCTGGGTATTCAGATACCCCTCCACTGCATTTCTCCAGCTTTCGTCCGCAATCTCCAGTGCTTCACAGAGCACCTGGGGCTCCGCCTTCCTTCCCAGCCGCTGAAACTCCTGCCGGATCGCCTCCGTCAGCCGCTCCACAGCCTCGGGATAGGAAAGCTTCTTTCTCTTTAACCGCCCGATCTCCCCTTCCAGCTGCTCACACTCTGTCTGTTTTTCTCTCAGACGGATCTGCACCTCCGCCAGTTTTCTCTGTACCTTCGCGTACATCTGATTTTTGTATCGGATCACATGTTCCAGAAGGGCTTTTGCCCCTGCAACATCACGAAGAGTTTCCAGATTTTCAAAAGTTTCCCGGCACTCCCGGATACAGGGATCCACATCCCGGATCTCCAGCAGCCTTTCCATACCGGCAAGACTTTTCCGGACGCTTCTCTTCAGTTCTTTTTTCTCTTCCAGACAGGCTCTCTCTTCCTCCAGGAAACGCCCCAGCTCTTTCTTCTGCTCCTCCAGAGCAAGGAATTCCTGATCTTGCCTTAATTCCACCCGCAGATTGGTAGCGATCTCCTGCTTCTGGTTCCGTTCCTTCTCCGTATCCTCAAGCTCCCTTTTTAACTGCTGCTGCCTGTATTCCTCAGAATTTATCTCTTCCTTAAGCTGCCGGATCTTTTCCTCTGTCAGATCTGCCTCTGCCTGTGCCAGGAAAAATTCGTACATCCGGTCCCGCTTCATACAGGTTAAGGTTTCCTCCTGGAGCTTTTCGATCTCTTCCAGTTTCTCCATTCTCCTTCTGACAGACTCCAGCGTTCGCTCCAGATCCTGATAGCTGCGGACATTTTCCCGGAGAAGGTCAATATTTACTTCCTTTTCATCCAGCACATAGGAATATACAAAATCTTTAATATTATCAATGGGTTTAAAGGCAAGCGCCTTGGGGATCAGGCTGAAAAATTTATCCTCGATCCTTCCAAACCTTGCCTGGATCATCTTCTTTGCCTCCGTCTGCGTCTTGCACCACTGACGGATCGCCTTATTATGAAAGCTCCGAAACTCAGAAATAGATCTGGGCGTATTCCCTTTCAGGAACATCTCGTCCGAGATCCTCTTATTATCCATAAGATAACGGGCAGTCGTCTCCTGCCCCTCCGTGGCAGAATCGATCACAGCTCCCACGATAAAATACCGGTCCTTGCTCTCTTCATAAAATTCCAGGGCAATATGGGCGCTGATCTCTCCGGTTCTCTCATAGGGTCTGTTCTCCCGTCCGGTCTTGCAGCGCACATATCCGGTCAGCTTCCTTTTTCCATTCTCATGGGCAGCCTTATTAAAGGAATTCGCAGAACAGGTGACCACAAACTGTATCGCATCCAGAAGGGTAGACTTGCCAGCCCCGTTTTCCCCGGAAAGCAGAGTGGAATCACCAAAATCAATGGTACAGTTTTCAAAACGATGCCAGTTAATCAGCTTCATCCGTTTCAGTTTTTTCATCGGATCCTTTCCCCTTCCTGTATAATTCCAGCTTCTCATACGCCTGCTTAATATCTTCGATCCGTACTGCCATCAGGATCGAATTGAAAATAATGATTCTGGACTCTTCTTTGCTCAGATCCCTGTCCAAAAGCTCGATGAGAGAAAATCTGCGAAACAGTGAAAGCGCGTTTCGCATGGTGGTCTTGTCGATCATCTTATCCCGGATCTGGAGGCTCAGAAATTTATCCTGAATGTCTCCCAGATTTACGATCACCTCATCGCTTACAGAAAGCTCCCTCTTTTTCTCATCATAGAGCACCCGCAGGATCAGCAGGATAATGGATTCAAATAATTTCAGATTCACACGGTTATAATTCTGGGGATTGGTAAGCTGGATCACCCCGTCGTCCTCATTGATCTCCAGCCGATACCCAAGAACAGACAGATACTCCTGAAACTCTGTCCGGTATTTTAAAACAAAATAATAATCTGCCCTGCCGGGATCATTTGCCTTACATAAAAAGCAATGACTTAACAGCTTATTGCAGATTCTTTTAAACTCATCCTGATCTCTTTGCAGCATCTTTTCCAGTAATTCCACTACTCTTTCCTCCAAATCCGGAAATCTTTAAACCGATATCCGTTTACCTCTTTTTCCTCCAGAGGTTGGACGCCGTACCTCATATTTTTCCTCTGTCCGTACAGTCTGACGTAAATGATCCTGATAAAATCCTCTGTATCCTTCAAAGGAAGCTGTGTTGCCAGCATTTCTTTCCGGTCTCCCAGACAGGTATCCACATACCTGCCGATCTTCTCCACACTCAGGATCTGTTCCATCTTCTCTGCCAGCCTGCGCAGCTTTTCCCGGCGCAGCGCCGGATCCGGCTCCTGGCTGACCATTTCCCGGGGCGCGAACTCCTTCCTGCCCTCCATCGGGGTGTAAAGAGAGCTTTCGTCCAGCATCCCGCTGCTGTAGATACGGACCAGCCCGTCCAGAAATTCCAGTTCATAAATACCGCCCAGATCCAGCTGTTCCCGGTTCATCTGCTCATGGATCCCCATGAGGATCTCCTTTAACTGTCCCCGCACGTCCTCATTTCCGGACAGCAGAAATTTTGCCCTGTTAATGGCGGCTTTCTGGTACTGAGTGTTTTTCTGGTTGATCTCATCCAGGATCTCGTCCATATTGCGGAACGCCTCCAGGATTTCATGGAGATACCGGTACACATTTTCCCGCGCCGTATCTGTGTCTGTCTCCTGAAGCTCCGCAAGCTCTGCCGCCGCCTTCTCTACATAAGATCTGTTCCTGCTCCTGCTCTCAAGGCGCTCCATGATCTCCGGACGGAACTTGGATACGTTATCTGAAGTCAGAAGCCTGTGGTACGCTTTATCCACAATATTGGTAATGTAATCGTTGAACAGGGCATTCATGATCTCCGCCACGGTACTGTGTCTGGTCAGTTCATCAATATAATGCTTGATACTGGAATTGAGATTCTTAAGCCCTGTGATAAGAGCGTCTGTATTCTCCAGAATCTGGAGAAGCACCACGCCCGGATGATCCATATTTCCTCTGACCAGGCTGTAGATGGTGTAAATATACCCCTGGTATTCCATCTGCCTGCCCTCTTCAATCTCCAGGAGCGTTTTCATCAGCCGCACTGCATACTCCTTAAAATTCACTCTCTGGACATAGCTCTTATCCGTCTCTACCTCAAGCCATCCATAATACTCCAGCCGTCTTAAAACACCGTTTGCCTTCCCCCGGCTGTCCGCCCCGGCAAACTCTTCCTCCGCCAGGTCCGCTGCCGCAGACTGGTCGAAATAATACTCCAGTTCATCCACCAGCACATCCCTCTCCACACCAAAAGAAAGCTGATGTTCCATAACCGAAAACAGCTTGCAGATACAATCCCAATATACCGTTTTATTTTGTGAAGATAAAGGCACGAAAAAATTAGCCGGAAGAACTCGAAACATGGAAAAACCTCGCCTTTCTTTGAATTATTATAAACTTTTCTCTAAACCGGACATCGTACATCTTTCTCATCACTCCATCGCCGCCATACATTCTTTTTCCCAAAAGGCGATCCCGTACCAGAGGATCTTTTTCATGCCCCGGCGTTTCAGACCTTCTGCATATTTCTTTTCTTCGATCTGTTTCAGCGCTTCACTGCACCCTTTCTCCAGGTTCCCGTCATCCGCATACTTCAGTTCGATCACAATCCCTAATCGTTCCGGTGTCTGAATAGAGATATCGCTGTACCCTTCCCCGGTCTCTGCGTTTGACTTGACCAGCCAGCTGTCCTGGCTCTGCAAAAGCCCCAGCAGCATCCAATGATAGAAGTGATAGAAGTTTTCTTTCATGTTCCTGCGTACTGCCGTATCCCTCACGCTGATGGAATCCCACAGGTAATCATCAAGCATCTCCTGGATCGTATCGGTATCACCAGCCGGGAATGCCGCGCAGAACCGATTGATTCTGGATGTATCAGAACGGGGCACCTCGCGGAAGCAGTCTTCTACTAATTCGTAAAACAGTTTCCGGATCTCACCATTGGGAATCCACAGCCGGAAGATATCCGCATCCTCCTTCTCCACATGCATTCCTGTCAGGTAGCCTGTGGCATACAGCACGCTCCATACATTTTCAATGCTGTCATCAATCTCACGGTAGGTCAGTTCCTGTTTGATGCACTTTGTTATCTGCCCGCCGCTTAACAGCTCTTCTACTTCATCCTTCGTAGTCAGGTTTGCATTCTTCAACATACGCCGGATCAGATCATTTCCGCTGGTATTTGCCCAGCAGTTTTTGGGTGGAGTACCCGGAGCTGCCAGCAGTTCATCACAGTAATTGATCACATCCCAGGGGCAATATATGTCTGTATCTCCAAAGTGATACCCGTCATACCAGTCCCGGATCACATCCTTATAGGAGGACAAACCATAAAATTCCAGCAGTTCATCCACGTCTGCATTGGTAAAGCCGAAGTGCTCATCATACCGGACATCTGAGATCGTGTGCACTTTCAGGTTGTTAAGCCCCGTGAAGATACTCTCCTTTGGGATCCGCAGGCATCCGGTGAGTACTGCAAAGTACAGGCTGTCATTGGTTTTCAATGCATTACCGAGAAGGTTGCGGATGAGACTGACCATCTCATCATAGTATCCGCCCTGGAACGCCTTGTCCAGCGGGACGTCATACTCATCGATCAGCAGAATGACTTTCTGGCCGTAATGCTTTTCGAGAAGTTGAGAAAGTGTTTGCAGGCTTGCTGCCGCCATCTTCTCCGTCATGGCATATAAGCCTTCTTCTCCGGAACCTGTCTTTGTCAGGCGGGCATAGGACTCTTTTTCATCCTCTGATAATCTGACGCTGCTCCTTAGGAAATCAAAGCGTCTGGCTTCGTTTCCTATCAGTGTCCGCAATGCTGCGGATGCCGACTCAAAGTTCAGCCCATCAAACAGCGCCGGATTACCCCCGATTTCAAAAAAGCTCTTCAGCATGCTCATATTCATGTCTTGCCAAAGTGCCTTGGACGGGTAAACAGATTTACTTCACCCCAGTTTTGTAACAGTTCCTTAATGAACAGCGTTTTATCTGTATAGTAAAAATCATTCGTCCTGGTTTTCTCAAATCCATCGATGCCGATGGGAAGTTTCTTTCTCATTTTCCCGACACTCCTTTCCATCACCAGTGACCTGCAGTTTTTCATTTGCGGCTTCCTATGCTGGAAATCTGTAGAATTTCTCCATAAACCTACTAAAGGGTAAAATCCACCTATTATGTATCCATTTTACCGTTAAGCCACAGGGCAGTCAAGTTTGTCCATTGAATTGTCTGTAAATTATTTGTAACTGAGGAAGGGAGCAGTCATGTCTCAGGCAGTGCAGGCATCGAATTTTCTTAATTTGTCTCCCTCTCACTAACCCTAACTTGATACTCAACATTTGCCGTAGCACAATTACGTAGAAAAATAGGTTTTTTGGTCTCCGTCACACATTTTCAAAGATATGTACACACATTCGCAGTAAAAACCGCCTGAAATCGCTTGAAAATCGACATTTTAGGCCAGTTCCACTCAGTTCTCCAAACACTCCGATACCAATGAAAAGCCAGTAAATACGCACATTTTTCCCTATTCCATACAGATAAACAAATAAAAAAAAATGGACATAATCATTTCTTATCTTTAGCCATGTTTGGTCTGGTAAAAAATGATTATGTTCATTTTTTTTTGTATCTTTCTCTTGTTCACGAATGAACATTTACATTTTCGGAGATTAACTTACGGCAAATAAATGTAAATGTTCATTTCTCCATATTCACATCTTTGCTGAAAATCCTGCTTTTTCACCATTTTGGACCCGAAAAGCAGGTTTTGGAGCCAGCATGTGTCCCTTAGCTCCAAAAGATGAATGTCAAAATCGCGAAGATTTTTTGTGCATATTGACGAAAAAGTGCCTTGAGAGAAATCTCTGCAGGATTTCCCCTCTCACTCTGATTTTTTCATCAAAAAAGATTTCCTGTAATCCAAAGAAAGATATGTTTTTCTCTTCTAAAGATGCAACTACCTCCACATTTTCCGGGAGCAGTGGATACAACCTGTATATTTCAAATAAACTGACCATCCTTCACGGCCAATCTGATCACCTTTCACGGAGATTCAGATCACTGATCTCGGAGATGTATAGTCGGTGATCAAAGTCATTCTTATAATGATTATGGCACACATTCGTGTGACTATCATTTAAGGAGGACGATGATCATGGTAGATTATCGCGAAATCCTGAGACTCCAGAGCCTTGGGT
>CALWHD010000154.1 GCA_944380235.1 uncultured Blautia sp.
TTGATTTCTTTTGCCTTTACCCATTTAGCTTCTTCTGGAATTGGAGCTGCTCCGTGGTTTACACCCTGAGCTACTGGACACATTTTTTCTACCTCATGTGAATAAATCATTTTAAAACTCCTTTCAAAATTGGATTACTTAAAGTGCATAGGACTATCCGCACTTTATTTCAGAATCATTTTCTCACAAAGTGACAAAAAAATCCAGAGTTATTTTTTGTTTTTTCTGATATACTATCTGAAAGTCGGTCCAGGTATATGCATCGCCTCAGATATATGCCTCATTATCCGGGATCATGTATAACAATTTTCTGGATTTTATTTTATATTTTATCTGGCAATTTTATTTTAAAAATGTTAAAATATACACAGAAACAATAAACAAATCGTGCTGTCATAAAATTCAGTATGATTCGTACGGGGGATTCCCCCTTATTTCCAATATTTTATGGAGGTGTTAATATGAAGCAATATGAATTAATACGTGAAATCCAGGATATGTGCCGCGGAAAGATGGATTCCAACATTACAGAGATCGAAACCGATGATCTGGACACCTATATGAAAGAACATATCAGCCGGGCAGCTACCTGCGAAAAAACAGTATTAGAAAATGGAGCCATCTGTTATGATGTAATTACCAACGGACTCAAGGAAAAATACACGTTTTCAGAAATCTGAAAAAAGGCTGTCCCATGAACTGAATCATAAGCTCAGTTGAGTTGATTCTTTTCATGGGGCAGTCCCTTTTTCTCTCAAAGCAATTCTGAAATTATCCCGATTATTTATGCCTTTATACTCTATTTAGAAAAAATATTTTATCGCCTCCATAATTCCTGTCAGCCCCAAACTATATAAAAGAATAGATCCCGGCTTTCCGAGAATAATGATAGCAGTAAACCTTTTCAATGTCATTTTTGTAAGACCGGCTATGTAACAGAGCAGATCGTCCGGCGCCACCGGCAGAAAAATAGCTACAGCAAAGGCTTTGTCAAACCCATTCCCCTTATCCAGCCAGCCGATATATTTCTCATAGTTTTTCTCACCTATCATACCTCTCACAAAAGGCTTTCCATAATTCTTAGATAAAAGAAAGGCAAGTACAGAACCAATGGAAATTCCCACATAATTATACACGAATCCCCAGACCGGTCCAAAGATCAGTACACCGCCCAGGCACCCGATGGCACCTGGTAAAATAGGAATAACCACCTGTACTGCCTGAATGGCAATAAACAGAACAGGCGCCCAAAAGCCGAACCGGCCAAGAAACGCAGCAAGAGCATCCTGCGATACAAATATTTTTGTCTGGATTCCGTACCAGATAAACCATGCCATAGCCAGAAGTCCCACTATGGTACAGAGATTCAGATAAACTGCTGTTTTTGTTCTCTCCATCTGCTTTCTCCTTTTCTTCTTTTCTTTTCCCACTTTGTCTCTTCCAATCTTTTTTCTTCCTGTTCTCTCAGAACTCTCAGATAAAATTTTTTCCACATGCTTCCTACATGTTTCCGGCTGTAAAACTCATGTCCCCGAAAAGCTGCATGGGCACTTCTCTGATAAAACTCCGGTTCTTCCTTTAACTGGCTTAACAGTTTCACAAAATCGGCAGTATTTTCTCCTTTGAGGGCATAATCAGCAAGAATAGGCTTATAATCCTCCAGATTTCTCACCAGTACAGGAACAGCACAGTTCATTGCCTCAAGAATAGTCATAGGAAATAATTCCTCATAAGATGGAAGGAACATTACATCTGCCATATTGTAGATTTCATTCATTTTTTCCCGGTCCACCAGTCCGATAAATTTTACATTTTCCGGCAGATGCTTCATCATAATTCTGATCTCTTCATATCCTTCTGAAATTTTACCGAAAGAAAAACCTCCCGCCCAGACAAATTTACAGTCCGGCATTTTCTTTGCTGTCTGCACAAAATCAAAGACACCTTTTCTTTTCTGCAGCTGTCCCGCGCACAATACTACAAAATCTTCCTTTCCGATATTGTATCTTCTTCTTGTTTTTTCCCTTTGCTCCGCAGGGAGAGGATAAAAATTTTTCTCAGACACCACATTGGGAATATAAACCACTTTACTCCCTGGTATCCCATAGGCTTCCAGCTTTTTTATAAAGACCGGATTCACCGTCACCAGGTAATCCATTTTTTTATAAAAAGAAATCATATATCTGTAAAAAAGCTGCTTTGCAGGCTTTGGAAGAGATATGCTGTTTTCCACTGTTTCCGGAAGGAAGTGGACATATCCCACCGCAGCTCCCTGCTTTTTTCTTTTTCCTATGGAAAGATAAAATTCCGGATTAATGGAGTGATAATGGCTGATCTCACATGCTGCCTTGGAATTTTCCAGTATCTGCGCCTCCCCTTTCATCACTTCTTTTGCCAGGTCCACCTGTTCGTCGTGCGCAGAAAGAACGCCCTGTCCTTTTACCATATCTGCCTTTGAAAGCATATTGATTTTTTTCATGCTCATGCACCCTTTCTCAAAATAGTTCTTTTCAGAAATCTGCTGTTTCTTAATATACTGTCGGAAAGTTCCTGAAGAAATTCCGCTGGCTTGACCTCTTCCTGTTCTCTGACCTCCTGTCTTTCCAGAACTTCCCGGTAGAGATTTTCTGCCATAGTGCAGAAATTCCAGGTGGAATACAGATATGCTGTCTCTCTTGCGCGCTCTCCCATCTCTGCTCTGCGCATCTCGTTTTCCAGAATATAACTTAAATGCATTTTGAAATAGGCATAGCTTTCATACTGAAATCCATTGTATCCGTCTGTGACTACCTGATTCAGACATTCATCTTTTCTGCACAGTGCAGGGATTCCGCTAGCCAGGGCTTCTATGTAAGTAATTCCCTGGGTTTCACTGTTGGAAGCGCAGACAAATACATCTCCCAGCTGGTAGTATTTCCCCACTTCCTCCGGTCTGACCATACCTGTAAAAACAACACTGTCTTCTATTCCAAGCTCCTCTGTAATTTCCCGGAGCCGCGATGCATCTGGTCCGTCTCCGGCAATAAGAAGTGTCAGTTTATTTTCTTCTTTCAAATATTCTGCGAAGTAGTGCAGGATTTCTTCCAGATTCTTTTCTTTCGCCAGTCTTCCTACACTTACCAGTACTTTATTCTCCGCGGGTATTCCCCATCTATCTTTCATCTTCCGCTTCTCTTCCGGAGAAACAGAAGACATAAATCTTTTCAGATCAATCCCCGTCGGAATCACTGCTACCGGCTCTCCAACCTGATATCCTTCCAGGATCTTCTCTACTTTTTCAGTGGGCACGATCACCTGGCTGGTTTTCTTTAAAACTCTTCTGGAAAAAGCAGCCACTGTTTTCTTCCCCAGGACTCTGCCTGTCCTGTACTGTGTTATCCTGCCCAGCAGGTAATGAAGATAATCCTCATAAATGGTATGATAGGTATGCAGCAGCGGGCAGCCGCATTTTTTACTGATCTTTACCGCATAGGAAAAAGTCATGAACTCACATTGAGAATGAACTACATCAGGCTTCCAGTATATCAGATCATCTATCATCCTCTCCCCATGGGGCAGCACTGCTCTGGCATTTGGATAAATCCTCTCCAAATTCAGAGATTTAATATAATAAACACCATCTTCTTTATAGGATTCATAATTTTGGGAAAGGGTCAGCACTCTTACTTCATGTCCCCGTTCTTCCAGCTCTCGTTTCAAATTTATGACAGAGGTAACCACACCATTGACAATGGGCTTGTACCAGTCTGTTGTGATCAATATCTTCATAGAACTTCCCCCATTTCTGTTTTCTAAAATAATTTCTTAACTTGTTTTTATCTTAAAAAACAGACTTAAAGAAAAGAAGGCTGTAATTTTAAAATTTTTCTAAAGATTTCTACAAGAAAATACTGGAGAATAAAAAAGCAGACGGTATATTTTGTAAACCGTCTGCCCGTTTCCCGCTATTCAATTTTAATCCAGCCGGATTTCCGCCAGTTCTGCCAAAGGAAGCTGTCTGGATGATGCTTTCTGGTATTTCTTCAGCTCTGCCGCAGCTTTTGTAAGAGGTGCGTTGGTTCCCGCTCCTGCCATACATCCGCCGGGACATCCCATTCCCTCGATCATACAGCCTTTGAGCTTTCCTGCCTTTGCAAGAGCAAGGATCTTCCTGCATTCCTCAAGTCCTTCCGCATGTTCAATATGCACCGGCACATCAGGATAATATTCCTTAAGGCATGCTTCAACAGCGCTTGCCACACCTCCTGCCACCGCATATCCCCTTCCCGCCGCAGTGGCGTTATGAAGGGAAGCGTCTCCTTCACACTCTGCCGGAACGATCCCTTTTGCTTCAAACATGCCTGCCAGTTCTTCAAAGGTGATAACAAAATCCACATCACTGCGCACATCCGTTCTGGAAGCTTCCAGTTTTTTGGATGCGCAGGGTCCGATAAATACCACATGAGCATCGGGATACTGCTTTTTAATCGTCCGCGCTGTAGCTACCATGGGAGTCAGTTCCTGAGAAATATTTTCAATCATATCCGGGAAAAAGTGTTTCGCCATCATGATCCAGGACGGACAGCAGGAGGTCAGGAGAAACGGAAGTTCTCCTGTGCTTACTTTTTCCGCATAATGATGCGCCTCCGATACAGCCCCGATATCCGCACCTAATGCCACTTCAAAAACTTCTGCAAAGCCCAGCTTCTTAAGAGCCGCTTTGAATTTTTTCGGGGTTACTTCTGGACCGAACTGTCCGATAAACGCAGGCGCCACTTCAGCTACAATCTGTTTGCCTTCTTTTAACGCATGGGCGAGCTGGAAGATCTGGGATTTGTCTGAAATTGCACCAAAAGGACAATTGACCATACACATACCGCAGGATACGCACTTATCATTGTTAATCTTTGCCCTCCCCAGCTCGTCGCTTTCAATAGCATTGACACCGCAGGCTCTGGCACAGGGACGTTCCTTTTTGGCAATGGCATCGTATGGACAGACTGCCTTACATTTTCCGCATTTAATACA
>CALWHD010000155.1 GCA_944380235.1 uncultured Blautia sp.
GGAGAAATTCTTAAAGACTGCGGCTATAAATATTATACAGTTTTCAGGAAAAGGCAGCCTGTGTTCTGCAAACTGTAAAAAGCGATTTCCCCTTCTTCTGCTGTGGACTTACGTTCCTGCAGAAGAAGGGGAAATCGGCTAATGCGGTTTTGATCAGGCAGGCTCAAGGATAATACCGCCTCCGGCAACATATTCTCCCTGATAAAAGACTACTGCCTGTCCCGGCGTCACAGCCCGCTG
Organism: uncultured Blautia sp.; assembly: GCA_944380235.1. Taxonomy (GTDB): domain Bacteria; phylum Bacillota; class Clostridia; order Lachnospirales; family Lachnospiraceae; genus Blautia. Next base: position 241 of record CALWHD010000155.1, read on the forward strand.
CGGTTCATCAAAAGTAACCTTTACCCGGTCCTCCCCGGCCGGACAGACTGTACACACAGCCCCCTGATGATTATAACGGATCTTTGCCAGAAAGCGCATCTCCCCTTTAAGCTCGGGGATTGCCATAAAATTCACCCTGTCACAGAGCAGGCTTTTTACAAACAGGTCTTCATTTTCCCCAATCACCACTTCATTGGTCTCCGGACGGATCTGCGTTACAAAAACCGGATGTCCCATAGAAAGATTCAGCCCTTTCCGCTGTCCGATCGTATAGTGAATGATTCCTTTATGCTGACCGATAACCGTTCCATCTTCCAGCACATAATTACCTGGTTCTATTTTCTTTCCTGTGCTGGATTCAATAAAACCAGCATAATCATTATCTGGAACAAAGCATATTTCCTGACTGTCTTTTTTATGCGCCACTAAAAGCCCTTCCTCCCGGGCAATCTGCCGGATTTCCTCTTTGGTATAATCTCCTACCGGCATCAAAGTCCTGGAAAGCTGCTCCTGAGTCAGGTTATAAAGCGCATAGGTCTGGTCCTTTTTTGCTGTCACAGAATTTTTAATGGCATATCTGCCGTTGGGCAGTTTTTCTACTCTGGCATAATGTCCCGTAGCAATGTAATCCGCACCGATATCCAGACTTCTCTTTAAAAGCGATTCCCACTTTACATACCGATTGCACGCGATACAGGGGTTGGGCGTCCTTCCCGCCAGATATTCCGCATTAAAATAATCAATAACTTTTTCTTTGAATTCCCTTCTGAAATTCATGACATAGTAGGGAATATCCAGTTTCTGGGCAACCCTTCTGGCATCATCCACAGCGCTCAGGCCGCAGCATCCTCCGTTTTCTTCCTGAAAATCAGAGTCTTCTTCCTGCCAGATCTGCATGGTGACTCCAATCACATCATATCCCTGCCGTTTCAAAAGACATGCAGCCACAGAAGAGTCCACTCCGCCGGACAGCCCTACCACGACTTTCTTTTTCTCCATTAATAATCTTCCTCTTCTTCCTCTTCGCCCTCGTGAATATCAGATTTCGGTTTGGAAAGTCCTTCAATCTTAATGCCGTGCTTCTCTGCGTAATCCCACAGTGCTGCGTGGATCGCTTCCTCCGCAAGCAGAGAACAGTGCACTTTCACCGGCGGAAGTCCGTCCAGAGCCTCCATTACTGCCTTATTTGTCACCTGCAGTGCTTCCTGAATGGTCTTCCCCTTCACCAGCTCTGTAGCCATGCTGCTGGTAGCAACCGCCGCGCCGCATCCAAATGTCTTAAATTTGCAGTCGCGGATAATCTGGTTGTCATCAATATCCAGATAAATTCTCATGATATCTCCGCACTTTGCATTTCCCACAGTTCCTACACCGCTGGCGTTTTCGATTTCTCCCACGTTTCTTGGATTCTGAAAATGATCCATTACCTTTTCACTGTACATAATTCAATTCCTCCGCTTGGTTTTCCTATTTCTAAAATTTATTTTCCCTGTTTTTTGACAAAATCTTCATACAGGGGGGAAAGTGCTCTTAATTTATTTACAATTTCCTTTATCTGATCCAAAGTATAATCCAAATCTTCCTTTGTGATATCTTCACCCAATGTCAGCCTTAAAGACCCATGAGCGATCTCATGGGGAAGTCCGATGGCCAGCAGCACATGCGACGGATCCAGAGAGCCGGATGTACATGCGGAACCGCTGGAACCTGCAATGCCTTTCATATCCAGCATGATCAGCAGAGATTCTCCCTCGATAAAACGGAAACTGAAGTTCATATTATTTGGCAGACGTTTTACAGGATCACCATTTAATTTCACATAGGGGATCTCTTCTAACACTCTTCCAATCATATAATCCCTTAATTCTGTCTCCTTTGCTGCACGGGCTTCCATGGTCTGCGCCGCTCTCTTGGCAGCAGCTCCAAGTCCTACAATTGCGGGAACATTTTCTGTTCCTGCTCTTCTCTTTCTCTCCTGGGCCCCTCCATGAACAAAGGAACGGATCTTTACCCCTTTCCGGATATATAGAAATCCGATGCCTTTTGGACCGTTGACCTTATGTCCGCTGGCACTCAGCATATCAATGTTCATCTCATCCACATGAATGGGAACCTGCCCGAATGCCTGGACAGCGTCTGTGTGAAATAAAATCCCGTGTTCTTTGGCGATCAGACCTATCTCCTTCACTGGCTCAATGGTCCCGATCTCATTGTTGGCAAACATGACAGAGATCAGAATTGTATCCGGGCGGATCGCTTTTTCCAGTTCATCCAGATCAATAAGACCATTTTCATCCACCTTTAAATAAGTCACTTCTGCTCCCTGTTTTTCCAGGTACTGGCAGGTGTGGAGCACCGCATGATGCTCAATGCTGGTAGTAATGATATGGTTCCCTTTGCCTTTATATGCCTCATATGCCGCTTTCAGCGCCCAGTTATCAGCCTCTGTGCCGCCTGCGGTAAAATAAATCTCTTCTGTCTTTGCACCGATCACCTGCGCAATCTGCTCTCTTGCGTCTGTGATAGCTTCTTTGCTTCTTGCTCCCAGCTCATAGATACTGGAAGGATTTCCGTAGTTTTCTGTAAAATAAGGAATCATTGCGTCAACAACTTCCTGTGAAGTCTTTGTAGTTGCTGCATTATCCAGATAAATTCTTGTTTTCATAGCTTCCTCTCCTAATTATCACATTTTTGCACTTTGATCTGTCCTTTATCCCGCACTCTGCGGCTCTCTTCCACCAGCTGATCGAGCATGATGGAATCTACGGTTTCCTGTATGCTGGCATTAATTCTCTGCCATACATAACGGGTTACACACAGGTCTTCCCCCTGGCAGTGCACATTCTCTCCTGTACCGCAGGATACGGCGCTGATACTGCCTTCCATGGCACGGAGCACATCCCCTACAGAAATCTTATCTGCCGGTTTTGCCAGTTTGTATCCGCCCTGTGCCCCCCGCACACTGGTCACCAGACCTTCTTTTTTCAATTTTCTCACCAGCTGTTCCAGATAACTGACGGAAATGTTCTGTCTGTTGGCTATACTCTGAATGGAAACAGCCTCTTCTTCGCTGTAAAGCGCCAGGTCAATCAGCGCGCGCAGACCGTATCTGCCTTTTGTGGAAAGTTTCACTTTTTTCTCCTCTCCAATTCCGACTATTTTAGTCGGAATTCTTGTCCTGTGTAGAATATCATTTTTCAAAAGTTCTGTCAAGTTCCTTTTCTGAATATATTGTGAAAAAAGGCAAAGGAATTTTTATGAGTCAGAAAAATCTTCTCATCAAAGGTACTCTTATCCTTACGCTCACCGGTTTTATAACAAAAATTATCGGTTTTCTTTATAGAATATTCCTCTCTCAAGTGATTGGTGCACAGGGTATGGGAATTTATCAGCTGATCTTCCCCATTCACACCCTGTGCTTTGCTCTGGCTGTAGGCGGGATCCAGACAGCCATTTCCCGCTTTGTGGCAGCACGGGCAGCTGTAAAGGATGAACAGGGAGCACGTGATATTTTCCTTGTAGCAACAGGGCTCTCTACTGGCATTTCTCTGCTTTCTTCCTTCTTTCTCTTCCATTATGCCGGATGGTTTGCTGTACACATTTTACTGGAAGAACGCTGTGAATCCCTGTTAAAGCTTATGGCAGTCTCTGTTCCCATGGGAACCTTCCACTCCTGTGTCAGCGGTTACTACTTTGCCAGGAAAAAAACCTCCGTTCCTGCTGCGGCACAGCTTCTGGAACAATGTGCACGAGTGACCTCCTCTTATATTCTCTTTCTTGCCTGGACGGAAAAAGGCATCTCCCCCTCTCCTGTTCTTGCTGTTTTCGGAATGCTGGGCGGTGAACTGGTCTCCATGCTTTTTTCTGCTATCCTCATTTCCTGGGATTTCAAAAAAGCACAATACCGATTAAAAAATCTAACTTCTCCGGCAAAAAATTTAAAGGATGTGATACGCCTCTCCTTTCCGCTGACTTGCAACCGGATTTTTGTAAACGTACTCCACAGCATAGAATCTATACTGATTCCCGGTCATCTGCGTCTCTACGGTCTGGATAATGCATCCGCACTTTCTATATACGGAATCCTCACTGGTATGGCACTTCCTCTGATTCTCTTTCCCTCCGCTGTCACAAATGCAGTATCGGCTGTACTTCTTCCTTCTGTGGCAGAGGATCAGGCTGTAGGAAATCACAAAAGCATTCAAAAAAGTATTTTTGTTTCTGTAAAGTACTGTCTGCTCCTTGGATTCCTTTCCACTGGTTTTTTTTATATCTCCGGAGATTTTTTGGGAATTGTCCTGTTTAAAAATGAATTTGCAGGGACTTTTATTAAGACACTTTCGTTTATCTGTCCATGCCTTTATCTTACCAGCACGCTCAGCGGAATTTTAAACGGTCTGGGAGAAGTAAACCAGAACTTTCTTTTAAATCTTCTGGGACTGGGCATACGCCTGGGATTTGTCCTGCTGGTCATTCCCCGGTATGGGATCGTAGGCTACCTCTGGGGTATGGTCGCAAGTGAACTGGCTGTTTCTCTCCTGAATCTGTATTTTCTCAGAAAATGGATTTTTCTTGATTGATGTTTTAAAGTCTGAAAGTATTTTTTCTGAAAAGTATCGACAAGTTTCATTTCTTGTATTATAATCTGGAATTGAGACAGTTCGTGTCACAGAAAGGAGAAACCCATGAGTTTTCAATTTATCAAACAGCTCCCGTCTCCTGATGAAATCAAGGAGCAGAGTCCTGTTTCAGAGAAAATACAAAAAGTAAAAGAAGAAAGAGACCGCCTGATCCGTGACTGCATCACCGGTGCTTCTGATAAGTTCCTGGTGATCGTAGGTCCCTGTTCCGCGGACAATGAAGATGCTGTGTGCGAATACACCAACCGCCTTGCCAGGATCCAGGAAAAGGTGGCGGACCGTCTTGTAGTCATCCCCCGCATCTATACCAATAAACCCCGCACCACAGGAGAAGGCTACAAAGGAATGCTGCACCAGCCGGACCCGGAAGCTCAGCCAGATGTTCTTGCCGGAATCCTCGCCATCCGTCATATGCATATACGTTCCATAGAGGAGACCGGTCTTACTTCCGCAGACGAAATGCTTTATCCGGACAACTGGCATTATCTGTCCGACCTGCTTTCCTATGTAGCTATCGGTGCCCGTTCCGTGGAAAACCAGGAGCATCGTCTGATGGTCAGCGGTCTTGATATTCCGGTAGGTATGAAAAACCCTACCAGCGGTGACTTTTCCGTTATGCTGAACTCTGTAGTTGCAGCACAGGGAAGCCATGATTTTATCTCCAGAGGCTGGGAAGTAAGAACCGACGGAAATCCTCTGACTCACACTATTTTAAGAGGCGCGGTCAATAAACACGGAAATACAATCCCTAATTACCACTATGAGGACCTTCAGCTTCTGCTGGAGATGTATGGAGAAAGAGATCTCGCAAATCCTGCTGTTATCATTGATGCCAACCATTCCAACTCCGGAAAAAAATATAAACAGCAGATCCGTATCGTAAAAGAGGTTCTCCACAGCCGTCTGGTATCCAAAGATATTCAGAACCTGGTAAAAGGTGTGATGATTGAAAGCTATCTGGCGGAGGGCTGCCAGAAGATCGGTCCTAACCACGTATACGGAAAATCCATCACAGATCCCTGTCTTGGCTGGGAGGACACAGAAAAATTGCTGTACACCATTGCAGAACTGTGCTGAGAAAATAAAAAAGTCTGTCCGGCTACTAATAGCCTAAGGCAGGTCTCTGTACATACCATATTAAAAAAACTGCCGAGGAAACGGCAGTTTTTTTATCGTCTGGGATGTGCTTTTATATATACATCCCTCAATTTGTTCACATTCATATTCATATAAATCTGTGTGGTGGAAATATCCGAATGTCCCATCATTTCCTGCACACTCTTTAAATCTGCCCCATTCTGTACCAGGTGAGCAGCGAAGGAATGGCGCAATGTATGAGGTGTGATATCCTGCTGGATCCCCGCACTTGCAGCATAGGATTTCAGTACTTTCCAAAAGCCCTGACGGCTCATGGATTTCCCTGAACAGTTCAAAAACAGCAATTCGCTCTCTTTCCCCGCCAGAAGTTTTTCCCTGGCTTCTATAAGATACTCCTCTACTGCTTTCTTGGCTGTAGTGCCAAAAGGAATAGCTCTCTCCTTCTCTCCTCCTGTACAGGTCAGATATCCCAGCCTCAGATTTAAATCTGAAACCTTCAGACTGATCAGTTCACTGACCCGGATTCCGGTAGCATAAAGCAGCTCCAGCATAGCGCGGTCCCGAATCCCTTTTGCAGTATTTAATTTTGGCTGGCTAAGCAGCAGGTCCACTTCATCTACAGTCAGAATTCCCGGCATTTTCTTTTCTATCTTCGGTGCTTTCAATACATCTGCCGGATTTTCTCTTAATCCGTTTTTCTGGCAGTAATAATGAAAAAAAGCACGGATGGAAGCAACGTTTCTGGAGATAGAAGAAGGAGCAAAATTTTTCCGCTCCAATTCCATGAGATAAGCATTCAGAATTGTAGGCGTCACCTGCCCGGTTTCCGAAATCCCCTGCTCTTCCAGAAACTGCTCTAGTTTTCTCAAATCACGCTCATAAGAAACTTCTGTATTATGGGAAGTGCCTTTGGTATTATGTAGATAGCTGATAAACTCTTGAATTTCGCACTTCATTGATCAAATCTTCCCTTGTAATGTAATATCTTTCCTCTCTTTTCTGCCATAACAAACAGGCAGAAAAAGGCATGATTCGATTATATATCAAGTTCCCGGCAAAAATCAAACAGAATTTTCCCGAAAAATCCCGGTTTTTCTGGTGATTTTCAATCGTTCCACAATATATCGGTTTTTTCCGAAAAAACCCTACCACATCTGGTAAACATAAAATTGTAAATTTTTTGTAAACTTTTTCAAACCTTAGCGCAGCAAGAACTGCAGGGCAGAAAGCAAGACCTTTTGATTAACATAACTCTCCATCCAAATCCCCAGCAAGAGCAGCACACCAGACATGGAAAGAAAAAAAATATATGCTCTGTAATCTTCTCCTGTCTTTTTTCTTCGCCTCCAGGACTTCTGTCCCATCTCCACAGCAGAAAAAAAAGCCAGAAACCAACCGGGTATATAAAACAGGATCTGAGGAAAAAAGCAAGCTACACCTGTCAAAATCCCCTTGAGTCCATACTCCAGAAGAAAAATACTCATAAGATTTCCAGCGAGAAATCCAAACCATAAAATCCCGGCAAGAACAAGAGGAACCGCTGCTGCTGTCAGCCCCACAGCGCCGCAGAACAAAAACAGAGAGCCTCTCTGCCATAAAAGATGCCCGAAAATCTCTCTGCTGATAATCTTTTTATCCGAAAGCCCGGCAAAATAGACGGGCAGAAGACTTGTCTGGAACCCTTTTGCTTTCAGCATAAAATTGGCACATAAAATTCCTGCAGCAAAACCTGCCAGGTATAAAAGAAGAAAACGGTTAATCATTTTTTTCATTCACTTCACCCTGTACAGTCTATGAAAAATCCACGAAAAAAAGACCTTTACCGCTGAGCTTCTCAATCTCAGTCCTTATTCCAATATATCCTCAGTTTTTTCTCATCCAATCCTTCTACGAATCTCTTTTTATAAATCAAAAATTCTTCCAGATCCATCATAATATGATATAGTTTTGCCTTTCCTTCAAAGGCCTCCCAAGTTTGGGGCAGCTCCTCTCTTCTCATATCTTCTATGGTCCTGTGCAGCTTTTGGATCTGTTTATCTGGACGGTTCATCTCTGTAACATACTGCTTCATATAACGAATATATTCAGCTACTACCACTGCCTGATCCGGCATAGTACGGATTTTCTTGATCTCATAATGCAGATTATGAAGAATTCCATATTGTTTCAGCCGCATTTCAAAATAATCAATGTAGTAGCCTGGATGAAAGTGCCAGGTATTATTCTGATATTCCCATGCCTGCTCCACAAAGCTTTTCAGTTTTTTCTCCAAGTCTATGATCTCAGCCCAGACACTCCCCTCAAGACTTCCTCCTTCCAGATAAAAAGCCAGCTTCTCCAGTATTTCCTGGAGCTGCTGCTCTGTATATCTCATATTTTCTGTGATAATCTTTTTGTGCGCCCTATTTCCCTGAAAGAGATTCAGTAGAAATGCAATCGCTACGCCTATAACAACCAGCAGAAATTCATTGAGCATGAACTTAGCAGAAAAATCTTTGACAGTCATAAAATGGGTTGCAATAACCGCATTCACCGAAACAGTACTGCGCAGATCCAGCCACTCACAAATTCCTACCAAAAAGAAAAGGAAAATCCCGAATCCGATCCAGTCCCCCTTGAAATATTGAAGCAGAAGCCAGCACGCCGCCGCAGTACAAATAAACGTAACAAGTCTGAGAAGAGACAACTTTAGTGTTCCCCATTTCGTAGTAAGTACAGAGAGCAGAGTGATGATTCCCGCCGAAGTATGAAACTGCAGGCTGAGACATTCTGCAAGATAAATGGCAAGACTGGCGCCTATCCCGATCTTTACAGAAACCAACAGAATCTTCCCTGCTTTATATTTTCTATCCCCCATTTAGCCGCCTCCCAATTTCCGGATTTTTCTCAATTTTAACATAACAAAAAAACCCGTGCAAATGCTTTCACATCTGCACGGAGCTTTTTCTTTTACTTAGCATAATCAACAACACGTGATTCGCGAATTACATTCACCTTAATCTGTCCGGGGTATTCCAGTTCAGCTTCAATCTGCTTGGAAATATCCCTTGCCAGCAGTACCATATCTGCGTCATTGACGTGTTCCGGTACTACCATGACACGAATTTCTCTTCCTGCCTGAATAGCAAAAGATTTGTCAACTCCCTTAAAGGAGTTTGTAATATCCTCTAACTGTTTTAATCTGTTGGTATATGTTTCCAGGGTTTCTCTTCTTGCCCCTGGTCTTGCTGCTGAGATTGCATCGGCAGCCTGTACAAGACACGCAACCAGTGATGTAGGCTCAACATCTCCGTGATGTG
>CALWHD010000156.1 GCA_944380235.1 uncultured Blautia sp.
GACCATCGGAGAACTGTTCCACATCCGTAATGATCCTGCTGATAGTGTCTCCATAGGAATGACTGTCAATATAACTTAAAGGCAGCTTCTGCAGATGTGCAAATGCCCTGCCCCTCACATCCTTCACCGCAAGATAAGTGATCTGATTGTTGCACAAATTCATAAGCCACTGGGCAAGAGCTGTGATCAGAATAATCACTCCCAGAAGCACAAGAATTTGTCCTACATTTTTGAAATTTACCTGTCCCGCTCCTACAATTTCATCTACCGCCCGTCCGATCAATATAGGAGCATACAGCGTCAGTGCCACAGAAATCACGGCAAACACCAGGGACAATACCAGAAAATGAACATAAGGCCGGATCAGCCCCAGAATTTTTGTGACTGTCTCTTTTCTCCTAACCATTTGCCTGCACCTCCTTTTCTGAAAGCTGTGAACGGCAAATTTCCCGGTACACCTGGCAGCTTTTCAAAAGTTCTTCGTGAGTTCCCATACCCGCCGGTTCTCCGTCCTCCAGCACCAGGATCCTGTCTGCGTGCATCAGAGAAGAAACTCTCTGGGATACAAGAAATACTGTCATATCCTCTGTATTTTCCTGAAGCGCCTTTCTCAGTCTTGCATCTGTGGCAAAGTCAAGAGCAGATGCACTGTCATCTAATATGAGGATCCTGGGTTTTCGCACCAGTGCTCTGGCGATAGTAAGCCGCTGTCTCTGCCCTCCTGACAGATTCTTTCCGCCCTCGCTGACCATGGCATCCAGCCCTTCCTTCCTGCCTTCTACAACTTCCAGAGCCTGGGCCGTTTTCAGTGCCTCCTGCATCTCTGCATCCGTGGCATCTTCCTTTCCCACCTTCAGATTCTCCCGGATTGTTCCACGGAACAGTACTGCCCGCTGAGGTACCATTCCAATCTGTTCTCTCAACGTCTGCAGATCATATGCCTTAACATCGGTACCAAAGACTTTAATCCTTCCTTTTGTCACATCGTAAAATCTTCCGATCAGCTGTACCAGTGTAGATTTTCCGCTTCCGGTTCCCCCGATGATCCCCACCGTCTCCCCTGCTCGGACTTTCAGATTAATTCCCGAAAGAGCAGGCGCCGCGTCCTGGCTGTAGGAAAATTCTACATTCTCCATTTCCAGTGCATAGCTCTTGTCTTCACCTTTCTTTCCTTCTCCGGAGAGTATTCCCGGTTCCAAGTCAAAAACCTCCATGATGCGGTCTCCGGATGCCATCGCTTTGGTAAACGATACAATAAGGTTCGCGAGGGCGACCAGCGCCAAAAGAATCTGGGACATATAATTGACAAGGGCAATGACCTCTCCCTGTGTCACAGCTCCGGCATCCACCTGAAATCCTCCGTACCAAACGATCGCTATGGTAGCCGCATTAACTACCACATAAGTCATAGGATTCATACATGCAGAAATTTTTCCCACATGAATCTGTTCCTGAAACAGACCTGTACATTTTTCCTCAAATTCTTCCTGTTCCCTTTTCTGGGTACAGAAAGCCCGGACTACACGGATTCCTGCCAAATTCTCCCGGGTAGACAGAAGTACCTGGTCCACCCATTTCTGCACCTTCCGGTAAAGGGGAATGGTAATCATCATAATTCCATAAATAATCAGCGCCAGTACAGGCACCGCGATCAGAAAGATCACAGACAGTCTGACACTGATAGTAAAAGACATAAGCACTGCGCCGATCACCACAAAGGGAGACCGCAGAAACAGCCTTAAGACCAGATTAACGCCTGACTGTGCCTGATTGATATCACTGGTCATTCTTGTTACCAGAGTGGAACTTCCGATTCTGTCCACCTCTGCATATGACAGTCTCTGGATATGAGCAAACAAATCATGGCGCAGCTCTGTCCCAAAACCCACAGATGCCTTTGCAGCAAAATACTGGGCAGTCAAAGAACAGGTCAGCCCAAGAATGCCCATAAAGACCAGAATCCCGCCCCTTGCCAGGATATAGGTCAGATCGTGGTTCCTGATCCCCACATCAATGATATTCGCTGTGATCAGGGGCACGATCAGTTCGAAACAGACCTCCAGCAGTTTAAACAGTGGTCCGATCACACTTTCCTTTTTGTAGTTTTTCAAATAAGGAAGTAGCTGAAACATATTTTCCCTCTTTTCTGCTTAAAATTCAAGTAATGCCTCTGTCCTGACACTGCTGTCCGGACAAGGACGTTTTTATCTTACCACAGCCCATTCCCACTTGCAACCGGGGAGACCACAGAAACCATAGAACAAAAATACAGCGAACTGCTTATAAACACAGTCCGCTGTAATAGCATTCCACTTCTTATTTGTACTGGCTGTTAATATAATTTACCAATCCTTCTGCCTTAATGATCTTCTGCATAAATTCCGGAAATGCCTGACCTTTGAAAGTGGTTCCCTTTGTCTTATTTGTGATTATGCCGCTGTCAAAATCCACTTCCACCTCATCTCCGTCTTCAATGCCTTTGGAAGCCTCCGGACACTCAATAATGGGCAGACCGATGTTGATGGCATTGCGGTAGAAAATTCTTGCAAAAGTTTCCGCGATCACACAGCTGACTCCTGCTGCCTTGATGGCCAGAGGAGCATGTTCCCTTGAGGAACCGCAGCCAAAGTTCTTATCTGCTACAATGATATCGCCCTTCTTTACTTTTTCCACAAACTCCTTGTCAATATCTTCCATACAATGTGTGGCAAGTTCCGCCGGATCAGAAGAATTTAAGTATCTTGCGGGAATAATTACATCTGTATCAACATTATCACCATATTTAAAAACTCTTCCGTTTGCTTTCATCTTATTTCCTCCTATAATCCCAGTTCTTCCGGTACAGAAATCTTTCCGGTTACTGCGCTGGCTGCTGCCACGGCCGGGCTGGCCAGATAAACTTCAGAATTTACATGTCCCATACGTCCCACAAAGTTTCTGTTAGTAGTAGAAATACAGCGTTCTCCTGCAGCCAGGATACCCATATATCCTCCCAGACATGGTCCGCAGGTTGGAGTACTCACCACTGCGCCTGCTTCAATAAAGATTTTCAAAAGCCCCTCTTCCATTGCCTGAAGATAAATACTTTGAGTAGCCGGAATAATAATGCAGCGCACGCCTTTCTTTACTTTTCTGCCCTTTAAAATCTCAGCGGCACACCTTAAATCGTCAATTCTTCCATTGGTACAGGAACCGATCACAGCCTGGTCAATGACCACGTCTTCTGCAATCTGATCCATGGTCTTTGTATTGGAAGGAAGATGAGGGAAGGAGACCGTAGGTTTTAAAGTACTCAGGTCGATGGTGTACTCCTCATCATAAACTGCGTCCTCATCTGCCTCATATACGGTAAATGGACGTTTGGAATGTTCCTTCATATAAGCGACAGCCACTTCATCCACCGGGAAAATACCGTTCTTTCCGCCTGCTTCGATAGCCATATTCGCAATAGTAAAACGATCGTCCATAGTCAGGTTTTTGATTCCCTCTCCTACAAACTCCATAGATTTATACAAAGCTCCGTCCACACCGATCATACCAATGATATGAAGGATCACGTCTTTTCCGCTGACCCACTTGGATGGCTTCCCCACAATATTAAATTTAATTGCAGACGGCACCTTAAACCATGCTTTTCCTGTTGCCATGCCAGCTGCCATATCCGTACTTCCCACTCCGGTGGAGAAAGCTCCCAAAGCTCCGTAAGTGCATGTATGAGAGTCTGCTCCGATAATCACGTCCCCTGCAACTGTCAGTCCCTTTTCCGGAAGAAGGGCATGCTCGATTCCCATCTCTCCCACATCGAAATAGTTTGTGATATCATGGCGACAGGCAAATTCCCTGACGCATTTACAATGCTCTGCTGATTTAATGTCCTTATTTGGGATAAAGTGGTCCATAACCAGAGCAACCTTGTCTTTATCAAATACGGTGTCCACTGTCATTTTGTCCATTTCATGGATTGCTACGGGGGATGTAATATCATTTCCCAGTACCAGGTCCAGATTCGCCTCGATCAACTGTCCCGCTTCTACTTTGTCCAATCCCGCATGAGCTGCCAGAATCTTCTGTGTCATTGTCATACCCATAGATACTGCCTCCATTTTCTATTTTATTCCGGAAATCTGTAGATTCTTTCTGCATTTCCGATTCTGCTATTGCCATTTTATCACAGGTTTTGATATAATAGAAATACATATAAAACATGACAGACATAACTTAAACTCATAAAATTACAGAAAGGAGTCTTTATGGACCAGAATTTATCCTTATATAAAGTTTTTTACACAGTGGCGAATACCGGAAATATTTCCAAAGCAGCAGCAGAGCTTTATATCAGCCAGCCTGCGATCAGCAAGTCCATACGCAAACTGGAACAGAGCCTGGATGTCACCTTATTTTCCAGAAACTCCAGGGGCGTGCAACTGACTGAAGAGGGGGAGCTTCTGTATGACTATGTGCAGCGCGCTTTTTATGCTCTGCAAATGGGAGAATCTCAGCTGAAAAAAATCAATGATCTGGGTATCGGTCATCTGCATATCGGTGTTTCCACCACTTTATGCAAATACATGCTGCTTCCGTATCTGAAGGAATTTATCGCCTCCCACCCTCATGTGCGTATTACAATCGAATGTCAGTCCACCAACCATACCCTGCAGCTTCTCAGGGAAAATAAGATCGACCTGGGGCTGATCGGGAAACCCGAACGGCTTCATCATGTTCATTTCGACTCTCTGGGCGAAATCGAGGATATCTTTGTCAGTACCCAGTCTTACCTGGATAATCTCTCTTTGCGCACTAACTCCAGGGATGATGTGTTTAAAAGTGCAACTCTCATGCTTCTGGACAAGGAAAATATGACCCGTCAGTATATTGATGATTACCTTTCCTTATATCACATTGAAACCAACAACCTTCTGGAAGTTTCCACTATGGATCTTCTCATTGAATTTGCCAAAATCGGTCTGGGCGTTGCCTGCGTGATCCGACAGTTCGTAGAAAAAGAACTGCACAACGGAACTTTGGTGGAAATCCCCCTGGAATCCTCCATACATAAGAGAGAAATCGGCTTTGCCTATCTTGAGAACATTCAGCAGACATCCGCGGTAAAAGAATTCATTCACTTCTACCGCCAGCGTTCCATAGAAACTCCTGCTGCAGAAATCTTTTCCCCGGATACCCTGTAACAGACTTTTTGCTTTCAAAAATACTCTGACAGACAGCAAAAAGGCAGCCCCTGTGGTACTCTCCACCTTCAGGGTCTGCCTTTTCTATGATATTTTCTTGGAAAATTAGTTGTCGATCAGTTTTTCTTTTCCGTTCCAGCTGTATAATTTACGCAGTTCTTCACCGACTTCTTCTAACTGATGAGCTGCTTCTCTCTTTCTCATTGCACCGAAATGCATACATCCGGACTGATTCTCCAGAATCCAGTTCTTTGCAAAAGTTCCATCCTGGATATCTGCCAGAATCTGTTTCATAGCTTTCTTTGTCTCGTCTGTTACAATCTTTGGTCCTGTAATATAATCACCGAACTCTGCTGTATTGGAGATGGAGTATCTCATTCCTTTGAATCCACTCTCATAAATCAGATCTACGATCAGTTTCATCTCATGGATACATTCAAAGTATGCGTTTTCAGGAGCATATCCTGCTTCTACCAGTGTCTCAAATCCTGCTTTCATCAGAGCTGTAACACCGCCGCAGAGAACTGCCTGTTCACCAAATAAGTCTGTCTCTGTCTCAACTTTAAAAGTTGTCTCAAGAACACCGGCTCTTGCTCCGCCCAGTGCTGCGGCATATGCCAGTGCCATATCTTTTGCTTTTCCTGTGTAATCCTGTTCAACAGCTACCAGACATGGAGTACCGCGTCCGATCTGATATTCGCTTCTTACTGTATGTCCCGGAGCTTTTGGAGCGATCATAGTTACATCTACATTTGCAGGAGGTTTGATCTGTCCGAAATGGATAGCAAAACCGTGAGCAAACATTAACATATTGCCTTCTTCCAGGTTTGGCTCAATGGATTCTTTATATAATTTTGCCTGTTTCTCATCGTTGATCAGGATCATGATAATATCCGCTTTTTTTGCTGCTTCTGCTGCTGTATAAACTTCAAATCCCTGTTTTACAGCTTTGTCCCAGGACCTTGATCCTTCATACAGTCCAACGATAACATTGCATCCGGATTCCTTTAAATTTAACGCATGTGCGTGGCCCTGGCTTCCATAACCGATGATAGCAATGGTCTTACCTTCCAATAAAGCCATGTTGCAATCTTCCTGATAATAAATTTTTACTGCCATTTTTTCTTCCTCCTAAATATGTATCTTTTTATTGTTAGGGATTACTCTCTAATAACCTGTTGAATAAATTATTTAAAACTCATTTTCCTCATCGGAAAGGTAAAAAACATCATCCACACCTCTGGATAATCCTGTAATGCCTGTTCTGGCAAGTTCAAGAATCTCATATCCATCCAGCAGATCGATAAACGCCTCCAGCTTGGATTTGGTTCCTGTTACCTCGATGATCATGGATTCTTTTCCCACGTCAATAATGTTGGCTCTGAAAATATCCACAATGGATGTGATTCCAGGACGCTGTTCCGGCATTACCTTTACTTTAACCAGGATCAGCTCTCTGTTTACACTCTTTTCGTCCTCAAGCACTTTGACGGCAAGCACATCTTCCAGCTTTTCCACCTGCCTGGTAATCTGTTCCAGGATCATTTCGTCTCCCTTGCAGACTACAGTCATGCGTGTATAATTGGGATTGGTCGTAACACCTGCCGACAAACTGTCAATATTATATCCCCTTCGGCTGAACAGACCGGATACCCGGCTTAAAACACCGGCTGTATTCTCCACCAGAATGGATAATATCCTTTTGTTCATACAGCACCTTCTCTCCTGCCTCAATGGCTAACTTTTGTTGACATTCTACCAACTATCTTCTGATTTGTCAATGAATTCAGAACGTTATAACTAATTAGTATGTAATATATAATTATAAGTAATA
>CALWHD010000157.1 GCA_944380235.1 uncultured Blautia sp.
TCTTGATATTTCTGATATCGCGCCTTCCCAGGATGAAATGTTCCTGGCAACAGAGATTGACGGAAAAACCCTGGCGCTGGCAGCCAACGCTACAGCAAATGGTATGGTTTACAACAAAACGTTGTTCGACCAGGCAGGGATCACAGTTCCTACCAGCGAAGAGGATCTGTGGACCTGGGATGAATTCAGAGATGTGCTTAAAACAGTTATGGAAAAATCAGACGCAGAATATGGAATGGTATGGGATCACTCTGATAACCGCTACAATACCATGCTTTACCAGTACGGCGGATCTGTATACAACGAAGACATGACAGAATGCCTGGTAGACAGTGATATTTCCAAAAAATGTATGACTGATTTTGTACAGATGTTTGAAGATGGTATTATGCCGAAATCTACATGGGCAGGTACAGAAGACCCCCAGGCTATGTTTAAAACAGGAAAAGTTGCAGTACATATGTGCGGTAACTGGGTCATGAATGATTATATTGACAACATTACAGATTTTGAATGGGCTCCTATGCTGATGCCGAAGGGTGAGACACGGGCTACCATCGCAGGCGGCAACTATATCTATGCCGTTGACGGAAGCGGAATGGAAGAAGAAGCAAAAGAATTCCTGAAATGGTTCTATGAACCTGAAAATTACGCAGAATACTGTAAGATCGGTCAGTATCTGCCGGGACGTACCGGTGTGGAAGTAGAATATGAAGTAGAGGGAATGGAAGTATTCCAGAACGAGCTGGAGGCTACACCGGCAATTACACAGCAGTTAAATGAAATCGGCATTAAATATCCGGGATCCAATCCTGGACAGGTTTACAGAGACTGTATTGATTCTGTTATTGCAGGCCAGATGACGGTTGATGATGCGGTGGCACAGATCAAAACAGAAATCTGTGAAGCATATGAAGGCATGAAATAAAAATGAAAGAAAAGGCGGGAAAGGAAAATGAGAACAAAAAAGAAACTGAATGACTATCAGTTATGGGCGTTTGTCTTTGTAGTGCCAATGATACTGTTTTTTATCATTTTCTTTCTGATTCCTGCTGTGGTTGGGTTATACTTTTCCTTTACAAATTATAACGGCATTAACAAGATGGACTTCATCGGACTGGAAAACTACAAGGAAATTTTCAGTGATTTTGAGTATCTGAAAGTCATTGGAAGAACAGCAGTTTTCTGTGTGATCGAAGTACCCCTGGGATATATCGTATCCCTGGGGCTTGCAATGCTGATGACAGCGAAAAGGCTGAAAGGCAAAACATTATTCAGAGTCATTGTATACTGGCCGACGCTGCTGTCAACCATTATGGTAGGTTTAACCTGGCGGTGGATTTTCGGAGAGAATTTTGGTGTGGTAAACTATGTACTCTCATTAGTGGGAGCCAGCCCGATCGAATGGTCCAGCAGTGCTACAGCGGCTTTTGCTACTGCTGTTATTGCAGTTATCTGGGGAACAGCAGGATTTAATATGATGATCTTTATCGGTGCGCTGGAACAGATTGATGATGAAATTGTAGAAGCGGCAGAAATCGACGGAGCGAAGGGATGGACAAAGTTCCGCTATATTACCCTTCCTCAGATTAAGCCAACTTCTTTCCTGGTTATCCTCACCACGATGATCGGTGCATTTAAGGTGTTTGCTGAAGTTCAGACACTGACAGGCGGAGGCCCTGGAGACAGTACAACTTTTGTTATCCAATATATTTATGAAACAGGATTTGAAAAGATGAAGGTTGGATATTCCAGTGCCTGCTCCATGGTTCTGTTTGTAGTACTGCTTATTCTGTCTGTTATACAGAATAAACTTAACAAAGAAGAGTAATACAGGAGGAAGCAGATTATGAAAAAAACTAAAATGAATGTTGCCCTTGAAATTGTGGCAGTGATTGTAGGCGTAATCTTTGTTTTCCCTGTATTATGGCTGGTGCTGAGTTCTTTTAAACCGGGAAATGAATTGTTTACATTCCCTCTTACTTTCTTCCCAAAGAACTTTACAGTAGAAAACTTTGTTACAGCCTGGCAGAAAATGGATTTCATGCTGTATATGATGAATACAGCATTTGTAACCATTGTAGCTACAGTTCTTACGGTCCTTATGAGTGCGATTACAGGATATGCTCTGGCAAAATACAGATATAAATGGATGAATGTACTTTTTGTCTGTGTCCTTGCCACAACCATGCTTCCTACAGAAGTTATCATGACTCCAAGCTTTGAAGTGATCAGAAGACTGGGACTTTACAATAATCTCTGGGGCCTTATTGTTCCCACCATTGGAAGTATGACAGGTATTTTCCTGATGCGTCAGTTTTATATTACCGTGCCGGATGCCCTGATTGAGGCAGCCAGGATCGACGGAGCAAACGAAGGCAAGATCTTTTTGAGGATCATGCTTCCCATTGCAAAATCCACGATAGCTATCCTGGCGATTTTTTCCTTCCGCTGGAGATGGAATGATTATATCTGGCCGCTGATTGTTATTGATGATCCCAATAAATATACTCTGCAGCTTGCTCTGCGAAATCTGGCAGGCGCTCTGTCTATTGACTGGACTACACTGCTGGCAGCTTCGGTTATTACAATGATACCGATTCTGGTTATTTTTATCCTGTGCCAGAAGCAGATCATGAATGCTAATACAAGTTCCGGCGTAAAATAAACAAAAATATACTGTGCCGGCTTTCCGGACAGCATGTATCAGAAAAGGACTGCCCTGCAGTGTACAAACAGTATGCTGCAGGGCAGATCTTTTTGGGCGGTGCAGTGTTCCGGAAAAATCCGGCAGCAGAAGGACAGGAACCTTCTGTTCATTTGTTCAAGAGAGGTGAGAAGGATGAGATATACGATTGGAATCGATATGGGCGGTACCAACATTGCTGCTGGTCTGGTAGACGAAAACGGAGTGCTGGTAAGTACAGTATCAAAAAAGACCTGTCCGCCCCGTCCAGCAGAAGCGTATGCAAAGGATATGGCAGAACTGGGCAGAGAGCTGGTGGAAAAAAACAGTCTTTCCTGGGAGGATATTCTGTGGCTGGGAGCCGGGCTTCCGGGAACTGTGAATGTTCAGAAAGGGGCATTGGAATACGCCAATAACCTGGGAATCGTCTATGCGCCCTTGAAAGAAATGCTGCAGGAGCTTTTACCCTGCAGAATTTATCTGGAAAACGACGGAAATGCGGCTGCCTGGGCAGAATATCTTTACGGTGCCGGGAGAGGAAGCCGGGATTTCCTCATGGTCACGCTGGGGACCGGAATCGGTGCAGGAATCATTGCAGACGGGAAAATCAGCAGAGGTGTCAATTATGCTGCCGGAGAAGTGGGACATATGACCATTAAATTCGATGGTGAAGTGTGCAGCTGCGGAAGAAGAGGCTGTTTTGAACAGTATGCTTCTGCCTCTGCCCTGGTGAGACAGGCGAAAGCAATGATGAAAAATGACAGAAAAAAGGACTCTCTTCTGTGGCAGTTGTGCAGCGGAAAACCAGAAGCTGTGGAAGGAAAGCAGATCTTCCGGGCAGTGAGAGAGGGAGATGAGAAAACCAGGCAGGTCCTGGATCAGTATATTGAATATCTGGAATGCGGGATCACAAATCTGATCAATATTTTTCAGCCGGATATCCTGTGCATCGGCGGAGGAATCAGCCGCGCTCAGGACTGTCTGTTGGAACCGCTGAAAGAGTTGTGTGCAGAGCATGTGTATTCACGGGATTCTCAGGTACAGACGAAGATTGTTCCTGCAAGATTTTATAACGAAGCCGGGATTTTAGGAGCCGCTCTTTTGGGCAGGGAAGGGGGAATCTGACAGTGAAGCTGGGAGTTAGAGCACACGATTACGGAAGACATACCCCGGCACAGTTGGCCGGAATTTTGAAAAAGGAAGGGTTTGCCTCTGCTCAGGTGGCACTTCACAAGGCAGTGGAAGGAGTTGACAAGCCTTTTCCGGTGAAAAGGGAAATTCTGAAAAACGTAAAACAAGAATTTCAAAAGAACAGTGTGGAGATCGCGGTCCTGGGATGTTATATGGATCTTTCCGCAGGAGATGAGACTGTGCGCAAAGATCACATAACAAATCTGGAAGCAGGGATCCGCTACGGAAAATACCTTGGGGCGGGCATGACCGGGACGGAAACATCCTATGGCGTCCTCAGTCTGGAAGAAAAAAGGGAGACAAGAAAACAGGTATGGGACGTTATCGACAGGCTGCTGGCAGTAGCCCAGGAACAGGAAATATGTCTGGGCATCGAGCCGGTTGCCGCCCATACACTGTATTCTCCGAAATGGACAAAAGAACTGATCCGGGATATGAACAGTCCATGGCTGAAAATTATTTTTGACCCTGTAAATCTGCTGACAAAAGACAAGATTATTGATCAGGAGGAACTGTGGAAGGAATGCTTTGAATCTTTTGGGGAAAAGATTGGAGTTGTACATCTGAAAGACTGCCTTCTAAGCCAGGATGGCTCATTCGTTCCCTGTTCATTGGGAAAAGGACTTATGAAATACGATTATTTATTTGACTGGCTGAAAAAGAATAAGCCGGATATCAGTGTTTTAAGAGAAGAAATCACGATGGAACATGCCCATGAGGATATTGCTTTTATGAAAAAAATATTCAATAGGCCGTAAAAACATGCGGAAGGCACAAAACAGAAGAATCTGTTTAAATGCCTTCTGTTTTTTTTATAAATTGTTTAGGAGTCGTCTGCTTATATTTTTTAAAACATCTGACAAAATAACTGCTGTCATTAAAACCGCAGCGGTAGGCTGCCTCTGTGACAGACAGATCCTCTGTCTCCATCAGGTAACAAGCTCTTTCAATACGGTAATAGTTCAGATAATCAATAGGAGTGCGGTGAATCACAGTGTGGAAAAAGCGACAGAAATACTTGGGAGACATACCCGCAATACGGGATAACGTTTCCAGAGTGACCGGCTGGGAATAATGGGTGTCAATATACTCAAGAACAGGTTTCAGCTGGTGAATTTTCAGCTGCTTTACGCGGATACATTCTTCCGGAGAATTTGTGTAAAGACCTTCACGGAAAAGAATGCCGTAAAATTGAAACAGTCCTCCGAGAACAGATAATTCCCAGCCGGAAGACTGGATGCGGACAGATGAAAAAAGGCTTTGTACGCAGACTTTTAGATCAGGAAGAATTTCATGAAAATATTCCTGAATAAAAAACTGCTGATATCCTGCACCGCGCAGATACTGCCGTGCTGCCTGGGTGTGCATCAATAGGGATTTAGAATCAAAAACAAGACATTCGTACACACAGTCTTCCGGCTGTGCGCCATGGATCACACCGGCTGAAATATGAATAAGATCCCCCGCAGAGGCAAGATATTCTCTGTCATCCAGATAGAAACGGATGCTGCCTTTTATTACATGAAGAATCTCGGTTTCCTGATGCCAGTGAAAGGGCATATTATAGCGGGGATGGTATTGATCAATATGGTAGTATGCCAGGGGAAAATCCCTGGTGCCGTGCTGTCTTTTCTCATTATAATCCAGATAGTGCATAGAACCTCCGAAAGTGAATATTGTACTATTTTTTGCAATTATATCACATGAAACCCGGAAGATTCAATTTTATAATTAAATTATAGTAAAAAATTCGGAGGTACAGATATGAGAAAAAACAGACTGATCGGAAATTACCCTGTTATTGGGATCCGCCCTACGATTGACGGAAGACGCGGATATTTAAATGTACGCGGAACACTGGAAGAACAGACCATGGGAATGGCCAGGGCTGCGGCGGAATTATTTGAAAACAACCTGAAATATTCCAATGGAGATCCTGTAAAGGTTGTGACAGCAGACACGACCATAGGCGGCGTTGCTGAGGCAGCTGCCTGCGCGGATAAATTCAGACGTGAGGGCGTAGACATTACCTTGACTGTTACACCCTGCTGGTGTTACGGTGCGGAAACCATGGATATGGATCCCCAGACGATTAAGGCGGTATGGGGATTTAACGGAACCGAGCGTCCCGGCGCTGTATATCTGGCAAGTGTTCTGGCAACGCATGCTCAGAAGGGACTTCCGGCGTTTGGCATTTATGGTCATGATGTGCAGGCCGCAGACGCGAAAGAAATACCGGAAGACGTGAAGGAAAAGCTTCTCCGTTTTGGAAGGGCAGCTGTGGCAGTGGCTACCATGCGGGGAAAATCCTACCTGCAGATCGGTTCCATGTGTATGGGAATCGGCGGTTCCATTATTGACCATGATTTCATAGAATCCTATCTTGGAATGCGGGTGGAATCTGTGGATGAAGTAGAGATCATCCGCCGTATGACAGAGGGTATTTATGATGAAGAAGAGTTCCAGAAGGCTCTTGCATGGACGAAAAAATACTGCGTTGAAGGTTTTGATAAAAATCCGGAAACCGTACAGAAAAACCGGGAAGAAAAGGATAAAGACTGGGAATTTGTTGTAAAGATGATGTGTATCATCAAGGATCTGATGAACGGAAATGCAAACCTGTCTGAAGGCTGCGAAGAAGAACAGTGCGGGCACAATGCACTGGCAGCCGGTTTCCAGGGACAGAGGCAGTGGACGGACTTCTATCCTAACGCGGACTTTGCGGAAGCCCTGTTAAATACTTCCTTTGACTGGAACGGAGCCAGAGAACCTTATATTCTTGCCACAGAAAATGATGTGCTGAATGGCCTGGGCATGATGTTTATGAAACTGCTGACCAACCGCGCTCAGATATTTGCCGATGTGCGTACATACTGGAGCCCCGAAGCAGTAAAAGAGGCATCAGGCTATGAACTGGAAGGCAAAGCAAAAGAAGCAGGAGGATTCATTCATCTGATCAATTCAGGAGCGGCTTGTCTGGATGCGTGCGGAGCAGCGAAAGACGGGGAAGGCAATAGTGTGATGAAACAGTGGTTTGATGTTACAGAGGAAGATATGGAGAATATCATGAAAGCTGTAACATGGAATCCTGCAGATTTCGGATATTTCCGCGGCGGCGGCTACTCCTCCAGATTCCTGACAGATGTGGAGATGCCGGTTACCATGATCCGATTGAATCTGGTAAAAGGTCTGGGACCAGTACTCCAGATTGCAGAGGGCTGGACTGCAAAGCTGCCGGATGAGGTATCCGATATTCTCTGGAAACGTACAGACTATACCTGGCCATGTACATGGTTCGTACCCAGAGTGACAGGAAAAGGCGCTTTCAAGACAGCTTATGATGTCATGAACAATTGGGGAGCTAACCATGGAGCGATCAGCTACGGCCATATCGGAGCAGACCTGATCACTCTTTGCTCCATGCTCCGCATCCCTGTTTCCATGCACAATGTGCCGGAGGAAAAGATTTTCCGTCCTGCAGCTTGGAATGCATTTGGTATGGATAAAGAAGGACAGGATTACCGGGCGTGCGCAGCATACGGTCCGCTGTATAAATAAAGGTGAGCGAAATGAAAGAGAGAAAAATGCTGGCGGTGGACTATGGCGCTTCCAGCGGAAGAGTTATGATGGGCAGTTTCAGCGGAGAAAAGCTGTCTGTAAAAGAACTTCACCGTTTCCCAAATATTCCGGTAACGCTGGATACAGAGCATGGGAGAACCATGTATTGGGACTTTCTCCGTCTGTTTCACGAGATGAAGCAGGGAATCCTCCGTTCTCTGACTGAGGGTGGAGCAGAAAGTATCGGAGTGGATACCTGGGGCGTGGATTACGGGCTTTTGGACAGGAATGGAAGGCTTCTGTCCAACCCGGTCCATTACCGGGACAGAAGAACTGCAGGGATGCTGGAAAAAGCCCTGAAAAAAATAGAGAAAAAAGAATTTTACCAGCTGACGGGAAATCAGTTTATGGAAATTAATACGGTTTTCCAGCTGATGGCAGAACAGGAGGCAGAAGAGAATGCTCTGGAGAGAGCAGAACATATGCTTTTGATGCCGGATTTGTTCCAATATTATCTTTCCGGGGAAAAGGCAGCGGAATATACCATAGCCTCCACCACGCAAATGCTGGATATCCGGAGAAGAAAGTGGGCGGATAAGATCACAGATTCTCTGGGGATTCCGGGAAGGCTTCTCCCTTCCATCGTGCTGCCGGGGACCAGGCTTGGAACTCTGCGTCCTTCCCTTGAAGAAGAGCTGGGTGTGAAAAATCTGACGGTCATTGCAGTGGCAGGACATGATACCCAGAGCGCTATGGCAGCGGTTCCGCAGATGGAAGATGATTTTATCTTTTTAAGCTGCGGCACCTGGTCTTTGTTTGGAACAGAACTGGATGGACCTGTTATTACAGAAGAATCCTTTACAGGGAACATTACCAACGAAGGGGGCTGCGGCGGAAAAGTTTCTTTCCTTAAGAATATTATCGGACTGTGGCTGATCCAGGAAAGCCGCAGGCAGTGGAGCAAAGAGGGAAAGGAATACAGCTTTGGAGAACTGGAACAGATGGCGCTTGAGACAGAGCCTTTTCAGTCTTTGATCGACCCTGACAGAGAGGAGTTTCTGCCGGAGGGAAATATTCCGGAAAGAATCCGGAATTATTGCCGCAGAACCGGACAGAAAGTACCGGAAACGGCAGGAGAGGTCGTAAGGTGTATTGACGAAAGTCTGGCGCTGACTTATCAGAATACCCTGGAGGAGATTTCCAGGTGTACAGGAAAAACTTACCGGGCTATCCATCTGATCGGAGGGGGAGCGCAGAGCGCCCTTCTTTGCCAGATGACTGCAGATGCCTGCGGCATCCCTGTCTATGCGGGACCAGTGGAAGCTACGGTATACGGCAATCTGATGATGCAGCTTCTGGCACTTGGAGAAGTAAAGGATTTAAAAGAGGCGCGAGATATTCTGAAGGCTTCTGTAAATGTGAAAGTATATGAGCCCCATGATACACAGCAGTGGAGAGAATGGGCACAGAGGAGAAAAGAAAATGGAATTAAATCATAAAGAATTAAGAGATCAGATTTGTGATGTATGCCATAAAATGTGGCAGAAAGGCTGGGTTGCAGCAAATGACGGAAATGTTTCTGTAAAACTTTCTGACGGGACCTTTTTAGTGACGCCCACCGGAATCAGCAAGAGTTTTATCACACCAGAGAAACTGGTTCAAATAGATAAGAGCGGAAAAATTCTTTCTGCAGAGGAAGGCTATCGTCCTTCTTCAGAAATCAAGATGCATCTTCGCTGTTATCAGGAGCGAGAAGATGTAGGGGCAGTTCTTCACGCCCATCCTCCGGTGGCTACAGGCTATGCAGTAGCAAACCGTCCCCTGGATGAATATTCCATGATCGAGACAGTCATTGCTCTGGGCTCTGTTCCGGTTACTCCTTATGGAACTCCTTCCACTGAGGAAGTGCCTGAGGCAATCGCTCCTTATCTGGAAGAGCACGATGCACTGCTTCTTCAGAATCACGGTGCACTGACAATGGGCACAGACGTGATCACAGCCTACTACCGCATGGAAACCCTGGAACTGTTTGCGCAGATCAGTTTAAATGCTCACCTTTTGGGAGGCGCTCAGGAAATCTCAAGGGAAAATATTGACCGGCTGATTTCCATGCGGGAAGGCTATGGTGTCACAGGAAGACACCCGGGCTATAAAAAATATCAGTGATGTTAAGAATATTTTTTCAGATAGCATTTCTGAATCAGTGAAATGATCCCATAAAGCAAAATGGCAATCACACAGAGGATCACAATGGACATGATCATGGTAGTGAGCTGGAAGACCTGACTGGAGTATATGATCAGATAGCCAAGCCCGCTTTTGCTTCCTATCATTTCTCCGATGACAATGCCGATGAGAGAAAGCCCGATATTGACCTTCATAACGCTTAAGATCAGGGGGATGGAGGAAGGAAGAACTACCTTAAAAAGGGAATCTGCCTTTGAGCCTCCCAGTGTGCGGATCAATTTCAGTTTATCAGGATCTGTTTCACAAAAACCAGTGTAAAGATTTAATACTGCCCCAAAGATCGCCACAGAAATCCCGGCGATGACAATGGTCTTCATATTGCTCCCAAGCCAGACAATTAAAAGCGGGGCGAGAGCAGATTTGGGAAGACTGTTCAGCACCACAAGATAAGGCTCCAGGACAGCAGAGAGCCGGGGAAACAACCATAAAAGTACGGCTGAGGCAATGCCAAGCACAGTTACCAGGGCAAAACTGATCATAGTTTCAGCCAGGGTAATAGAAACATGCTGAATCAGGGTGCCGTTCCTCATCATGTCAGTCATGGCGTAAAGAATCTTGGAGGGACTGGAGAAGATAAAGGAGTCTATAATTCCCAGTCTTGCACAGCCTTCCCACAGTCCGATAAACAAAATAAAGATCAGAAACCTGGAAATCTGGACCAGGACAGCATTCCGTTTCTGCCCCTGAAGATAAGTTTTTTGTTCTGCTGACATAGAAGATAACTTATGCATCATGATTCAGCTCCTTCCAGATTTCGTTGAAATAATTCTTAAACTCAGGAGCACTTCTGGAACTCATAGGAGTTCGGTCAGGCATGGAAAATTCTACAGGAATGATCTTCTGTACTCCTGCAGGCCTTTTGCTGAATACAATAACACGGTCAGCCATGCTGATTGCCTCTGAGATATCATGGGTAACCAGTATGGCTGTTTTCCTTTCTTTTTTTATGATTTTCCCTATATCGTCTCCTACCGAGAGCCTGGTCTGGTAATCCAGCGCCGAAAAAGGCTCGTCAAGGAGAAGCAGTTCCGGATCCAGAGCAAGGGTGCGGATAAGTGCTGCTCTCTGCCGCATTCCTCCGGAAAGCTGGGAGGGACGTGCGTCTTTAAATTTGTCCAGTCCATAGGACAAAAGAAGTTCCTCTGCATGCCGGATGGTTTCCGGTGTTTTTTTCTTCTGGATTTCCAGCCCTAAAAGAACGTTGCTGTAAATAGTACGCCACTCAAAGAGATGATCTTTCTGCAGCATATATCCGATTTTTGCTGCAGAAAATTCCAGGGGATTTCCATTTAAAAGAATCTCTCCGATTTCCGGTTTTAAAAGTCCGCAGAGCATATCCAGAAAAGTGGATTTTCCGCAGCCGGAGGGGCCTACAATAGCCAGAAACTCCCCTTTGGAAACAGCAAGTGATATATGAGAAAGCGCCGGAGTCTCACCGGATTTTGTATGATAAGCATAACTGACATCTTTTACTTCTAAAAGAGACTGCTCCATCAATATCCTTCCTTTCATTATCAGATACACTATCATATGAAGAAACGAAGGAGTTTGACAAGTGAAAGAGAAATTGATACTCTAATTCTATGAGCAGAAACAGATGATGTATAATGGAGAAAAAACCATGGGAAAAATAGTTATCATAGGCGCTGCCATTCTGGATGTCCTGGTGCGTCCCGCGGATCCGGAGGTGTTCCTGACAGGTTCAACCTCTGCAGAGACCATCCATGTGTCCACAGGAGGAGATGCCTTAAATGAAGCCGTCCGGCTGGCACAGCTGGGAATCCGTCCGCAGCTGTGCACGCTTCTTGGAAAAGATGATGCGGGACAACTGATCAAAACCAGATGTCAGAAGCTGGGAATCGGTATGGAGATGACAAAGGAAACCGAAGAAATTTCCACTTCTGTGAATGTAGTACTGGTGCAGAAAAACGGAGAGCGGAATTTTCTTACCAGCCCTGCCGGGACCCTGAGGCAGCTGAAACAGGAACACTTGCCGGAAAGGTTTCCAAAAGATACCGAGATCCTCAGTTTTGCCAGCATCTTTGTCTCACCCTGGCTGAAAAATCAGGAACTTTTTAAAATTTTTTCACAGGCAAAAGAACAGGGGATTCTAGTCTGTGCGGATATGACAAAATGTAAAAATAAAGAACGGGCCGAAGAGATGCGGGAATCCTTTTCTAAGATAGATTATCTGTTTGCAAATGAGGAGGAAGCCAAATGTCTCACTGGAAAAGAACTTTATACAGAAGCGGCAGAAGTACTTTTAAACTGCGGGACAGGCTGTGTGATTCTGAAACGGGGAAAACAGGGATGTTTTGTCGCAGCGCGAAAGGAACGTTTCTGTGTACCGGGATTTCAAGTCTCCTGTGTGGATACTACCGGTGCCGGAGACAGTTTTGCAGCAGGGTTTTTGTATGGACTGCTGCAGAAGAAAAGCCTGCGGGAGTGTGCTGTTTTGGGTAATGCCTGCGGAGCTTTGGCAGTGAGACAGACTGGTATGGCTGCAGGTCTGTCGCTGCAGGCAGAACTGGATCAGCTGCTTGCAGCTGAGGGAATGACAAAAGAAAAAAGGTAAAAGGTAAGCTGAACAATGGAGAAAAAAATATACGACACATATGTAAAAATTTTAAAAGAAGAGCTGGTTCCGGCAATGGGATGTACAGAACCTATTGCTATCGCTTATGCGGCGGCAGTGGCAAGAGATACTCTGGGG
>CALWHD010000158.1 GCA_944380235.1 uncultured Blautia sp.
ACACTATCCAGAAAGCGGCCTTTACCGGGGATGTGGGAGATGGGAAGATCTTCAGCTATGAAATCAGGAGTGTCATGAAGATCCGGACAAAAGAGACCGGATATGATGCGGTCCAGTCGGAGTTTGAATAAGCATTTTATTTACATCTGTTATGTAATCAGGTGTTGTATAAAAAAAGAGATGACAACAGCTTGTCGTGACACGGCAGGCTGTTTTTTTGTTGGAAATAATTACTTGTATTTATCTTGATCAAAAGCTGATAGGATAAATTGTAAATTATCTTGTCGAAAATTCCGAAAATATAAAACGAAACATGTTTAGTAAAATTGTTGAAATTGTGCAAAATGTCGGAAAATAGTTTCGTAAAATGAAAATATTGATTAAATTTTCATAAAATGATAAGGTTTATACAAAATTAATTTACTAAAATGCTTTCCGGAATACAACGAGGAAGGGAGGAACAATGAACATACATGATATTGCAAGGCTTGCCGGTGTATCTACTTCGACGGTTTCAAAGGTCATGAATGGCAAAGACAGAGATATCAGTGAAGAAACAAGAAAAAGAGTTTTAGAGGTCATTGAAAAAGAAAATTATGTTCCGTATTTTAAATATCGGGAAAAAGAAGGGTTAAAAAATCATCTGATTGGACTCATCATTAAGCTTCGGAATAGGGAACGGGAAAATATCGTGGTCAGTGCAGAAAAGGCAGTCAGGATAAGAGGATATAGCCTGATTATCAGTTATGCGGAGAGTGATGAGAATATTCCGGAGCTCATAGAGCAAATGATAAAACGTCGGGTATCGGGACTTATTATTGATTCTACTAAAAAATTTTTTGCCGGCAAACTAGAGGATGTGACAGTATATATTTCTCAGACAAAGCAATTTGATGAGCATCAAAAGGTGACATTTTATTATCGGCTTTCCGATGCGGGAAAGTTGGCAACAGAGAGGCTGATAGAAGAGGGGCATCAGAAGATTGCCTGTATCATTCAACAGGATGATAAGTCGATTTTAGATGGCTACAAAACGGCACTTCAAAGCCACAACCTTCCTTTTGAGGCGGTCTGGGCTTATGAAGGAGAAGGTATAGGAGATATAGAAAAGAGAGGGATCCGTCAGTGTATTAATGAACAAGTGACAGCTGTGGTGTGCGGATCAGAGGAAATTGCCTGTTGTGTATGGAAATTAATGGAACGAAGCTGCACAGTGATTCCCGACAGTCTGTCAATGATTGCTGTTGGGGACAGCGGGATGCTTCAAATTCTGGGAGAGGGGATCTCTTCTATAAGGCTTCCATCAGAGAATATGAGCAGTGATGCTATAGACTATCTGGCCGATATGATTAATGAAAAGAAGCAGATTGAATTGATGAGAAAGTTCTCGCCAGTTGTTGTAGAAAGAGGAAGTATTGTTCAACCACCCCAGGAAAAGCAGGGAGAAAAAATTGTGGTAGTAGGAAGCCTGAATATGGATGTGACCATGGAAGTTTCCAGAATACCTGTCAACGGAGAAACCCAGATTGCGGAGAAGCTTCTTGTATTTCCAGGAGGAAAGGGTGGAAATCAGGCAGTAGGCGCAGGAAAACTGGGAGGACAAGTTTATATGATTGGCTGCCTTGGGAATGACATAGACGGGAAACAGCTCTATACAAGTCTTACAGAAAATCATGTGCATATGGACGGAGTGATTTTTGATTCTGCCCTCTCTAGTGGAAAGGCCTACATTAATGTGGACAGTACCGGAGAAAGTACGATTGTGGTCTATCAGGGGGCGAACAGAAATCTGGATGTTTCCCAGATTAACGGGTGCAGGTACTTGTTTCAAAGTGCCAAATACTGTCTTCTCTCTATGGAAATTCCGGACAAAATTGTGGAATATACGATTAAATTTTGCAAACGGAATCATACAGAAGTGATTTTAAAACCATCTGCTACTGAAAAAATTAAAGATGAGTTACTACAGGATATAACATATTTTGTCCCCAATGAAAAAGAACTTGATCTGCTGGTGCCAGGCTCTAAAAGCCTGGAGGAAAAGGCGGAAATATTGAGAAAACGGGGAGCAGAAAATGTGATTGTAACCATGGGAGCCAGAGGATGTTATTTAACTAATAGGGACTTTTCCATACATTTTCCAGGCACAGGTTTTGAACCGGTAGATACAACAGGAGGGGCAGATTCTTTTATCAGTGCAATGGCAGTCTGTCTGAGTGAAGGGAAAAATGTTATACATGCTATAGGATTTGCAATCTATGCATCCGGGATTACTGTGACACGATACGGAGTACAGCCAGCCCTGCCGGACCGGAAAGCAGTCTTTGTCTACGAAGATGAGATTTATTCAAGATGTAGTACCTTGATCCAGGAAAGGAGGGGGAAGTGTGAAGAAGATACTGGTGGTAGGAAGTCTGAACATGGACTGTGTGATCGAGACAGATCACAGGCCAAAACCAGGGGAAACTGTTCTAGGTAGGTCTGTTGCATTCATTCCAGGTGGAAAAGGAGCTAACCAGGCATATGCAGCAGGAAAACTGGGCGGAACGGTAGCAATGATCGGCGCAGTGGGAGATGACGTATACGGCAGGAGACTGAAGGAAAATCTGGAAAGTGTCGGGGTTGACACTACGGCAATAGAAATGCTCAGAGGAAGAACAACAGGACAGGCGTTTATTACAGTAGATAATGGCGGGGAAAATTCCATTGTTGTTGTTCAAGGGACAAATGGAGATGTAACAAAAGAGAGACTGCACAAATATACTTCGAGACTACAGGAGAGCGATATTATTCTCATGCAACTGGAGATTCCCATTGACACTGTTGAATATGTGAAAGAAATGGCAAATGAGATGGGAAAGCTGGTGATTTTGGATCCTGCACCGGCGCGTTCAGATCTGCCGGACGGATTTTGGAAGGGAATCGATTATATTAAGCCTAACGAAAGTGAACTGGAAATCCTGACAGGTGAAAAGATAGAAACAGCAGAGGATATCAAGAGAGGGGCCAGAAAAATGATTGAAAGGGGGGTGAAGGCAGTTATTGTGACGCTGGGAGAAGAAGGGTGCATGCTTG
The DNA here is from genome assembly GCA_944380235.1 of uncultured Blautia sp. GTDB lineage: Bacteria > Bacillota > Clostridia > Lachnospirales > Lachnospiraceae > Blautia. The sequence goes on from CALWHD010000158.1 coordinate 3,076, forward strand.
TGACAGAGGAATGCGAAGAATTCTTTGAAACAATTAAAATGCGGGCACTTGATACAACAGCGGCAGGGGACAGCTTTACAGCAGCATTTGCCGTGGCATTGAGTGAAGGTAAGGACTGTGCAGATGCCATTAGATTTGGGCAAAAGGCTTCCGCGGTCACAGTAACCAGAAAAGGAGCCCAAACATCCATGCCGGATAGAAAAGAAGTGACAGATTTATAAAGAAAGGAAGGAAGAAAATGCCAAATTTAGCGAAAAAAGCCAAGATAACCGTTTTGAAAAAAATAGCCTGTGATGATATCGCAGAGAAGTACATGGGAGATGACTTCAAGGCAATGGATATGATGCCCTGTCCGTATCTGGAGGAGGGACAGGAATTTATATCAGATGACTGGGGGAAATGTCCTGAAGGCTTTTGTGGTTGGGCATGGTCAGATATTCACCAGTATCTAGTGCAGATTATGAGCGGAGGAAATTTTACTACATATGCAAAAGATGAGGGAGTAGCCATTGCCTGTTGTACAGATGGTTTTCGCCCGGTGGTGTTTAAGATCGAGAGAATAGAAGAATAGGAAAGAAGGAGAGTGCATGGCTGAATATAAATTGTTGAGCAACGGGATCTTATTAGATGGAGCTAGGCCCGAATCCCAGGAAAACATGGATGTGCTTATCAAAGGAAAGCATATCGAGGCTGTAGGTCCGCATGGTACGGTGAAATATCCTGAGACCGCAGAAACTGTAGACTGCAACGGCTATGTGATCATGCCGGGACTGATTGATGCTCACCTCCATCTCTTTGGAAGAAAGGTTATGTCCCATACGGTTCAGATCTGTGAAGACCCGATTCTTCGAGGAATGAGATCTGTTCTGGATGCATGGAGACTGATTGACGCGGGATATACGACTGTAAGAGACTGCACCTCCGGAAATGGGATACCTTTGAGGAATTTTATAGCAGAGGGAGAAATGACTGGTCCCAGAATCCTTGCGTGTGGCTTGGCTCTTTCGCAGACGGGAGGACACGGTGAGCTGATGCATTCAGTTCCTGTAGAGTTTTCAAACCGGGGTCTGACCTGTAGGCTTGCAGATGGCGTCAGTGAGGTAAGAAAGGCTGCGCGTGAACAGCTCAGAGCAGGGGCAGATTTTATAAAGATTTATACTTCTGGCGGTGTTATGTCTGAGTACGGTTCATCTCAGGAGTGCCAGTACAGTCTGGAAGAAATTCAGGCATGCGCGGAAGAAGCGCACAACAGAGGAGTAAGAACAGCAGCTCATGCACAGGGGAGGCTGGGAATTATAAATGCGGCGAAAGGAGGGATAGACAGTATCGAACATGGAGTCTACATGGACGACGAAGGGCTGGAGCTGATCCTCAAAAACAAATGTTTTCTTGTTCCTACCATATCAATTTTCAACGTAATGAAAAATAAAGGTGCAGCGTGTGGTATGCCCGATTATAAAATTCGCAAGGCAGAACAGCTTATTGAAGTTCAGCTGAAATCTTTTCGCAGAGCATATAAAGCAGGCGTTGTGTGTGGGCTTGGATCGGATTTCCTGAGTGATTCCAGTATGACTCCTATGGGTGGCAACATCGTGGAGGTAGTTGACTATGTAGAACGTGCTGGACTGTCTGTAGGAGAGACAGTTGTATGTGCAACAGGAAATAATGCAAAGATTCTCGGGATTGAAGAAATAACAGGAACAATAGAAACGGGAAAATATGCAGATATTCTTGTCGTAGAGAAGGAGATGCTTACCAATATAAGGGTGATAGCAGACCGGACCAGGATCATGAAAATATATAAAGAAGGAGAAGATGTTCCGAGGTTAAATATTGAAAAATTCAGGAGGTTCGATTGCCATGAATTATTCCAGTGAAGAATTAGGACGGCAGGCAGGAATATTAATGAGGACGCATGCACTGCTTTACTATGCGGTAAGCAAAATATTGACAGAAGAGGAAAAATTTCAGGGAGGAAGAGCTGTGCGCCACTGGATCCGAATTCAGGCAAACTGGCGTGGAGAGGAGATGAAAAAGGCACATACTGCTCTGGGAATGCCTATTGATGTAGAACATATCCAGCGTTTTTGGGATAATGCCCTTTCAGATTTCTGGCACAGAAAGGAGGGAAAATATACTACATATGATGTGGCCATGCAGGTGCCGTCATGTGCATATGCAGATGTATGGCAGGAGAGAGACTGGTGGATGTGGGGGCATGTCTACTGCGACGAGTTACATCAGCACATATTGGAGAAGTACAACCCGGACGGGGTGGTTGTTATTCCGGAGTGTCTGATGAAGGGGGATGCACAGTGTGATTTCAGATGGATTATGCCTCCTTTTGCACAGTTGAAGTTTGACGACATCAAACCGGATTATGACGGGCAGGATCACAGAAAAGACTATTTGGCTCAGACTCCGGAAGAAGCCCAGAAAAAGAATATCCGCAGAGGAGTGCGGCTGCTCGGTATGGAGCTGTACATGTTGAAGAAAACCCTTGTAGAGTTTTTCCCAGAAAAAGCGGAAGCGTTGTATGAAGAAATTTTGAAGCTGCTGGCAGAAGAAAGAGCGGCAGATTTGAAGAAATTTTTTGAACATTCCGGTGAAGAATGGAAAGAGTTTTTGGAAAGAAATTTTGACATTCCTTTTACGGCATTTGATGCAGAATATGAGGAGGATGAAGGAATGCTGCGGATTCGATTCCGAGATAACCCGCTGGAAGAAGGACTTGACTATTTTGGAATGGGAAAAGACGCAGAAGTGTTTATGAGCACACAATGTATCTGGATGAATGAGAAAGAGCAGATGCCGTTTCATTTGGAATTTAAAAAAGCAGATGATAACAAAGGAGAACTGATTGTTAATGTAGTGTGATGTTTTCAGGAGGAAGGCAAATGAAGAAAATTATGAAAAGGAGAATTTTGTCAGTTATATTGGTCATAGCTATGTGCCTGCCATTAGCGGCATGCTCAAAGGGAGGCTCTGATGGGGAAAAAAGGACGCTTCATATTCTGGGTACTGTTCGGAGATATGAAGGTGAGGAAGCGGCCTGGGAAGAGGTATTTAAAGACTTTGAAGAGGAATATAACTGTACCGTTGAGTATCGCTGGCAGGGCAAGGTGGACGACATGGTAACGAATCTGGAGGCGGCTAAAATTTCGGGAGAAGAGGTTGATATCTGTTTCCCGAACGGCGGGCGCGTGTATTCCAGTCTTGCACCTAACGGTATGCTTATGGACCTGACTGAACTAATGGAGCCATTAAAGGATAGATTTAAGGAAGGTGTACTTGACTACTATACAATTGGTGATCACCTTTGGGGATTTCCGTACGGCGATCAGAGTTCCAGTGTGCTGTATTATAATAAAACAATGTTTGATGAGCTGGGACTGGAAGAGCCAAAGACTTTTGACGACCTGATCGAATGCGGGAAGGTTATCCAGGAGCAGAAAGGGATCATGCCTATGATCCATCAGGGGAAAACGCAGAGCTACTGGCTGATGTACTACGGTGATATTTATGCCCAGACGAGCGGAAATCAGTCTATTGAGAATATACATGAATTCCTTACAGGACAGCATGAATTTACTGGCGAAGCTGAAGTGGAGGCTTTTGATGTATTTAAGAGAATGTATGACGAAGGCTTGTATACTTCCGCCAGCTTTGAGACAGACGCAGATGGAATGAAGGCTGCTTTTGCTCAGCAGGAGGCGGCTATGTTCTTTGGAGGAACATGGGAGCTTGCACCGACCAAGGAGCTCGTGAAAGATTTTGAGCTTGGAGTAACTTCCCTTCCGAGATTTGTAGATGACGAAAATGTGATCGTACAGCACGCAGGTGCTCCGGATTACGGTATTGCTGTTCCTAGCTTTGCGAACCAGGATAATCTCGATTTGATCATGCAGTTTTTTGAATTTATTCTGAGAGAGGAAAATGCACAGAAGATCCTTTCTACTTACCAGCCTATCAATTGCCCGATAGAAGGAGTAGAGACCATTGATGATGAATACGCCCAAAAGATTGGGGAAGAAATGGTACCTCTCAACACAATATGGATTGACTGGGTTATGCCGATTCAGATGAATGATGCACTGATGCAGGCGGTTCCGGCGGCAATGTCCGGAGAGGTAACACCGGAGCAGGCGGCTCAGCAGGTACAGGATGCATACCAAACTCTGGTAGAGGAGACGGGATATCAGTATGACTGGTGGGAGTCCTGGACTGATGAACAGTGGGACAATGTAACTCCGAAAGAGATTCCGGAAATTGAAGTGAAATAGATACACACAGGGACAGGCAATGGAAAAAGAGCCTGTCCCTGGAAAAAAGGGGGTCTGCAAGTGAAAAAAGTATTGATTGCGGGGGAATCATGGATCAATATTACAACGCATATAAAAGGATTTGACAGTTTTCAGACAACGGTTTACAAGGAGGGAGTAAAATATATCCGCAATGCTTTTGAGCTGGCGGGGTACGAGGTGACGCATATTCCCAATCATCTGGCGGCAACAGAGTTTCCGGACAATATGGAGGAGCTGGGACAGTATGATATAGTGGCACTGTCTGACATAGGATCTAATAATCTGCTGCTTTCTCAGAGTGTGTTTTCTGACGGGAGGCAGAAGTCGAATAAACTGGAACTACTGTATGATTTTGTCACAAAAAATGGGAAAGGGCTCCTGATGATAGGTGGATATATGTCCTTTGCAGGGTATGACGGAAAGGCAAGATACGGGGAAACAATCCTGCAGAAGATTCTTCCGGTAAGCATTCTTAAGCATGATGACCGACAGGAATTCCCAGAGGGATGCAGACCTCTTGTATGTGAGGAGAAAAGAGATCATCCTGTATTAGAAGGAATTAAGGAGTGGCCGGTCATCCTGGGATATAATAAAACTGTTGCTGACAGACCGGGAGCAGAAGTGCTCTCTACTGTGGAGGGAGATCCGTTTATTGCTGTCAGTGAGCCGGGAAATGGAAGATGTGCTGTCTTTACAACAGACTGTGCCCCACACTGGTGCACAGAGGAATTCCTCAAATGGGAAGGATATAACAGGCTTTGGAAAAATATGGGAAGCTGGCTGACCCATTGTGAGTAGGAATGGCCTGTGAGGAGGTGATATGGTTGAAAAGCCGTAAATTAAGAGACCGTATTTTTATCATCACAATGGTGGCGCCTGCACTCATATTACTTCTGGCATTTGTAGTTATACCGCTGTTTATCGGAGCCTTTACAAGCTTGTTCCAGACAACCAGCATGACAGGAGGAGGCACCTTCATAGGTCTGAAGAACTATGTGTTCGCACTTCAGGATGAAGTTTTTTGGAAATCCATCAAAAACACACTGTATTATGCAGTGTTTATAACCATTGCTAAAAATGCACTGGGGCTTGGACTGGCTCTTCTTTTAGCAAAGAAAATGAGAGGCCTTACACTGTTTCGTGTTGCTGTGTTCATACCAGTTACATTTTCCTTTATCGTTACCGGCGTGTTGTGGTCGTGGATTTACAGCCCGGTTTTTGGAATATTAAATGAATTTATGAATACAGTTGGGCTTGGCGGTTTTATTCAGGAATGGCTGAGTGATCCGGCAGTGGCGATGACATCTATTTGTGTGGTTGATGTCTGGAAATGGACAGGATTTCATATGGTGATCTATATGGCAGGACTGCAGAAAATATCGCCGGATTTATATGAAAGTGCAGCTATTGATGGAGCTGGAGCATGGCAGAAGTTTAAAAGTATAACTGTGCCGCAGATGAATGCGACAATTGTCTTAAATGTACTGATTGCATTTACCGGAGGATTTGTCCAGAACTATGATCTGGTAAAGGTTATGACAGACGGTGGCCCGTTTAATTCCACTGAGGTGGCGCTGACATACATAGTGCGGAATCTTTTGAAATTTATGAATGTTGGCAAGGCAAATGCCATGACGATCATTTTAGTGCTGATTGTGTCTGTGTTCGGATTTATGCAGTTGAAGATTATGACGAAAGAGGATGACGATGAATAGATTAAGTGAAGGAAAAACGAAAAAAAGATTGTTCTTATGCTTTAAATATCTCGTTTTAATCCTGATGCTGATTATTACGGTATATCCTGTTTTGTGGATGATTTTTGGAGCATTTAAAGACGATTATGAATTTTACAACAATATCTGGGGCATGGCATCTGAACCCAGAATAGAAAATTTTATCAATGCATGGAATAGAGCAGATCTGGGACAGAAATATCTGAATAGCATTATTATCACAGTTTTGTTTTTGATTTTGCTGCTGCCTATTGCCAGCTGCGCAGCGTATGTTATTGCGAGAATGCCAAAATCCAAATTCCGCTGCAAAGAGATTATCTATCTGCTGCTTCTGGTAGGCATTGTTATACCCAGAGGAGTTCTGGCTATTCCCATTTATCAGGTTATAGTGGCTCTGGGACTGGCTAATACACGAATTTCACTGGTTCTGGTGTACGTGGCGCAGTTTCTATCGTTTAGCATATTTCTAATGCGGGGCTACTATGCATCACTTCCAAAGGGGCTGGAAGATGCGGCAAGAATTGACGGCTGCGGATGGTTTAAGTCCTTCTGGTATGTGATGACGCCTTTGACGAAGCCTGGACTTTTGACGGTTGCGATTTTTGGTGGTCTGAATGTGTGGAATGAGTATTTCCTCTCCAGTATTCTGATTCGTAGCCAGGAATTGCAGACAATTCCACTTGGCCTTGCGATTTTTGTGGACGATCACAATGTATATTACCCGGAACTTTTCGCCGCCCTGACAATTGCGACAGTTCCTGTGGTGATACTTTATATTATAGCACAGAAAAAATTTATTCAGGGCCTTACAGCGGGAGCGGTAAAAGGTTAGGCTTTTGTCTGAAAGAGGGATAAAACATAATAACAGAGTGGAGGAAGACAAGCATTTTGTCAATCCCCACTCTGTTTTTTTCACCTCCTTGTAATATTGCCCCATATAGGCTATCATACTTAATGGAGAAATCACAGGAAGACTCACAAAGGAGGGCAACATGCGCTATCAGATCAATCACAACTGGTACTTTACACAGCACTACACTGGAAGCCTGAACAGCATGCCGT
>CALWHD010000159.1 GCA_944380235.1 uncultured Blautia sp.
AACCTCTGACGAAAAGTGAATAAATGCTTTTCATCCAGTGTTATCATTTTGTTATCAAATAGACCCCTAATGCGTCGCAAACGCCCTGTTTATGCGGGTTCTCAGATTTCTTTACTTACTCGAACTCAATCGTAGCAGGCGGTTTCCCCGTGCAGTCATACAGCACCCTGTTAATATGCTTCACTTCGTTAACGATCCTGCTGGTTGTCTTGCCGATTACTTCCCACGGAATTTCCGCGCTCTCCGCAGTCATAAAATCTGTAGTTGTCACCGCTCTCAAGGCAATGGCATAGTCATAGGTTCTCTCATCCCCCATAACACCCACAGATCTCATATTTGTTAATGCTGCAAAATACTGTCCGATCTCTCTGGCGATTCCCGCCTTGGCAATTTCTTCTCTCCAGATTGCATCCGCATCCTGCACCATCTTTACCTTTTCAGCAGTAACTTCTCCAATGATGCGGATTCCAAGACCCGGACCCGGGAATGGCTGACGGAACACCAGATATTCCGGAATTCCCAGCTCAAGTCCTGCCTGACGGACTTCATCTTTGAACAGATTTCTCAAAGGCTCGATGATCTCTTTAAAATCTACATAATCAGGAAGTCCTCCCACATTATGGTGGGATTTGATTACAGTAGATTCTCCGCCGACGCCGCTTTCCACCACGTCAGGATAAATGGTTCCCTGAACCAGGAAATCCACTGCACCGATCTTCTTTGCTTCTTCTTCAAAAACGCGGATAAATTCTTCGCCAATGATCTTACGTTTGCGCTCTGGCTCTTCCACGCCTTTTAATTTTTCATAAAATCTTTCCTGGGCATTTACACGGATAAAGTTCAGGTCATAGGGGCCTTCCGGTCCGAACACCGCCTCCACTTCATCCCCTTCATTTTTACGCAGCAGACCATGATCCACAAATACACAGGTAAGCTGATTTCCTACTGCCTTAGAAAGCATAACTGCTGCCACTGAGGAATCCACACCGCCGGAAAGGGCGCAGAGAACCTTTCCGCTGCCTACCTTTTCACGGATTGCTTTAATAGATTCTTCTACAAAAGAATCCATCTTCCAGTCTCCGGAGCAGTTACATACATTATATACAAAGTTGGAAAGCATTTTCTTTCCTTCCTGTGTATGCAGTACTTCCGGATGGAACTGAGTGGCGTATAAGCCTTTCTCTACATTCTCCACTGCAGCTACAGGACAGTCTGAAGTATGGGCGCTGATTTCAAACCCAGGTGCTGCCTGGGCAATGTAATCATTATGGCTCATCCAGCAGATCGTTTTTTCGGACACATTTTCAAAGAGTTTTGATGCCTGATTCACCGTTACTTCAATCTTCCCGTACTCTCTGACAGGTGCCTTCTCAACTTTTCCTCCAAGGAGATGCATCATAAGCTGAGATCCATAGCAAATACCCAGAATAGGAATCCCCAGTTCAAAAATCTCCTTTGTGTAAGTAGGAGAATCCTCCAGATAAACACTGTTTGGTCCGCCTGTGAAAATAATTCCCTTCGGCTGGATCTCCTTGATTTTTTCAATATCTGTTTTATAAGAATAGATTTCGCAGTAAACATTACATTCACGTACACGCCTTGCAATCAGCTGATTATACTGACCGCCAAAGTCCAGTACAATAACGGTTTCTCTCTTCAAGAAAGTGTCCTCCTGTTCTCTTTATCTTCTATTATAGAAATATAAATTTAATTATAGATTATCCTGTTTCAATTTACAAGCAGAAAATATGCCATTCCTTCATAGGAACGCTTATTTTTAGTAAAAGAAGATATAAGAAACGGCATCCGCCCTGCTTTTATAAGATGATATGCTCTTTTTCAGGCAGATAAGTGAACTAACAAAAGATTGCTGCCTGAAAGGGGAGTATTGTATTTGGGCAGAGAATCAAGAATCAGTCCTGAGAGACAAATCAGGGAAGTGAAAGAACATCTGCAGGCGGAAAGAGAATGTACGGAAATGGAGAGATCTCTCCTAAAAAACGGAAAGAGATTGAGCGTAGACGGAGCTGGATATTACCAGGGTACTGCTGGCTGAATTGCGATTAAATTAGTAACTTTTGTTTCCGATGTAAAAAGGAAGCTGAAAAAAGATAGTGCTATGATTACCTCAGTAGTTACAATGAAACTTTATTCAACGGAGGGAAACGATATGCGCATTTGGAATTATGAAGAAGAGGGCATCAATATTCGCGATGGTGTTCGAGGAACCGTGATTGGAGGATGCAGTAAAGGAATATTCCTCTCTTTGGAGGATGGACAGGAAGCTTTCGCTCAAAAATGGAAAGTGCTTGTCAGCATCGATTCTATCGAAAATCTGGCAATTGTCTAAGAGGGGGAGGATGATTATGAAAAATAAGAAAATTAAAATGAAGAGTCTTGGTACTCCGACTGTTATGGTATTTTTGCATGGCTTTGCTGATGGAAGATCCAAATCTGCTGGCATCTCCCAGGACGGCGGACTTTTGAATTCCGCTTATGTTAATGGAAAGATAGATCTGTTCTATAAATACTGCAGCGAAAGAGTTGACCGTTTGGAAACAGATATTGCTGCTATTTGTACCGAAGCAGAAACACTTCTTATGGAACTGGAGTCCATACCTGCAATGATCAAGAGAAATGAAGTCCCGAAAGCAGAGAATGTTAAGTTCCCTGTGAAACTGCCTGCTTCGATAGAAGAAGCTCAGGCTGCCAGAGCAGATGCAAAGAAAGCAGTTAAAGCAAATCATGCGGCTGAACAGTCGAAGGCAAATAGGAATCAGATGGAAAAAAGAAAGACAGAGATCCTTCAGCGCCTTGTACAGATTAGAAACCGCATTGCTAACAGAGAAACAAACTGCCGCAATGAAATAAGTGCTACTGCTTTTGTACTTAAGGAGCGCTTATGTGTCTATGGTCATGGTGTTCTTCTGAAACCGATTTTAAATCGGTATATTCCGCAGATGGAACAGGAATGGGTATTTGAGCTATATAACAAAAACCATAATGAGCTTAAGGAAAGAATCTCTGCTGCTGTAAAAAAGGAGGAAGATGAGAATGTTTGATATCTTTGGTAAAAAGAAAAGGGGAAGTTTTGGCTCTAAAAATATGGAAGAGTATACTCCGGCTTTTCTTCCTAAAAATGTGGAAGAGGGACATACCGATCTTTCTACATTTATTGTGGGAGACTACTCTTTATTGAATGATTCATTTTTGGCGGAAAGATATGCTGAATGTGAAAGCAAATTTTCTCCGCTTGTTCAGATAAGCGACCAGTATACGGTAGGCGAGATGGGGGACGCTTATGTGGATGCTGAGTGGGAATTTGTCAAGAACAGGCACGAAGAAGAAGTTGCCATGCATGAATTGTCTGGCAAGAATATTGTGAAGGCAAGGACAGTTCGTATGCAGGAACTGAAAGAGCGAATTCTGAAACTTCATGAGAAGACAGCGAAACGCCAGTTAAGGATTGATGCTCTCGCTGATAAGCATGCCAAATACGCAATTCGAATTGGCAAACGGATGATTCAGTTAGGATTTCCGATTACTGCAGTTGCGTTTGCTGCGGACTTCTTTGTCAATACAGAGTTCGTCCAGAGTATTTTGTATTCCAATGTTAATATGTTGAGAATTCTTGTGGTATGTCTCTGCCTGATGTCAGATGGGACCATGTATGCTTTGGGAACATTAGTATCAAAGAAATCAGATTCGATGTCAACCAGTATGCATCGTACCTTCTTTGCTGTATTTATTTTTCTCTTTTCGGTCAGTGTGATAGGAAGTATTGCGATCCGCGTTGGATCAATGCCATTAACTTACGGTACATTTGATGCAAAAGGAAATTTCATCAGTAAAGAAACGTTTACGGTAGCTGAATATGCGCTTGCTCTCATCAGTTCACTGGCGACAGCAGTCACAGGAGCATTGTCTTTCTTTTTCTCCGTCGATAAAGAATACTACCTTGAAAAAGAATGTATCAAACTGAAAGCAGAACAGGAACAGGATGAGAAGCTTTGCACTCAGCTTGAGGCTGAACTTGCCTCTCTTGAGCAGGCGGCTGATCCGATGATCTGTGACAGGGAACGACGAAAAGCTGCAGAGGCGAATCTCGAGGCGCTGCGAAAAGGATTGAAGATGCTTATTCGAAAGCTCTTGGCATTACATCAGCAAGATGCAGCGTACTCAGATGCGATGGCTGAATCTGCCCAGAAGCTTCTTGAAGACAGGAAGACAGGATCTATTGAGGAGGATGGATCATTGGGTGCGGATGAAGCACAGGAAGCAAAGAAAACGATGACTTTCCGTGAAGAAAGAGAATATAAGGAGGCTGTGTAATATGAAAAGAATGAGGAATATGATTTTGGCACTTGGTATGGTTAGCTGTATTTGTACAGGATGCGGCAATAGTGAAGAAGAACCTGTGACATTAAACCAGCCATACAACATAGCTCTTGTTTCAGCGATTGCTAACAACAATCCAGTTCTGGATACAGGGATTGAGGAACTGGCGCAGTTGTCAGAAGTGGCTGGAACTACATACAGTTGTATCCTTGCAGATTCTACTCCAAGTGTAATTTGTGACGGAACGATCCCGGACTTTAGCGATAGAGGATATTCTGCAGATATGCTTAAAAGAGCACAGTCTTCCGTGGCAGCTGATATTATCGGACAGCTTGATGCTGCCGAACCCGACAGCGACGAAGTAGATATTGCTGCGGCGACATCACTTGCGGTCAGAAAACTTCGTTCTAATCAGATTGAGGGACGTGACAACATCTTGGTGTACTATGCTTCAGGAATTTCCTCATTTGGTTTGATTGACATGACATCTGTACCTGTGTGTGAATTAGATGTAGAAACATCAGTTGAAGATTTGGCAAAATTGATGGATCTGGATATGTCAGGAATTCGAGTGCTCTGGTATTGCTGTGGTGAAGTTGCAGGAGAGGATCAGCCGGCTTTATCTGAGAACGAGAAAAAAATTGAAAAAGAATTCTACGAGGCTTTATTTACAAAGATGGGAGCTGATGAAGTGATTTTTATGGAGGATGTTCCTTTGGACGACAACTATTGTTTTGAACACCAGGTATCTGTAATGGAAACAGAAGGGATACAGTCAGGATTGAAAGCAAAGGTCATCCCTTACGAAGAAGTTGAAGAAACAGAGGTGCAAGAAGTTCTTGAGGAAGTATTTGCTGAAGGAGATATTCTTTCATTCGATGAGAAGAGCATTGCGTTTATGCCGGACTCTACTGAACTTGCAGATAAGGACACTGCGATGGAATCTCTTTCCTATGTTATTTCCTATATGGATAATCATCCAGAGTTTACGCTGATGATCTGTGGAACAACAACATCAGCTGGTGAAAAGGAATCTTGTATTTCTTTTTCTGAGAGAAGAGCAGAAACGATCCGTACGCTTCTGATCGAACAGGCGGGTATTGATGAGTCTCGAATTGTTACCCTGGGATGCGGGTGGAGTTCCTGCCTGTACATGGAGGATAGAGATTCAGATGGCAATTTAGATGAGAATGCACCACGGAATCGTTCGGTAAAACTTGTTGATTATAACAGTGAAATTGCAGCAGAGATTATTCAGAGTCTTGATGTACAGTAACGCTCTCAAAAGCAGCAAGGCAAAAGACCAGGCGGGATTGAGACGGATGAGGAAAAATGATATACTCAAATTATAGTAAGATAATAGATGCGGAGGTTAAAAAATGTTTGTAAATTTTACCAATCATCCAAAGAAAAATTGGACAAAAGAGCAGATAGAAGCATCTAAATGCTATGGGGAAATCGTGGATGTTCCTTTTCCAGGAATTTCTCCGGAGAGTACCTCGGAACAGGTGCGGCAGGAAGCGGAAGTCTATGCAGAAAAAATTATGCAGTATATGCCGCAGTTTGTGTTGTGTCAGGGGGAATTTTGTATGGCGTATCATGTCATCAGAATATTAAAGGAAAAAGGAATTCATGTGGGTGCAGCGTGCAGTGACCGGAAAGTGACAGAAATTAAAACAGAATCAGGGACAAAAAAGACTGTAATTTTTCAATTTGTGCAGTATAGGGAATATTAATCGTAATTTCATGGAGGGAGAAAATGAAAGAACATTGTAATGTATTATTACTGGCACTTAGCACATTCCCATATAAGCTGACTATGTCAGAAAATAAGTTTAAATGGGAGAATGGAAAAGAATACACAGGAATTTATCAGTTGGATCCTGTGCCTAAAATGTTGGCAGACCAGCTTGCTCAAAAACACGAATATCTTGATAAGATCATTCTTCTTGCCACAAAGTCTACGTTAGAGGAAAAAGATGTGGAGATTACAGACTTAGATGGGAAAAAAGATCATTATCATGGATCGCCGCTAGACTATTTTAAGTCGCAGATAGACCGTTATATGAACCCGGACACGGATCCGGAAGAGAAATTTGTCATTGTTCCAATAGATGAAAAGAATATTGAACAGGGAATTAGCGACACAATAGAAAAAGTAAGAAAGGTAAAAAATATAAAGCTGTATTTGGATACGCATGGTGGTTTTCGTGAAATTTTTCTTGTGGCAGAGGCGGTTATTTCACTTTTGAAAGTAGATAAGATTGAAGTACAGGGAATTTATGGAGTAGAACATGGTGAGGAAAAAAGGATCGTGGATGGAAGAAGTGGATTCCATATTTTCGATTTTGTATCGGGAATGAATGAATTTATTAATTATGGTCGGATTGATTCTCTGGAAGCGTTTTTGAAGAAGCATACGGACAATGATTTAAGTACAAACAAGCTCCAGGATGAACTTATTCTATGTATGAAAAAGATATCAGAAGGTATCCAGCTTTGTAGTATTGCTGCTTTTGAACAAGGATTGCATGATTTAACAGAGTATTATGAAGAGAGAAAAAAGCAGAAAGATTTAAAGAGTCACAGCTATCTTTTTATCTTTGCAGAGAATATTAAAAAGGACTATGGAGTTTTATTAACCAGCGAAAGAACGGTAATAGATGAGATCAAATGGTGCAGAGAAAAAGGATTTTACCAACAGGTACTTACACTTATTGAAAGCAGAGTGCCCCAATATTTAAAAAGTGCCGGGCTTTGCGAGTATCATTTAAAAAAGGATCAAGATGAAACCCGGGTTTTTAATCAGTGTGCGCCATGGAGATATGATAAAGATAAAGGGCATTCGCAAGAAGAGCGTCTTGAGAAAATGAACGGGAAATGGTTTCCGCGTAAAAAGGGAAAATATGTAAAAAAAGATGAAAAGTATGTGGATTATGAGAATGCAGATATCTGGATGATGTTTCACGTATCAGAAGAAAAAAGAATATTGTTGGATGAATTCTTTCAGATGCATATGAAATTGAAAGGTATTAGAAATCACTTAAATCATGCACTGAACCTCAGCTATAGTCTCGAAAAAGTGGATGAAGAAGTTGAAAAATATCTTGAGATGTTGGGGGATTTATGCAAGTAATAGTACAACATAAGATGTCCGGTACGCTGGAGCTTCCTATTAATTATCATCACATATTGCAGGCTGTTATATTTTCCGCGATCAGTTCCAATGAAGAATACAGCGCATTTCTCCATGACGAGGGGTTTCTTCAGGGAAACAGAAGGTTCAAAATGTTTACCTTTAGTGAGCTGAATGGGAAATATAAAATTGTATGGCTCCAAAGGTTTGGGGTCATTTTGTTGTACAAATGAGGAGGGTAGTATGGGAATTATACTTGGAAAATCAAAACTTGTTTTTGATGAACTGATTGGCTCCAACTCTTTTGATGAAATATTCAAGAACAGTATCAGAGATTATTTCGCTTATGGTTTCAAATCATATGAACAGTTTTCTAAAGGGAGCCAGATCGTAAAAGATCGCTGGAAAATTTTCGGTAAGGTATTAGGTGAAAAGTGGTACTTTGAAAAGCGTAAAAACGGGAGAAATCAAATAACGTTAAAAACGACGCCTTCTGGTGCAGATAATCCTGTCGATGATCTGTACTTTTTACATAATTTAAGTAAAATCGGTGATTATTTGAATTATTTGTTTGATTTGGATGCTCGATCCTCATTGAGAGGAGGAATTTCTTCGCTTCCAGTTGACATTGATGAGTTGAAAACAGTCGAGGGAGATGGTGGAAAGCAATGGCTGGCAGATACCGATGAAATTGAGTATTCTATTATAATGAACTGGTTAGATGGAATTGAGGACGATTTTATTGCGGCGGAAACTGATCGTGTAGTACGCGTGAACAGACAGCTCAATATTTGGTCTCGTAATACACGAAATATGACCAAAAGTTTTAGAGATAAGTATGCAAATTTGAGTAATAGAACAAAGTATTTGTACGATCTGGGGCTGATTGCTGATTTGCGCGATATTCCGGAAGAGAGGAATAAATGGCTTCGTTTGCAATGGGAAAAGTATGAACCTTCCTTTAAAAAATACTTTAATAATAAAACTTCTGGCGACCATTTCTGGTACAAGTCCCCTGTTACTATGGAAACCATAATCAATGGATTATGTAAGGATGTTGATCCTGGTTTAAAACAAAGTAATATAAATAATTTCAAAGCAATGTGTGATTTTTTCTCCCAGTATTATCCGATGGGTGAGTTAGGAACAATAATGTCAAAACGTTGTGACAGCATAGCAGATTCATACGACAGGGAGTGCTTTAGCTTCAAGCATAATTATTTACAGAAAACTTTGTATGATTATAACCTGATCGATATTTTGTTTGCAATAGAAAACAGCTATTTATGTTTGATCGAGTATTCACATGGTACAGATATGAGATCATTTGAGGAGCTGTTAATCCCTTTGGAAATCAGGATTAGTGTAATTAATGGCAGGGAATATGTCTTGTATTATCATGTTGCTATGCGTAGAATCATGGCACTTAGATTGGAATTTATTGATAAAATCACGGTGTTTTCACATGTGAATGCAATTAATAAAATTCAAAGAAGGGTTCAAAAGACAGGAAAGAAAATACAACGTTACATAATTAGTGAAGAAGCAGTCATTATTGATGAAGAAGATATTATTCGCCAAGTGTCGGCAGCCATCCAGATGCTTCCCTATATTTGGGGTACGGATACATCGGAGTGTATTGTTGATGATCAGTGGAAAGAAAGGTTGATTGATATTGACATTCCAGTTATATACCATTTGGAAAAGGAAAAATATATAGGGGGCAGGCTGAAAAAAGAAGGAAGATTCCAACAAAACAAAGAAAAACGGTCAGTCTTTCCAACAAAAGAATTGAGAAATTGGATACGCAGTTTTTATATCAGGGTTGGTGTTAAATCCGGCGATACGTTAGGAGCATTTGATGTCTCTTCAGATGTAGAAGCAATATGGAATGTCTATTTCAACAAGAAAACGCTTCTTGGAGAAGGAAGCATTGAGAATAAGAAAAATAATTCTGCCGATTATACAGAATATGGATACGATATTGATGGTGATATTGTTTCATTAACTGAAGGTCATGAGGCATTATTTAATGAACTCTTCAGCCGATATGCGATTGTTTTAGCCGACACGGTCTTGAGTTGTTCCGGCAGAACTGATAACCATAAATTAGATGAGATTTTAGAGCAGAATATTAAAAAAGCATTTGATTATTATTCCCAAGATGAAATAAAAAAAGTACAAGCAGAATTGCGTTTATATATTCAGGATTCGGAACTTATAAATGAAGAGGGAAAGTCAAGGTTTATTCTGGAAAATGGTAATTATTTATACAATGTCCTTCCACTGACAAAGATGGAATTGAGATGGCTGCTAACTGTGTTAGAAGATCCCTTATCACGAATTTTTCTGCAAGAGGATCAAATAGACAGCATTAAGAAAGCACTTCTTGAATCCCCCATGGATATTAAGCAGCTTCATTTAGCGGCTATAAATTACTTTGACAGATACAATATTGAGAATAAGGTTACGGGAAGAAAAAAGAATATTTCTCAAGCAGGAAGACATTCTGATAAAGAATTGCATTTTATAAGAACCGTTTATCAGGCAATTAAGAACCAAACAAGATTAAGAATAGAGTATTTTAATTGGGAGGGTAAAAAATTATATGCAAATTGTTCTCCTGTATGGATAGAGTATTCCAGGAGAGATGATATTTTTAGAGTCTGGTATGTTCAGAATGAAAAAAACCAAATTCGTAAGATAAATATACCACGAGTGACTAAAATTATTATTCTTTCAGATAAAAGATATAATAAAAACGAGCAAAGAGAAAAAATGAAGGATCTGTACGAAGCTACCATGACTAGTATTAAGGTGGAATTCTACCAAGGAGATAGAAACTTGCCGGATAGAATTTTAACGGAGTTTTCCTTGTGGAAGAAAAAGTGCACATATGATGTTTCCACTTCGAAATACACAATGACTTTGTATTACTCTACCTTAGATGAAAAAGAAATAATGATCCGGTTGCTCAGTTATGGTCCTTACATCAGAATTGTGGCATCAGATGACAATTATGTACTTTCTGAATTAAAAAGACGCATAGTTATTCAAAGAGATTTAATTCGAGAAACAGATTTTGAACAAGGTGAAGATAATATACGTGAAGAGAGATGATTTCAGAAGGAGCATAAGTAATAAAGAATAAAGAGTTGGGTATTGTTCCAAAAGTGAAGATCTCATAGTAATGACAAAGGTTTTACTATGAGGTCTTTTTTTGTAACTATTTTCCAGGATAGCGAAATGCGTATCATGTGTTATTTTTATAAACTATACCTGTACTTCCGATAGGAATGTACCGCAGACGATATTCATGTAAATCCGTATCACAGTTAAAGCGAATGTACGGTGAATTTGGTGCTGTTGAGATTATAGATAACTGCGATCATTATGTTTTCATGGGAGGGAATAACTATGAAACGGCGCGATCCCTGAGTTTAAAGCTCAATGTTCCGCTTGATGAAATTCTTTATCTCCCTGTAGGAGATATCATTGTATTTCGCAGGGGACAAAAGCCTATGTTTTCTACGAGATACGATATTTATAACGATGAGTTCTATAAAAAGATAACGAAAGATCGTTGATTGAAAAGGAGCGTGACAACTGTGAAGGAAAATAAAGAAAAAAGTATCGTTAAGACAGAGCATAAGTCTTGTGCTTCCTTGATGCTTCAGTGTTTGAATGACGCGGGTATCGCTGATAGACAGAGTGGTTTCGACCATCATATCAACAATTCAAAGAGCATGGGCTTAATGCCTGACGATATGAGAGTTATTAGAAAGACTATGTCGGATTATGGATTTGTCATGCAGGGATCCCGCTTGGAAGGTATCAGCGGTGTCGAACATGTGCTTTCTAAGCTGAGAGATGCAGACGTTCCAACAACAATCTTTATAGACATGGATAGTTACTATCATGCGGGCGGCTATATGTTGGCACTTCGTTATGATGGGAAGGACTGTCACCTGTTATGTGCAGGTGCTGAAGCAAAGCTCTTTATGAATCATACGATAAAGCATATCTGGATGCGTTGGGATGATGGTATCGACAGAAGCCTGTGTTTACGTAAAACAGTAAACAGACGGTCAGCAGTGAAAGAAGAGAAAACGCCAGAGGATACAGAGTATTATCATTATTTTCAGCCTAATCCGTGTGGAAATAATATCGGAGATTGTGTTGTACGTGGTATTTCCGGAGCTATGAATATCACATGGAATGAAGCATTAGAATATCTTTCGACTGCTGGCAGCACTACCGTTAATTCAAATGATGTGTATCAGCGACTATTAGAGAGGGAAGGATTTGTCCGCCATAAACCTATGATGCAAGGAGGGCACAGATTGAGTGGACAGGCTTTTTGTAATGAGATGGATCATCTCTATCACAATGGGGAGCGCATTTTTGCCCATGTGGGGAGAAGTCATGTGGCTGCGGTTGTTCTTGACGGCAGTGATTCTAAGTACAAAATTTTTGATAGTTGGGACAGCTCAGAAAGACTTATCGGTGAATATTGGGTCAAATCTGTAGAGAAACCAAAGGAAATTCCAGCAGTTGAGAATAAAGACAGAGGGTCTTTTGCCATTGGAGATACAATTTATCATCCTTCTTTTAAAGAGGGAATTGTAGTTGATGTGACATCCAAAGCAGTGACAGTTGATTTTGGTATTAACAGTATTCGCAGATTGGGGAAACGTTGGGTGATTGAATACTGTAAACGTAAAGGTTCTGACCACGTCAGCGAAAAAGGGGTGAACAGGTATGGATGAACTTATGAATTTGATAAACATGGACATCAGCGGATGGATGTGTTCTGGTGAGGATGCGATGGTGAAAACAATGCTCTTTAAAAGTCTTCTGTGTAAAGCGGTTGAACAGCAGTTCATTCAGGTAGTGATCGCTCCTGAAGATATGCTTCCGGCTGTATCACAGATTGTTGAGTTGGATGCGAAGAACAGAGGTTATTTGCCCTCTTATGCATACCGCTACTTTCCGGCGTTTTCCGGCAGTGAAGTTGATATGAAGGAGAGAATCGCAGAAATCCTTAGAAGATGTCAGGTGGAGCAGGATAAGGCAGATGATATGATGGCATATATTGATTTTCTGACCGACCTTGAAAGGGAAATCGGAGATGCAAATCATGCCGGAGATGAAACAGTCCTGCAGAAGTATTTGCGGGCATCTGCAGTTGAGCAGGCATTAAATACAGCTCTGGCAAATGGAGAGATCACATCTGATGAATATGGAGATTGGATCGCGGATTATTCGGACTGCGCGAATGGACGTGTGCACTTGAAGAGAATTCTTAACCGTTTAAACCGTTGTTTTTCTTTGAACAGCGAACGCTGTAAAACGATCGCCGCACTTAACGGTGGTGAACGGCTTTGCTTCATCGTCAAATCAGATATGAGCAACGATGTAAAGGAGCTCATGTTCGAGATGATAGGGTGGGATATTTTAGAGGCGGGGAGAAGAGGAAAGCGAGTGAGTCTTCTGGTTTTGGAGGGCTGTAAAAAGTACAGCAATGAACTTCTCCAGCTGCTGGATGTGTCACCAACAGATATCAATTTCAATTTTTTTACGAATGATTTTTTCACAGGTCATACATCTGAGTGGAATGAAAAGATAGAGGAATACTTTCATAGATATGTATACACAGCGCATTCCCGGATGGAAAGCTGTGAGGAGATTTCTGCTAAGAGGTTCGGACAGATTCCGGTAGTCCGAAATTCATATGCCTGTGATCGTGATAGAAGGATAGCGAATAACAAAGTGCTTGATCAGATTTTTAATACAAATCGAGTAGATCATTATGTACAGCATGTGCCGGTATGGGAGCCTCAGTATCGAAAGGAAGAAATTCATGAGATGCAGAAGGGAGTGTGTCTGGTACAGACAGAAACGTTTGAAGGATATGTTGATTTACGCAGATGAAGGAAGATGACAGAGTATGGGTATGGATTATAGCGGAATTCCTGGAGATTATACTTATTCTCAGACACATAATGGGAAGAGTGTGTCAGGTGTAATTGCAAATGGATCTACGAGTGATCGGGATCTTGCAGCACAGAGAAGTGCAGGCGGCGCAGACCGTCAGGCAGGAGATCAGGGCGGACACCTTATGGCAGACCGGTTCGGAGGGCGGAATGATCCTTCAAACCTGGATGCCCAGGCAGCAAATGTAAATCAGAAAGATCAGGCAAATGTTGAAAGAAATGTCAGTAATCTTGCTGCAAATCCTAATAATACAGTCTCGATGAGTGTTGCTAATTTTAACAGCGTTGGCGAACGCCCAGATGCGACGATGATCAATATAGGTGTTCAGAATAACACTACTGGGGAAAAGGATGAACAACATATTTCCTTTCAGAACGCCAGTCATGATCTTCAGGAATCATGGAACAATGCAGCTGCTCAGGCAGATCCTGCCATCGACCCATCACAGAATGCCGGCATGACCGATGAGCAGAGAGAGGCGGCAAATGATCTCTGCGGCGCTGAAGATGCGGTAGATGACAGTCTCGGAAGCGGATGGTCTCATACAGATTTTGATGTATCATTCCTCGATGCAGGGACAACTGATTGTGATGCGGCTGAGACTTCAATAGGAAACGAAATGTCTGCAGGCGAAGCGTCAGAGGGTGCAGCAGAGGATGGAGCTGAAGAAGGGGCAGGTGAAGGGGGTGGAGCAGGCGATGAGGATGGACTTGGAGAATGAGATTCGATTATGAAACAGACTTTAGAAATAGTGATTATGGATTAAGGGAGGATACGCTGTGTTACAGATACCCAATGGAGAAATTATATTACGGGAAAGACCAAATGTTGAAAAGAAGAGTAAAGCTCCGGTAATTCAACTGGCTCCGGGATTCATTATTGATGATTCTATACTTGAAAAACCAACATTACTAATTGGTCAGGTTTCAAGTGGCAAATCATATCTGATGCGTAATTCAATTATACCACAGATTTTTAAAAGCATGAGAGCGCAAGACGCGGCAGTGATCTTTGCAGCGAAGAGAGAGATGCTGGATGGATTCTATCACCCGGAGGATGGTGATATTCTCCTCGAATATAATGCCAGTAATCCTGAGAATATTTGGAATATTTTCGTAGAAATGGAGGAGTCAGGTGATCCGGAGAAGACTTTGACTGAACATTGTGACGTAATGTTTTCAAAGCATAAAAATACAGTGCAGCCGTTTTTTACAAATGCACCAAAAGATATGTTTAAGTCATTAACAATGCATTTAGCTGAATCATATGAGCTGCAAACAGGAAGAAAGCCGACCAATAGTACACTGATTGGATTCTTTGATACGATAACGCTCAAAGATACTGTGGTAAATGGCAAGAGAAGAAAAGGTCTCTTAACTTTGGTCAAAGAAGTTCCAAGGCTCCATCATTTATCTGATTATCTTGGGGATGGCGGTACTGCTCAGGCGCTTGGAGTTTTAGGTGAGCTGCGTACCGTGTTAAAAGAAACTTTTCAAGGCGGAGCTTTTGTGAAACCAGGTAGATTTTCTGTCAGAAGGGCACTGAAAGAAGGAAAGAAAATCTTTTTGCTATATGATTATGCTGAAAGTACAGAGTCCAGCATTGTCTTTTTTGACATGATTATTGACCAGATGATTAAATTGAGTTTGGCGGAAAACGACCAGAAAGTATGGTTTATCTTAGACGAATTTAGTCTCCTCGGTCATCTTCAGTATTTGCAGTCAGCTCTTGCGTTCGGCAGAGGAAATGGTTTCAGGGTGATTGCTGCGGTGCAGTCAGTGCAGCTGATGGAGAAGAATTATTCCGAGAGTGAGGCCAACTGTATGCTGGGACTCTTTCCTAATATTTTCTGTTTCTTCACAAGCGACTATAAAAGCAGAGAGTTAATGAGCAATCGATATGGTAAGAATCTGGTCTCTGTGAT
>CALWHD010000160.1 GCA_944380235.1 uncultured Blautia sp.
GTCTCCGGCGGACGCCACGGATTTGGAGCCGCTGTTGTAAATGCCCTGTCTCCCTGGCTGGAAGTAACTATTTATCCTGAAGGAAAAGTTTACTGCCAGATATATGAGCGGACAAAGACCATGTACAGCTTAAAAGTAGTGGGAGAGTGTGATCCGGAGAAGACCGGAACTATGGTATCTTTCCTTCCTGATCCGGAAATTTTTGAGGAAACAGTTTTTGATTTTCATACCCTGAAACATCGTTTTCGGGAGATCGCTTTCCTGACTAAGGGTCTTAAGATCATTGCCAGAGATAAACGGGAGGAAGAAGAGAAAAAAGCGGAATTTCACTATGAGGGAGGAATTAAGGAATTTGTCCAGTATCTGAACAAAAGTTCAACCCCTCTTTATGATGATATCCTGTACTTTGAGGGAATGAAAGATGGAGTTGTAGTGGAAGTTTCCATGCAGCACAATGATTCCTATACAGAAAATACTTACGGATTTGTAAATAATATTACCACGCCCGAAGGCGGAACCCATATTGTGGGATTTCGAAATGCCCTGACCAAGACGTTCAATGACTATGCAAGAAAAAATAAGCTGTTAAAGGAAAATGAGCAGAATCTCAGCGGTGAAGACATCAGAGAAGGCATGACTGCTATCATCAGTGTTAAGATCGAGGAGCCTCAGTTTGAGGGGCAGACGAAACAGAAGCTGGGAAACAGTGAGGCACGCGGGGCAGTGGACAGCGTGGTGAGCAGCCAGCTGGAAATTTATCTGGAGCAGAATCCTGCTGTGGCTAAGACCATTGTAGAGAAATCCATCCTGTCTCAGAGGGCGCGGGATGCGGCACGCAAGGCACGTGAGCTTACCAGAAGAAAGTCGGCACTGGAAGGACTTTCCCTTCCCGGAAAACTTGCAGACTGTATGGACAAAGATCCTTCAAAATGTGAAATATACATTGTCGAGGGAGATTCTGCCGGCGGTTCTGCGAAGACCGCCAGGAGCCGTGCTACCCAGGCAATCCTGCCATTGAGAGGAAAGATTCTGAATGTGGAAAAGGCACGTCTGGATAAAATCTATGCAAATGCGGAGATTAAGGCCATGATCACGGCTTTCGGAACGGGAATTCATGAAGATTTCGATATTACAAAACTGCGTTATCACAAAATTATCATTATGACCGATGCCGATGTAGACGGTGCACATATTGCCACACTCCTGCTCACATTTTTATATCGGTTTATGCCGGAACTTATCAAGCAGGGTTATGTCTATCTGGCAAAACCGCCTTTATTTAAAGTGGAGAAGAATAAGAAAATTTACTATGCTTATTCAGAGCAGGAACAGGAAAGAATTCTGGCAGAGATCGGAGCAGAAGGCTGCAGCATTCAGCGCTATAAAGGTCTTGGAGAGATGGATGCCGAGCAGCTCTGGGAGACTACAATGGATCCGGAAAGGCGTATTCTTCTTAAGGTTGTAATGGATGAAGACTCTGCTTCTGAGCTTGATCTGACATTTACCACCCTGATGGGAGACAAGGTTGAGCCAAGGCGCGAATTCATTGAAGAAAACGCAAACAAAGTGAAAGATCTTGACATATAAAAATGTCTGCCGAAGGCAGCAGTTAAGGAGAAACTAAATGGAAGATAATGTATTTGACAAAGTTCAGGAAGTGGACCTGCAGGAAAAAATGGAGGAATCCTATATCGAATACGCCATGAGCGTCATTGCTTCCCGTGCCCTTCCTGATGTAAGAGACGGTTTAAAGCCGGTACAGAGAAGAATTCTCTATTCCATGATAGAACTGAATAACGGACCAGACAAGCCCCACAGAAAGTGTGCCCGTATCGTGGGAGATACCATGGGTAAATATCATCCCCATGGCGACAGCTCCATTTACGGCGCTCTGGTAAATATGGCACAGGACTGGTCTACACGTTATCCTCTGGTAGACGGACATGGAAACTTTGGTTCTGTGGACGGTGACGGCGCAGCGGCGATGCGTTATACAGAGGCACGTTTAAGCAAGATTTCTATGGAGATGCTTGCTGATATAAATAAAAATACCGTTGATTTCAGTCTGAACTTTGACGGCACGGAAAAAGAGCCTACAGTTCTGCCCTCAAGATATCCCAATCTTCTGGTAAACGGAACATCCGGTATTGCCGTAGGAATGGCAACAAATATCCCGCCCCACAATTTAAGGGAAGTGATCAATGCAGTTGTGAAGATCATTGATAACCAGGTGGAAGAGAACAGGGAGACTGAGATAGAGGAGATTCTGTCTATTGTGAAAGGACCGGATTTCCCTACTGGAGCTACCATTCTGGGCACAAGAGGCATTGAGGAGGCCTACAGGACAGGAAGAGGCAAGATCAGAGTCCGTGCAGTGACAGATATTGAGACCATGCCAAACGGCAAAAGCCAGATCATTGTAACAGAGCTGCCTTATATGGTAAATAAAGCCCGTCTGATAGAAAAAATCGCAGAACTGGTGAGGGATAAGAAAGTCGATGGGATCACATCCATCGGAGACCACTCCAACAGGGAAGGTATGCGCATTTGTATCGAGCTGAGAAGGGATGCAAATGCCAATGTTATTCTGAATCAGCTCTATAAGCATACCCAGCTGCAGGATACTTTCGGCGTGATCATGCTGGCTCTGATCAGTGACGGAAAGAAGATGAGCCCCAAGATCATGAATCTTCTGGAAATGCTGAACTATTATCTGAAGCATCAGGAAGATGTAGTCACCAGAAGGACTCAGTATGACTTAAACAAAGCAGAGGCAAGAGCACATATCGTAGAGGGATTGTTAAAGGCTCTTGATGTGATCGATGAGGTGATCAGGATCATCCGCGGATCCAAGACAAGAGTAGAAGCAAAGGAAACACTTATGGAAACCTTTGGTTTTACTGATGTGCAGGCCCAGGAAATTGTAAATATGAGGCTGTACCAGCTCACTGGTATGGAGCGGGAACGCCTCCAGAAAGAATTTGATGAGCTGGAAGCAAAAATCAGAGAATTAAAGGCAATTCTATCTGACAGAAACCTGCTTTTAAGAGTGATCAGACAGGAAATCCTTGCCATTGCAGAAAAATACGGCGATGACAGGAGAACTTCCATTGGCTACGATGAATTTGATATTTCCATGGAGGATCTGATTCCCAAGGAAAATACGGTTATCACTATGACAAAACTGGGCTACATAAAGAGAATGACCGTGGATAATTTCCGCAGTCAGAACAGGGGCGGAAAGGGAATAAAAGGTATGGCAACCATTGAGGATGACTATATCGAAGAACTGCTTATGACCACTACCCACCACTACCTGATGTTCTTTACCAGCGCAGGAAGAGTATACAGGATCAAGGCGTATGAGATTCCGGAGGCAGGCAGGACTGCAAGAGGAACGGCAATCATTAACCTTCTTCAGCTGCAGCCGGAAGAAAAGATAACGGCTGTGATACCTATCAATGAATTTAAGAAGGGCAATTACCTCTTTATGGCTACCAGAAACGGTCTGGTAAAGAAAACGCCTATTGAAGACTATGCGAACGTAAGGAAGACAGGGCTTGCAGCCATTGCTCTCCGTGAAGACGATGAGTTGATCGAAGTGAAGTTCACAGACGGCAAGAAAGATATTATTCTTGTAACTAAGTTTGGACAGTGCATACGTTTCAACGAAAACGACGTAAGGACCACAGGAAGAGTATCCATGGGCGTTCGCGGCATTAATCTTCTGGAAGAGGATGAAGTCATCGGAATGCAGCTGACGTGTCAGGGTGATTATCTGCTGATCGTATCTGAAAATGGTCTTGGAAAGAGAACTTCTGTAGGCGAGTTTACACGCCAGAACAGAGGAGGAAAAGGTGTAAAATGCTATAAGATCACAGAAAAGACGGGAAATGTCATCGGTGTGAAGGCTGTCAACAGCGATAATGAGATCATGATGATCACTACAGAGGGTATTATTATCCGTCTGGAGTGTAAAGATATTTCCATTCTGGGCAGGATCACATCCGGTGTGAAGCTGATGGATTTAAAGGACGATATTACGGTTGCAAGTATTGCTAAAGTGAGAGACAAAGAAGAAGACCAGGGAGAAAAAGAGGAGAAAGAAGAGGCTGAAGAAAACAGCACAGAAGAATAAGGAGAATACCTATGAGAAAAAGAAAAAGGATTTTTCTGCTTTCAGCAGCTTTTCTTTGCATTTTTCTTATGACGGGATGCGGTAAAGTAAGCACAAAATCACCAGAAGCTGTTGTAAAATCCATGCTTCAGGCATATCAGGAAAAAGATCAGGATTCGATCCTTAAATGTATGGGGCTGGATCCTGACAAGAAATGTGAGGAAGCTGTGCAGGATGAGATAAACTATAACATGAAGCTTTTTCAGGCACACAAAGCAGAAAATATCAGTGTGGAAAAATCAGATGTTCTGGGAGAAAAGAAGAAAAACAGGCTGGTATATACCTGGTTTTATTATGAAATAAAGGATAAGAAGGAAACAATCAAAGTACCTTCCATGGCATTTTATTTTGTAAAAGAAGAGGATAAAAAATATTATGTGGTTCCGGCAAAAGATGTGACGGATGAAATGAGTGAATATTCCAGAACAGAATATGAAAAGTTTAAGGAATCACAGGACTATAAAGAATATAAGAAATCCTATAAGGAATTTATAAGAGAAAACCCTAAGTATGAAACCAATCTGGAAATCAATTACCAGGAGCTGACAGAGACAAAAGAAAAATAAGAAGAGCAGGCAGCCGGGGGGACTGCCTGCTGTAAGGAAAAGTGAAAGAAGGTACATTCAAAGTTGAAAAGAATTATGTTAATGGTAGCATATAATATTCTGCTTGTGCCTGTTATGTGGTGCAAGTTATGTTATTATGCCAGCCATGTAGACAAATATACGGAAGAACAGAGGTATAAACTGCTTCGCTTCATTGACAGAAGGGCTATTAAAGGAGGAAGGATCCATATTGATGTCCATGGGGAAGAAAATATACCAGAGGAAAATGGATTTATGTTTTTTCCCAACCATCAGGGACTTTTTGATGTGCTTGCCATTATTCAGGCATGTCCCAAACCTTTTTCTGTAGTAATGAAAAAGGAAATACAGTCCATACCTTTTTTGAAACAGGTATTTGCCTGTATGAAGGCGTATGCTATTGACAGGGACGATGTAAAACAGTCCATGCAGGTGATCATAAATGTAACGAAAGAAGTAAAAGCCGGAAGAAATTATCTTATTTTTGCAGAAGGAACAAGAACGAAGCATCCAAATCAGGTGCAGGAGTTTAAAGGCGGAAGCTTTAAAAGTGCAGTGAAAGCAAAGTGTCCCATTGTACCTGTAGCGTTAATTGATTCCTATAAATCCTTTGATACAAAATCTATAGAAAAGGTAACCGTTCAGGTGCATTTTTTGAAACCAATGCTGTATGAAGAATATAAAGATATGAAGACAGTAGAGATAGCAGAAGAAGTAAAAAAGCGCATTGAAAAAGTAATTGAAAAAAATGAAAAAAAGTAATTGACAAATATACTTTGTATAGTCTATAATAAGTATTGCTCATGCGGAGCAGAATTGAATAATAAAATTATTCAGGCGTTGGAGAAATACTCAAGTGGCTGAAGAGGCGCCCCTGCTAAGGGTGTAGACGGTTCGCGCCGTGCGAGGGTTCAAATCCCTCTTTCTCCGCTGACAGTGAAAACTGTCAAAAAGTTAAATAACTTCAAAAAAAGTTATTGACAAAAACTTCTGGGTATGGTAACATATCAAAGTTGCTGAAAGGCAGGGCGGTAAAGGAACCGCCGGCTGAAAACTTTTAAAGAAAGTTCTTGACAAAGCCTTGAAAAAAACTTTTTGAAAAAGTTCTTGACAAGCTTCAAACGGTATGATAGAATATCGAAGCTGTCATTCGGCAGCAGGACCTTGATAACTGAACAGTGAAACACATGAATCGAAAATTCTTTTACATTTTTATTCTTAGGTTCAACGAACCAAAACAGTAAAAGGGATAGATAGTCTAGTGATTA
>CALWHD010000161.1 GCA_944380235.1 uncultured Blautia sp.
CTTTCCAGATATATCCCATACCCCGCACGGTCTGGATATAGGTGTGGGTACTATCCTCAATCTTTGCCCGCAGACGGTTCATAGTCACTGTCAGGGTATGATCGTCGATAAAATTGCCGCCGCTGTCCCACAGACGCTCCAGAAGAAGCTGACGTGTAAGAATATTTCCGGCATTCTCTGTCAGAACCCGGAGAAGTTTATATTCATTTGGTGTGATCGCCAGCTTTTCCTTTCCCTTTTCTGCTGTAAGCCCGTCAAAATCTAGGGAAAGAAATCCATCGTTCCACCCCCTGGCAGGCTCATCTTTTTTTCCTCTCCGGCGCAGCGCCACATCTATGCGGCGCAGAAGGATCTGTATGTTAAAGGGCTTTGTGACATAGTCCTCTGCACCCTGATCAAAACCTTCCAATATATCACTTTCCAGATCATTGGCAGTAAGAAAAATTACCGGGAGATCACGATGTCCTTCCTTGATTTCCCTGCACAGTCCAAAGCCATTTCCATCAGGAAGATTTACATCCAGAAGTGCCAGATCAAAAGAATCCGACTTCAGCAGCCGGCGGGCTTTCGTGCAGTTATACGCCGCCACCGTCAGATAACCGGCATTATCCAATTCAAAACAAAGACCTGCGCTAAGCGTCAGGTCGTCTTCCACCACTAATATTCGTTCCATAAAGGAGCCACCTCTCTGTCAGTTTCTTGCTGTATACGTCTCTTATTATAATGGGAATTTTTTCGGCTATCAAGAAAATCTGTCAGAAAAGGAGCGGTGATTTATAAAAAGCTGCCCTGAAATTCAGGACAGCTCTCTTTCAGCAACTTTATTCCATTTTGTTTCCGAAGGTACGCAGATGGGACATGGAACCGTACAGTTTCTGAATCCGCTGGTATTCCTCCTGATCATAGAACCCGCAGGTACCTTTGGTATATTCTTTTGCCACTTCCAGAACAAATCTTCCCGCTTCATCAATGGACATAAGATTGGTGGCTCCGGTAGCACAGCCCGGCACAGCTGTCTCCGTGGTAATGGCGACTCCTACCACTGGAACATCTGTGGCTGTAGACGGCTGCAGGATACTGTTCAGGTGATACAGATCATTGCCGTACGGAGTGATATCCTGCATGCTCAGGGCAAAAACTTTTGGAGCCTGCCCTGTGGTAATTTCCATAATACCAAGGAGATCTTCACTTACCTTCAGTATGTATCCGTCTTTTACAGTGGGGGAAATAGAAAAACCTTTGTGGTTCATAATGCGGTTTCCCTTTGTAGTATCTACTGACAGGATAGCATCCACGGATCCGTCAACTTCACTCTGGTTCATCTGCTGCATACTTACCGGAGAATTCATAAAAGATACCGGCTTATGTGGAAGTGTAGGCGCATCCGGGCACACATGAGTGGATACCAGTACATCCCCCTCCAGCAGATCTCCTTCTCTCTGCATCTTCAAAAGTTTTGCAGCAGCTGCAAGGACAGTAAGAGCCCCGTCCCCGTCAGAAACGAATCCGATCCGTTCCGGCCTGGCTCCCAAGCCTCCAAGCCTTCCCAGAAGACCGATGGTAGGAGCACTGCCTCCCTTTGATTTTCCGTTGCTTCCCGGGATCATCACCTTGATCACATCTGTGCTTTTTCCGCCTTTTCCTTCCAGTTTACTGACAGAAATCTCACAGTTTCCGCCGATACTTCTTAAATAATCTGCGACTTTTTCTCCGCTGGCATATGCGGAATCCAGTATTTCATATATATCCAGAATTTCTTTTACTATCATAGCATCTCCTCTATTTAATTCCCATCAGGTCACAAAGGGAAAGAATGTATATCTGTCCTGCATTTTTCACGTCTTCAATGTCTACGGTCTCATTGTAGGAATGGATGCCCACTGTATTGGACGGTCCGTACTGGATTGTGGGAATCCCCATTTCCCTGTACTCTCTGGCATCACTTGACGCCCACTGATAAGCAGGAAGGACCTCTGTTTTCCACAAGGCTTCCGCATGTTTTTTCACTGCTTCCACAATCGGGGCATCAATTTCTGTGTAATTACCCATTCCCTGGAATTCCAGTTCATACTCTATGCCCTGCACTCCGCTCTCCTCTATGATTTTTTCTACACAGCTGCGGATTTCTTCTTTATCCACCCCGATGGGAAGACGGATGTCCAGGACAGCTTCACAGGAATCCGGCACCATATTGGGGCGCACCCCTCCCCGGATCATTCCCACATTGACAGCTGCATGATCGATCACATCTCCCGTGCCGGCGCCGTTTTTCTCTGCGGCAATTTTCTTTGAATTCTCCAGTGCTTTTTTCTGATTTGCCCCGTAATGCCCTTCTATCTTTCTGAGTTCCCCCAGATTTTCCAGCACGCGGGTCAGTTTCAGGATCGCATTTTCCCCTTTGTATCCCGCGAGGCTTCCGTGAGCTGATACCCCGTGGGCTCTCAAAATAAGTTCTGCCTTCCCTTTCTGTCCGATTTCGATGGTATTATGGGATGTGGGTTCTCCCACCAGGCAGGCGTCTGCATGGTCTGCATAACCATTTTTGCAGAGCCAGCTTGTGCCGAATTCTCCCCCGCTTTCCTCATCAGAAACAATATGCAGGCGGATATTGCCGTTTAACTGTGCTTTTGACTCTGCCAGAATTTTCATGGCAAATAAAAATCCCGCCACACCTGCTTTCATATCAGAAGTCCCTCTTCCCAGAATTTCCTTATCTGTAATCTCGCCGGAAAAAGGATCAAAATCCCACTGATTTCTGTCCCCTGCCGGAACTACATCCACATGTCCGTTCAGGATCACACTGAACCCTTCGTCCTTTCCCATTTTTGCCACTACACAGGGAAACTGGGGATTGCATCCCACTTCCTGGCAGGCAATTCCTGCCTGACTCAGATAATTTTTCACATAATCAATGACTTCCCTCTGCGTTCCTGTAGGATTCTCGCTTGGTATCTTGATCAGATCAGAAACCAGCCTGATCAATTCCTCTATTTTGTCCTGTGCCAGATTCATGATCTGTTCTCTTGTTGTCTCACTCATGCACTTTCCTCTCTTCTGTACTTATTTACTTTCATATAAAAAACAGGCAACCTGATGTCCGTCTCCCCTGTCACAAAGCCCCGGCATTTCATTTCTGCATCTTTCTTTGCAGAAGCTGCACCTTCCTGCCAGGGGGCATCCTTTCTGTTCCCCTATGGGGCTTGGAATCTCTCCCTCCAGGACGATCCTTTCCCTCTTTTCAAAAGGCGACTCCGGAGGAATCGCAGATAACAGCGCTCTTGTATACGGATGCAGAGGATTCTCATATAATTCCTGCGCCCTGCAGATTTCCACGATTCTTCCCAGATACATAATGGCAATCCTGTCACTGATATGTTTGATCACGCTCAGATCATGGGAAATAAACACATAAGTAAGTCCGTACTGTCTCTGCAGCTGGTTGAACAGATTCAGCACCTGGGCCTGGATGGATACGTCGAGGGCTGATACCGGCTCATCGCATACGATCAGCTTGGGATTCAGTGCCAGCGCCCTTGCGATATTAATCCTCTGCCTCTGGCCTCCTGAAAATTCATGAGGATAACGGTGCACATGCTGAATATCCAGCCCTACGGTCTGAAGAAGCTGCAGTGCCTTTTTGCTCCTGCTCTTCCTGTCCTTCTCTGTTTTATGGGCGATCATAGGTTCTTCCACCAGTTTTCCCGCAGTCATTCGGGGATCCAGAGAGGAGAAAGGATCCTGGAATACCATCTGGATCTCTTTTTTGATGTTTTTCATCTCCCCTTTTTTCAGTCCCAGGATGTTCTCACCCTGATATTCCACACTTCCCCTGGTCGGCTTATGCAGCTGTACCAGGCATTTCCCGAAGGTTGATTTTCCGCATCCCGATTCCCCGATAATTCCCAGTGTCTCTCCCTGGTAAACATCAAGAGATACGTCAGTAAGGGCATGAAGAATCTGAGGTTTTTCTCCCAGCTTATGGCTTTTGATCTTAAATTCTTTTGTCAGATTTCTGACTTTTAAGATTACTTTTTTCTCATCCATTTTTCTTCCCCTCTCCCCTTGCCAGTTTTTCTGTTTTATTTTGTCTGTGACAGGCAATAAAATGACCTTTTTCGATCTCGACCAGCGGAGGAACCTCTGCTCTGCATTTTTCTTCCGCATAAGGACAGCGGTTACAGAAGTTACAGCCTGT
The DNA here is from genome assembly GCA_944380235.1 of uncultured Blautia sp. Classification (GTDB taxonomy): domain Bacteria; phylum Bacillota; class Clostridia; order Lachnospirales; family Lachnospiraceae; genus Blautia. Next base: position 4,196 of record CALWHD010000161.1, read on the forward strand.
ACCGGTAAGTCTTAAATCCGGCGGTGTTCCCGGAATTGTCTTTAATTCCTCTTTCACTTTATCGCTTAGTTTGGGCATGGAATCCAACAGCCCCCAGGTATAAGGATGCATGGGATTCCGGTACAAGGTTTCCGCTGCAGCATATTCTACGGTTTTTCCCGCGTACATTACCATGACTGTATCGCACATCTTCCAAACAACGCCCAGATTATGGGTGATCAGAAGAATGGATGTGTTCATCTCTTTCTGCAGCTCCTGAAGAAGCTCCAATACCTGTGCCTGCACCGTTACATCCAGGGCTGTGGTAGGCTCATCGGCAATGATCATTTTGGGCTTGCAGCAGACTGCCATGGCAATGATAACTCTCTGGCACATTCCTCCCGACAGTTCATAGGGATAGGAGTCCATCCGCTTTTCCGGCTGGGGGATTCCCACCTTTTTCAGCGCCTCCACAGCTATCGCCCTGGCTTCTTTTTTTGAAATATCCTGATGTGCACAGATCATCTCCACCATCTGGTTTCCGATCTTGAACACCGGATCCAGAGAGGTCATAGGATCCTGAAAGATCACTGCAATATCTTTTCCCCTGAAATTCAGCAGTTCTTTTTTCCCAAGTTTTAAAATATCTTTTCCCTCGAATTCTATTTTTCCGTCAACGATCTTTCCGATTTTGGGGAGCAGGCGGATAATAGAAGAGGCGCTTACACTTTTTCCGGAGCCGGATTCTCCCACGATCCCCATGGTCTGCCCCTTTTCCAAAGTAAAGCTTACCCCGTCCACAGCCTTTGAAACACCGCTTGCGGTAAAGAAATAGGTTTTTAAATTTTCTACTGTAAGTAATTCTTTACTCATTTTCCGTCTCTCTTCCTTTATCTTTTCATTTTCGGATCTAATACATCTCTCACACCGTCTCCCAGAAGGTTAAAGCCCAGCACTGTGACCAGGATGAATATTCCGGATATGGTAGCAATATGGGGAGCCGTATTTAAACAGTCCCTTCCTGCTCTCAGGATATTCCCCCAGGATGCTGTCGGCTGTGAAATACCCAGTCCCAGGAAACTCAGCGTAGCTTCTGAAATAATGGCGCCTGCCACATTCAGAGTGGCGTAGACAATAATCGGTGAGATCGTATTGGGAAGGATATGGCAGAACAGCATCCGCAGATTGGAAATACCGATGACTCTTCCTGCATTACAGTATTCCTCGTTCTTCACAATATGTACCTGTCCCCGGACAACTCTGGCGAACGTAGGCACATTTCCGATTCCGATCGCAAGGATCACGTTCTGCAGCCCTGACCCCAAAATTGTCATAAGGATAATGGCCAGAAGGACAAACGGAAATGCCAGCATACCGTCCATAAGCCTCATGATCACCGCATCTGCGGCTCCTCCCGCATATCCCGCGATCAGTCCCAGAAGAATGCCCAGGATCCCTCCTACAATCGTGCCTCCTATGGCAGCGATCAGGGAGATCCGCGCTCCATATACGACTCTTGAAAATAAATCTCTTCCAAATTCATCTGTCCCGAATATATGCCCCTTCTCACCAATTCCCAGATAGGTCTCTGACGGTTTGATGGCATTGGGATCATGTGTAGCGATCAAAGGGGCAAAGACAGCGATCAGGATCATGAAGGCAATGATGACCAGCCCGATCATGGCTGTTTTATTTCTCCTCAGCTTATTCCATACATTATTTGCTCGCCTTTCTCTTTTCACAAGCTGGGAATGAGCGTCCGCACCCATAAGTTCTTTGTTCGGCATCTTGTTCTGTTTTGCCATTTATCTTCCTCCATTCCCGCTTTCATAATTTACTTTTGGATTGATAATGGTATACACCACATCCACGATCAGGTTGATCGCCACGAATACAATGGCTGTAAACAGGACCACTCCCTGTATCAGCGCATAGTCCCGGTTATCTATGGCGCTGACGATCATAGTGCCCATGCCCGGCCAGGAAAAGATACTTTCGGTCAGGATCGCGCCTGTAAATGCAGTGGCAAGCTGGAGCCCCAGCACCGTGACAATAGGCGGAAGGGCATTTTTCAAGGCATGTTTCCAGATTACCACGCCTTCTTTTAACCCTCTTGCCCGGAGCGCCTTTACCGAATCACTGTTTACCACTTCCAGCATACTGGACCGGGTGATACGGGCAAAAGTCGCCATAGGGATGGTTGCAAGACAGAAGCATGGCAGGATCATGTGGCTGAGCACATCCCACATGCCGTTGGCTGGATCCCCCATTCCCATAGCAGGAAGCCAGCCCAGGTTTACACTGAACAAAAGGACCAGCATAAGCCCCATCCAGAAGATGGGCATAGAAACGCCGATCAGTGCCAGGACCATGAAAATATAATCCAGTATGGAGTACTGGCGCACCGCAGAGACAATCCCCACGATCATACCCAGGATCAAAGCAATAAAAAGACTTGTCAGGGTTATGACAAGTGTATTGGGAACCCTTTCCATGATCAGTTCCACCACAGACTGGTTATAAGAATAAGACCGCCCGAAATCTCCTGAGAGGATCTGTTTCAGATACATGATATACTGTTCTCCCTTACTCTTATCCAGTCCCAGCTCCTGCTCGAGCTGCTCCACAGATTCCTTTGGTGCCTGGGGGCCAAGCATGGTAAGCGCCGGATTACCCGGTATCATCCGCGTCAGTACAAACGTAATAGTAATAACAATAAACAGCGTGGGAATACTCTGCAGTATCCGCTTTAAAATTGTTTTCAGCATTGATGTCCTCCTTCTCCGCTTCTATAAGACAATGGCTGCCTGTTTCTGCAGGCAGCCCTCTCTTTTACTGAACGACCCATACGTTCTCTTCTGTTGTAAAGAGTTTGATGGTACCGTCGGCTCTCTGGTGGAAATCCTGTACTTTCGGATTGATGCCCAGGCATTCAGACGGATTTCCGTAGAAGATACCGGGATCATCATCTGTGATCAGCTTCAGGGCTTCGTGGTAGATTTCTGCCCTCTTGTCCTGGTCCGTCTCGATCAGGGCATCTGCCAGAAGCTGGTCGACTTCCGCATTGCTGTATCCCTGTCCGTTTCCAAGAGTTCCGATGGAAGAAGTGGCAAACATCTTATCCAGGAAGAAGTAGGGATCCGGATACCAGGACCATCCCATAGCAAATACGTCTGCTTTTCCTGATGCTCCTGTCTCACTGAAGGTTCCCCATTCCACCGTGTTGATCTCCAGATCCACACCGATCATCTTCCAGTAGGACTGCAGAATAGTAGCTGCCTTCTGGCGGAAATTTTCATTGGTAACGTACATATTCAGAGTAAATCCGTCTCCGTAGCCTGCCTCTTCCAGCAGTTTCTTTGCACCTTCCGGATCGTAGGAAGGAACATCCGCTTCCACAGACTCATCATATCCCCAGGACGCTTTTGGAAGCGGGAGACATGCTGCCTCTCCTTCTCCGTACTGGAACACTCCTGCTGCCAGTTCTTCATAGTCTACAGCCATGATCAGAGCCTCTCTTACTTTTGGATCCGCTGTAGGTCCGTTCACCATATTAAAATACGCATAACTGATCTGCATTCCGGGAATTTTCAGCAGATTCACACTGTCGTCTTCTGCTACCAGCTTCACAGATTCTCCGGAAAGCTGTGTGGCAATATCAATCTCTCCTGTCCTTAAAGCATTGACCTCCTGGTTCTGGTCTGTGATAACTTTAAAGACTACCTTGTCAAGATTCGGCTCCCCAAGGAAATAGTTCTCATTTTTTACCAGGACTGCCTGCTGGTCAAGACTGAATTCTTCCAGGGCATAGGGGCCTGTTCCTACCAGATGGTTTCCGAATTCATCGCCCCATCCTTCCACTTCTTCTTTTGGAACCACCACGTTTCCTGAATTTGTCAGAGCGGTAAGGAATACTGCGCTGGGAGCTTTCAGAGTAGCCTGCACATGTGTTTCATCCAGCGCTTCCGCATGATCCAGCATATCCAGTCGGTTCAGCGCAGATTCCTGGGCCGAACGGTTCAGACTGTATGCAACATCCTCCGCAGTCATCTTTCTTCCATCCTGATACTCTCCCGGCTGAAAATAAACATCATCCCGGATTGTAAAGGTATATACCATACCGTCATCGCTGATGGTCCATTCTGTCGCAAGAGAAGGGAGAATCTCTTTCATTTCCATATCATAAGTTACAATCGTATCACATACCTGATAAATAATCTGTGACTCATAGGTTCCTGTGTACTTTACAGGATCCAGATTTTTCGGTGAAGATACAAGAGCAATATTCAGTTCCCCGCCCTTTGTCACTTCGTCCGGAACATCAATCACTGCCTCTACGTTCTCCACAGTTTCCTTGTCAGATTCCTTCTCTGTCTGGGTATCTGTTTCCTGGGAATTGCTGCTTCCGCATCCGCTCATTGCCATGGAAAATACCATTGCGCCGGCAAGAACAAGTGTCAGTAGTTTCTTTTTCATCCCGTTTCCTCCTTTGTTTCCTTTCTGCATAGCTGTTCACATATTGGAAAAAAAAGCTGCATACCAAAATAAGTATCCTTATTTATCCTGCAGCTCCATTGCCAATTATGTAATTTTCATTTAAAAATGATACCATACCCTTTTCCCCTAAACAATATTCGCGGTGCACAAATTTAAATTGCTAAATTGTGCACTGCGAACAACCGTCTTTCTCACAAAGACATTATAAATTCATATAAGTATAGATTTTAACTGCTAACTGCACCTGGAACAAAGTTTGCGGATCATTTAAGTTATATCCTGTCAATTGTTCAATCTGCCTAATACGGTAGGAAAGCGTATTCCGGTGGAGATACAAAGCTTCTGCAGTCTCTTTCCTTGCCCCCAGATTTTCTGTGAGCACGCGAAGCGTTTCCATATAACAGGTTCCGTGCTTTTTATCATATTCTTCCAGAATCCCCAGGGTATTTCCCGCCAGATTTCTGAATGTTTCCATTTTAGACATTTCAAAAAATCCTTCTTCCATGCGAAGATCTTCGATAAAACAAATTTTCTCTGTTCCTTTTTTCTTTCCTATCGTGATGGCGGTTCTGGCCTCTTCATAAGCTTTGGAAAACCCGCAGTAGCTTTCCATTGTGGTAGAGATTCCCACAGTAATGGAAACCCCGAAGTTTCTTTTTACCTGTTCCTGGATTTCCTCCATACAGCGTGCAATTTCTTCTTTGTCTGCCTGTTTTGTAAACAGACAGTGAAAACTGTCACTTTTATTTCCCACAAAGAAGCAATGCCTTTTCCGGTTCACCACATCTTTATGGATCTGAATAATATCATCCTTGATCGTCTGTATCTCCTCTTCTTCCTTGCCCCGTATCACTTTTTCGAATCCATTGATATCCGCCACTGCAAGACAATACGGAAAAGAGGGCCAGCGCAGACCTCTTGCCCTGCGCAGAGCGTCTTCCTCAGACTGTATATTGTCACTGATCAGATCCAGGAAAAAATTGTTGTCCTGATAATATTCTTTCTGCTCCATAAGACCTTTTTTGGAAAATTCCAGCGCCAGATACACTGCCGCCTGCCGCAGCGCAATAGCGCTTAATTCATTAAACCTTTCCTGTTCTCCCACTGCATATAAAAATCCTTTGCACCGGTTTTTTACATAAATAGCAAGACTGCATATGGTATTTTCTCCTTCAACCCTGTAACAGATATCATCTGATCCCTGTTTCTGACAGTTTTTCAATTTTTCACAGATGATTTTTTCTCCGAATTCTCCTGTGGTGACCCAGCCCTGTTCCTCTGCCTGTTCTTCGGGAAAGCAGCAGAGCATATTCTGTTTGCTGTCTGCCACCAGAATCCTGCACTGAAGCAGCTCACCCAGGATTTCTCCTATCTCCCGGAAGCTTCCCCCTTCAATCTGCACGGCAAGAAATTTTTCATTCATAGCTTTATTAAATTTTAATTTCTGGTTTTGTTCATCCACGATTTTTTTCATTAAAGGATTGGCCAGATCAATAAAGGGCATATCCTTGGGCACTTCTATCACTGGTATTTTCAGTGCATCCGCCTCATCTTTAATCTTCCCGGTGATCTCCCCGAAAAATTTTGTTTTCAGGGCTATCCCGGCAGACTGTGCCTGTGCCATTGCACGGAGTATATCTAAAAGTACATCCTCGCTGCTGTTCATGGCATAACCGGTTGTTATGAGAAGTTCGTTCTTTTTCAGCCACGGAGTGATATCCGGCACCTCCATAGAATCAATATACAAAACTTCCCTGTCTGTCCCCTGTTCTCCTGCCACCAATCTACAGTCTTTCCATTCTTTCATTTTTAATACTTCTTTTATTGTAATAGACATCTGATATATCTCCTTAGCTGCCCTGGATTTTCTTATTATTGTAGCAGGCAGACAAAAAAAGTCAATTCTTATTCTGAAACAGAATTATCCCTGAACTTCTGTCACCAGCGATGCTGCTGCCCCGTTATGTTAAAAAGGAGCTGCCTCGAAAGGCAGCTCCTAAAGACCTCATTTCTGTTTTACTCTGCGCTATTCACCTAAAAAATACCGTCCGTAAGCATCTGCCGCTTTAATGGCAGCGCACACTTTCTCCGGATTTACTTCAAAGGGCATATTGTGCAGTGTATCGTTTTCCGCACAGGCAGCTTTTGCCACTGCCATGATCTTTTCATCGGTCACTTCTTTGATTCCCAGCTCTTTCAGTGTAACTGGCAGTCCCAGTTCAATACACCAGTCAATGATTTCTTCTAATTCTTCCGCTGGAAGATTCTCCAGTACAAGCTGTGTAATGGTTCCGAATGCAACCTTCTCACCGTGATACATAGAATGGCACTCCTCCAGCACTGTAAATCCGTTGTGGATAGCGTGGGCACCTGCCAGTCCGCCGCTTTCAAAGCCGATACCGCTTAAAAGAGTATTTGCCTCAATAATCTTCTCCACTGCAGGAGTGCATGCACCTGCTTCCAGAGCAATTTTGGCTTTTACTCCTTCCTCCATCAATGTCTGGAAACAAAGTTCTGCCAATGCCATTGCCGCAGATGTGATCTGACCTCCCGCGCAGCTCAAAGCCCCGCTGGCCTTGCAGGCTCTCGCCTCAAAATAGGTGGCAAGGGCGTCTCCCATACCTGCCACAGTCAGACGCACCGGAGATTTTGCAATGATTTCTGTGTCCATAAGCACCAGATCCGGGTTTGCAGGAAGAAACAGATACTCCTCAAATACGCCTTCGTCTGTGTAAATAACAGACAGAGCGCTGCAGGGCGCGTCTGTAGATGCGATCGTAGGACAGATCAAAACCGGAACAGACTTATAGTAAGCTGCTGCTTTGGCAGTATCCAGGATCTTTCCTCCCCCGATACCGATCACCATATCGCAGCCTTCGCTCTCCATCACCTTTACCAGGCGCTGAATTTCATTCTTGCTGCATTCACCGTGAAAATAATCAAAAACAATTTCTGTACCTGTTTCTTGAAATCCCTGTTCTGCATCAGCCCCGCATCTTTTGTATCCGGATTCTGTGATGAGAGCCAGTGCTTTCTTCCCGTATTTTGCCGCGTAAACTCCCAGTTTCTTTAATTCCCCAGGTCCCTGCACATATTTTCCGGGACTGCTTAAAATATTTGCCATGTCCGATTCCTCCTTGTCTCATGTTGTCACGCATATTTCTTCGCGTTTCCGGCATTATTGTTATATTATTAACAATTTGATTGTACTCCTATTGTACCAAAATTGTCAAGTAATAACTATTGTTATTTTCTGTACAGAAATTTTACTTTGCCCACTCCTGTGTTTCGCTCTTTATCTCTTTGCCGCTCTGTACAGCTTCTTCCAGAAGGAAAGACAGATAGGTATCCTGGAGTGCTTCCGCCAGCGGATAGAACTCTTCCCCGGTTTCCACGTATTTCTTCATCCGCTCCAGGCAGGATGCCACAGCAATCTCATCGTCATTCATCCTTGCGGGATAAAAAGGATTCTCGTAGACCAGGTGCTCGCCAAACATAATGCCTCTGTGTGACCACTCACTGTTATTATTCAACCCGATATCCAGTCTGCGCATCTCCTGCCGGGCAGTCTGGTTCTCCCCGGTAAGATAAGATACCCAGTCATCATTGACCTCACCTCTGCTGCCCTGGATATTCCATCTTCTCCTGCGGATGGTAGAAAAATACTGTTCCCCGGAAAAATCAAACAGTGCGGTTTTTGGAGCATTCTCTGTCTCAAATTCCAGAGAAGCCCAGTCACGCTCCGCCCGGATCCTCTTTCCGCTGTGATCAAACCCGGCTCTGCCGTTGGTGGCAGTAAGATCTGCAAAGAACCGTTTTCCCTGTATGGTACAGTTCTCCCACCCGATGCCCAGAAGCTTCCGGTACATACTCACGGCATGATAGCCGTGAAGGGCTGACAGCATCACATAAGAGACTTCTCCCAGATATCCTTTCCGGATAATTTCCTGCACAGCGGCATAATACGGCTGCAGGAAATACTGTTCCAGCACCTGTACTCTTCCTTTGAGCCGAACCGTTTCCCGCCACAGTTCCTGAAGTTCCGGCACATCTTTTCCCGGCGGCGTCTCTGTGAGCACAGGAATCCCTTTCTCCATGAGCTGCACCAGATAATCTTTTACAATCTCCCTGGGTACGCAGAGCACGGCAAAATCCGGCTCTGTCTTTAAAGCTTCCTCCAAATCCTCTGTGGCAAACACCTTCTGCTCTTCTGCCACCTGCTGCGCCCGCTCCTTTGTCCTGAGAACACCGGCACAGATCTCAAACCGTTCCGGCGCCAGTTTTGCAATGCGGTAAAAGAAATCCGCACGCCATCCGTACCCGATCACTATAAATCTTGTTTTCATATGACAATGCCCCCTTTTTTTCTGCCGGCTTTGTTTTCTCCGGCACATTCTGTTTACTGCCCGCTGCGATTCCGGTAAAATTTTTCTTCCAGTTTCTTTGCAATGGACCAGGAATTCACCAGAGGATTCATGGCAAGAGCCCACACTGCTTTCTCCCTGTCTCCTGTCTTGATGGCTTCCACGCTGCACTTCTCATAGGACTTGATGGTGCGGATCAGGTTTTCACAATAAGGCGGGATTTCCCCAAAGGATACCGGGACAATCCCCTCCTTTGATACCTTACAGGTCACTTCTACGATATCTTCATCCCCCACGCACTTTAAGCTGCCCTTATTCTTTACGCACAGCACCAGATATTTTCCCCGTGCGCTCTGCATTCCTTCGATACAGTCCAGCATCACACCTGCGTATCCCATACCATCGGGCACAGAAAGTTTTCCTTTTTCTATCAGGGGTCTGGCGCTGATGCCTGACTCAATGCTCATATAGGAATTCTCTCTTACCTGCATATAATACAGGAACGTCTGCAGAGCTTCCTCCGGCTCCGCGTCTATATCGGTCCTGGAAAGCTCCTCGAACATCTGCCGGTTCACTTTCTCAATGGTTTCTCCCCTGGTATGCTCACTGGAAAGAATATTTGCCACTGCTTTTTCTCTGTGATAATAATAATACAGATATTCATTGGGCAAAAATCCGCTGCTTTTTATGGCTTCATGATCAAAGGTCTCAAACTCCTGCATAGAATCCAGAAAAGCGTCATCCTTAAGAAGTTCCGGCAGGATCTCCTTTCCCTGCTTCTTTACACTGGAGATCCAGGACAGATGATTCAGTCCGAAAAACTCCACGTACAGCTCATCTTCCGTCACTCCCAGCTTTTGAGCCATGCGGAATTTGGTGGCGCTGGGGGCATCACAGATTCCAATGACCTTGTCATACCCTTCGCTTACCAGCGCCTGAGTCACCATACCCGAAGGATTGGAAAAGTTAAAAATCCAGGCATCCGGCGCATACTTTTGGAAAATCTTACAATAGTCCAGAAGCACCGGGATCGCCCGTGCTGCCATGGAAAAGCCTCCCGCACCCGTAGTCTCCTGTCCCAGAACTCCCTCCCCAAGAGCAGCCCTCTCGTCCTGTACCCTGGAATGGTCGCCTCCCACTCTTATGGTGGTAACGATATAGTCCGCTCCGGTGACAGCCTCCTCACAGGTCCGGCATACATTTACCTCTAAATCTTCTTTTTCTCTCTGCACCACATAGCGGCACAGCTTTCCTATTATATCCTGCTTCTCCCTGTCGATATCAAAAAGCCTTACTTCGTCAATCTGCAGGTTTCTATATCTTTTTAATAATCCGTTGATGAAGATCACGGTGCGGACTCCCGCTCCGCCTATTACTGCTATTTTCATGATGTCCTCCTGTTCTTTCCCGTCTCAGTGTCTGTGCTGTAATAACTATCGCTGACGGTTTATCCAGATCAGCCTTTCCTGGTTTCCAAAAATCTTTCCAACTCTGCTTTATTGGGAAATGCTGTATTTCCTCCCAAAGCCGTTACGTTCAGTGCGCCGCAGGCATTTCCGTACCGCAGGCAGTCTGTAACCTCCCTTCCGGTCAGAAATCCGTAGATAAATCCTGCATTAAAGGAGTCCCCTGCCCCTGTGGTGTCCACAGAGACTACAGGAAACGCTGCTGCCCGGTACAGCTTTTTCTCCTTGACTGCCAAAGAGCCTTCTTTTCCCATCTTCACTGCCGCGATCCCGCATCTGGATCCGAATTCTTCCGCTGCTTCCTCTACGCTCTCTTTTCTGCTGTAATGCAGCGCCTCTGTCTCGTTCATAAAAAGTACGTCAATATAGGGAAATAATTCATAAATTTTCTGACTCCATTCCTCCTGTGGATCCCAGCCCAGATCAAAGGAAACTGTCACCGACGTCTCTTCTTTCAGTTTTTTCAGAAACTGCAGGTACTCTTCGTGGTTTCTCTGGCCTTCATATCCGGTCACATGGAAATGACGCGCCTTTTTCACATCTTCCATACGGACCCGCGAAAGACCTGAAAAATCATTTCCTCCCCTGTAAGTGAGAAAAGAACGGTCCTTTTCGTTGGTAAAGCTGATGGAAATCCCTGTGTTTCGATCCTCCCTCTGTTCCAGAAGAGCGCAGTCAATATTTTTAGCCTGGAATTCTTTTTTGATAAATTCACCGTAAAAGTCTTTTCCGATACACCCCTGGAAAACCGGATGCAGCCCCAGCTTTCCCAGCCCCAGTGCGAAGAGAGCTGCACCGCCTCCCACAAAAGTTTCCATGGTCTCCACCACATCTTCCTGTCCGGGAGCCGGAAATCTTTCCACTCCTGGGATCACCAGATCAATATTTACATCTCCGAATACATATACGTCCCACTGCTTCATTGTCCTCTCCGTTCCGCTGTCTTGCACCGCCCGACCTTTTTCCGGTATAAAAACAGCTGCTTTTCTTCTTGTGCGCACCGGGCATATTCTGCCGCAGTCACAGATAACAACAGCCTGCAAATCAAGCAGGCTGTTGTCTGAATTCACAGACAGTTCCGGACGATATTTCCGTTCCTGTTCTGTTACTTCAATGTAATCTTAATTGTTTTAATTTCATACGGCTTCATAGTAAGAGCAACTGTATGCTCTGTATACGCTGCCGGAGTATCTTTTTCTTCCATCAGGTTGCACTCAGATGCTTCAGCAATGGATTCTCCGCAGGTGAGCGTAACCTTGGACCTCTTATTGTAGCATTCGTACAGACGGACGATAAGAGCCTCTCCGTCTTCCGCCATCTTGGCAGTCTCGATCACTACATTATCCTGATCCACACTTAAGAAGGAATATGCCGGGTTCAGGCATCCGCCTTCATTTTCTTTTACCACTGCAGTCATAGGATTGTTCAGCTCATATGCCTGTGCCACAGTGCCTGCCTCTTTCCAGCTTCCGCAGTGAGGATAGATGGAGTAGGTGAATTCATGGTGTTCTTTATCTGCTTCCGGATTTGGATAGACAGCAGATTTCAGCATGGAAAGTCCGATCTTGGAACCTCTGACGCCTACACCGTATTTACAGTCGTTTAATACACTGACACCGTATCCTTCTTCAGATACATCCATCCATTTATGATGGCATACTTCAAATTTGGCAAAATCCCAGGAAGTATTTGCATGAGTATCCCTCTTTACATTACCGTACTGGATGTCAAATACGGCTTCATTTGCATGTACATCCACCGGAAAATAATCCTTGACAAAAATCTGATGTTCTTTCCAGTCAATGGTATTCTTAATATCGATTCTCGGAATGTCATGGTACATATAAATATCCTGTACAATAACGGAATCAAGATACTTCCTCTCAATTCTCACACAGGCTCTTACCGGACCGTTTTCTGTTACTTCCATAGAAGAAACATCATCAATTTCCCAGGATTTCTCTGTATAATAATTATTTACATCCCAGGCATCATAATTGTGAGGACGGTCTTCATAGCTGACGATCACATTTCCTGCTTCGCCCTCTTTTAAAACTTCTCTTTCTGCCCGTTTGTCATAGATTCTTGCAAACTGTCCCTTTTCATTGTAATCTACGGCAAACCAGGTATTCTCCATATGCTTCACAGAGACATCCATGGAAGAAGCTTCCCCGCCATCTCCTTCTTTCAGGATATATGTCTTGTAGCCCTTGGACGGAACACCCTTTGCTGTAAAGACATAATCTCCCTGTGCGGTCTTCTGCACAGCCACCTGTTCTTCCTGATCCCAGAGCACAGGATTTTTGATCTCAGCAGGGCATGTAAAGGATACGATTCCCGGAACTTCTGCGCTGTTTGGATTAAACACAACCACCGCATGGCGGGGCGCCTGGATTTTTGCAGTCAGGCTTCCCAGAGAATTTCCTGTCATTTCTTTATTTTCTGACAGAATCTTTTCGTACTCTTCTTTGGAATCATCGTAAACTTCCTTGATGGAAGATCCCGGCAGAATATCATGGAACTGGTTTCTTAAGATGACTTCCCAGCCTTCCTGAAGCGCTTCTTTTGGATATGGGTTTCCGGTAAGCTGCTTGTCCATCATGGCATAAGTTTCCTCATTCTGGTATGCGAACTCGGATTTTCTGTTGTACTTTTTATTCCTTGCCATGGAGGTGTAGGTCCCTCTGTGATACTCCAGGTACAGTTCGCCTACCCAGGCTGGCAGATATTTACTTCCTTTTGTCTCCTTATCCAGGTTCTCAAAGAACTCCAGAGCAGTAGACATCTTGGTTCTGGGGCATCCGGGGATACCTTTGCTCATACGTCTCTGATTTTCCAGTTCTTCTTTGGTAGGTCCGCCGCCTCCATCGCCGAAACCGAAGCTGCACAGCACCTCATCATTTAAATCCTTCTGGCTGTAGCGTGCCCAGGATCCCTTCATCTGGCTTGGTTTCAGGTAGCCGTTATAGGTAGTGAAATGCTCAGTCTCTGTGCCGCCTTCTACTGCTGCTTTATTATATTCCCTGGTGGGAACGAAGTGAGTCAGCACGCGGCTGCCGTCGATGCCTTCCCATTCAAAGGTATCATAGGGCATCTTATTAAATTCATTCCAGCTGATCTTGGTAGTCATAAAATAAGGAATGTCACATTTCTGCAGGATCTGCGGAAGAGCAGCGGAATATCCAAATACATCAGGCAGCCACAGGATGGAGTTGTCTTTACCAAACTCTTCCTTGAAAAATCTCTTTCCGTGGACAAACTGGCGCACCAGCGCTTCACCGGAAGCAATGTTGCAGTCTGCTTCTACAAACATACCGCCTTCCGGCTCCCAGCGGCCTTCTGCCACACGCTCCTTGATCTGTTCGTAGACTTCCGGCGCATTCTTCTTCACGTATTTATAAAGCTGCGGCTGGCTGGACATAAAAATGTATTCCGGATACTGTTTCATCAGATTCAGTACAGTAGAAAAACTTCTCACTGCCTTGTCTTCTGTTACCTTTAAAGTCCAAAGCCATGCACAGTCGATATGGGTATGACCTACACAGCAGACTACCGGTCCCTGATTTTCATCGCAGTGCTTTTCATAAAATTCTTTTGTAATGAATTCCTGTGCTTTCTCCAGGCTTTCATAATATTCCGGGGAACCTTCCCTTCTCATATCCAGAAGATTCAGAGAATCGTTCAGTGCCTGGATGATGGTGATGTACGCCCGGTCCTCATGGTTTAACAGACGGGCTGTCTCATAGGGAACTGACAGATCATAGAAGTACCTCTCTGTTTTACGGTCCAGAACCTTTAATTTAGAATCCAGTTTCAGGCTGAAATTCTGGTCTCCGGTAAAGGCAGAAAGAATGATACGGTAAGTGTCTCCTGCCTGTGCGCTCTCTGTCAGGATGATCTCTCTGTGATTTACATCCAGTCCCTGTACCAGCTTTCCGTTTACATAGATAGTAAACTGGGGATTTGTCGCGTCCCATTCACCTTCTCTTCCGGTGATCAGTTCATATACAACGCACTTTTTGTCAAAGTTTTCAGGAATGGTCACTGTGGTTTCAAACCAGTAATATTCCCTGTGACCGCCCCAGATCTGCTCCCTGGAGAAATCCTCCCAGGAAGAAGTATCAAGATTTGCCACATCTTCAAATCTGCTGTCCGTTTTCAGCATTTTGTAATTTTGAATATCCACAGACTCAGGATAAATCTGGTCTTTCAGATATTCCAGCATTTTTCCGATTCTTTCTTTCATAAGAACCATTGCGTTTTACCTCCCATTTTTCGTTTCTCATGATGTATTGCCGGACGCTCCTACAGGGAAACCAGGACCCTCCCTGGTTTCCCTGTAAAGAACACCAGGCGGTATGCATTAATTTCATGCCGCCCGGTAATATCGTATATAATTTTTCAGCCTTTTGCCGCACCTGACATGGTAAAGCCTTTGGACATATAGTTCTGAGACAGTATGTACAGCAGGATAGACGGCAGAGCATAAATAACAGAGAATGCCGCCAGTGGTCCGTAGCTGATAGAACCGTGCTGTCCGAAGAACTGATACAGTAAAACTGCCGCCGGCTGTTTTTCAGCACTGCTGATCAAGATGTACGGGATAAAGAAGTTTCCCCAGCTTCCTGAGAAAGTATAAATAAATACTACACAGATACCAGGGAACATCAGAGGAGCCACTACCTTACGGATAGACTGCATCGTAGTTGCACCGTCCACCCAGGCTGCCTCTTCCAGTTCTACAGGAATGGCGTCCATAAAGTTCTTCATCAGCCAGATTCCATAGGGAAGACCGGAAGCAGACAGATACAGGATAACACCCGGAATGCTGTCCAGCAGACCGATATTTAAGAACATCTTGTATACCGGAACAATAACTGCGATCATAGGCAGAGCCGTCATAAACAGGATCGCATACATCAGGCCTTTTTTATAGCTTAAATTATACCTGGAAAGCGGATAAGCTGCAAGACCTGAAACAAGGACTACGACCAAAGACTGCACGCCTGCAATAATAAGACCGATACCAAAACCTTTCAGGTTCTTGGAATTTGTCATAACATCCACATAGTTGCTGAATGTCCACTCTGTAGGCCATTTCAGTGACTGGTTTGCATTAGAATCCAGAGAAGCTATCAGAAGCCATACCAGAGGGAGTACAAATGCTATGGCAATAATAGCCAGAATTACATAATGTAGTACTTTTACTGCTCTATCACTCATCTCTATCCCTCCTTAATCATCTGTTTTCAGAACTCTGGTGTAAATAATGCTGCATACAGCTCCCACTAACAGAAGCAGCATACCGATTGCAGTTCCCTGTCCTAACTGGAAGTTCTTAAGACCCATGTTGTACATGTAGATCGGCAGCGTATTGGTTGCCATGCCAGGACCGCCGCCTGTAAGAGCCCAGATAAGACCGAATACACCTAAAGTGGAAAGTGTGTTCAGCATGGTGTTTGTTGCAATGGTATCTTTAATACACGGAACAATGATGCGCACCAGTGTCTGGATGCGGTTAGCGCCGTCCACACGTGCAGCCTCTTCAATATCACCGGATACGTTGTCAAGGGCTGACTGGAAGTTCATCATCGAGAATGCGGTTCCATGCCATACGTTGGCAATGATGATCGTCAGCATGGGATGTCCGTAAATAAAGTCGACGCCCGGAATGTTCAGAAGTCCGATCATCTTATTAAATGTACCAGACACGTCAAAGAATGCCAGACAGCAAAGAGAAACTACGATTTCCGGCATAACCCATCCGGCAAGAATGCAGGGACCTATCACTCTTCTGAAGCCTTTTGCCTTATTTTTCATCAGATAAGCGATCAGGAATCCCAGAACAGACTGTCCAACCAGGCTGCCAATCAGGAAGATAAACGTATTCTTAATACTTACCAGTGTATTGGGGTCTGTCAGCATCATTTTATAATTATCAAGACCTACAAACTGGAAATTCTGCGCTGCCGAACCAGTCAGCGCCATGTTCGTAAATGAATAGTATACGGTCAAAATAATCGGAACAATAAAAAAGGCAAGCAAAAGAACCATTGCAGGAATCAGTAACACTGATTTTTTCGCCTGATCCAACATATATTTTTTCCGCATGGATTTCTGCATAGCACATTCCCTCCTTCTTCTTTTCTGGATAAAACAGGGTGCCGCCTGCATCAGACAGCACCCTGCATACATGACTCTAATACTTCTTGATCTACTGTTTATTTCTGTACAGTATTATCCTCTCCTACAACTCTCGCCACTTCTGTATGATACTGATTCATGGCATCTGCAGGGCTTGTACCGGATACTACAGATTCTACCATTGCCTGAATAGAAGTAGAAACTGTTGAATACTGGTCGTTCTGAGGTCTGAAATCAGCAGTTTCCAGGAATTTTGTAGCTGTTTCGAAGAATGGCTGTGCACTATATTCTTCTTCTTCAGCAGTATCTGTTCTTGTACAGATATTTCCCTGATCCAGAATGGACTGCAGATAAACGTCCGGGCTCATCATATGCTGAATGAATTCAAAAGTAAGGTCTTTGTTGTCAGAATTTTCCGGAATGGAAAGTGCCCAGCCGCCTGCCAGAGTAACTGTTCCAGGATCCTGACCTTCGCTTGTAGGCATAGCAGCAAGACCAACTTCATCTTCATAGCCGTCCCACGGAGCTGCTCCGTTTTCTTTCCAGCTTCCTGTGATCCAGATACCATCAAGGTCAATACCCAGTTTGTTCTGCGGCAGATATTCTCTTGAGGATGTGTTTGCAGCCTGTCCGTTTAATACCAGTGATAAGGAAGGACCATATCCGTTAGTGAAAATATCACTTAAGAACTGAAGAGATTCTTCGATTTCAGGGCTCTTTGTGATCCATTTTCCGTCCTCATCCTGAAGACGAGCACCTGTTCCGTAATAGATCATTTCATATGTCTGCATGGAAGTTGCTTCACCGGAAGCCTTACCTGCATTACACCAGAATGGAACTACATCCGGGCAGTTGTCTTTGATTGCCTTGCAGGCATCTAAAATATCCTGCCAGCTCTCCGGCTGCCATTCCTCACCTGCTGCGATTACTCCTGCCTGCTCCAGAACTGATTTGTTGTACCAAAGTCCACGAGTATCTGTACAGTATGGAATACCATATACTTTATCATCCATGGTTACCATCTTCTGCATGGATTCATAATATTTTCCATCATTCCAGTCTGCATAATCCGCAACATAGTCTGTCAGATCTGTCAGATATCCTGCTGCCGCATCGTTGGGAAGCTGGAAAGTATCCTCACATACCAGGTCAGGACATGTTCCCGGATCCGCAAGCTGCAGAGCGATCTTTGTAAAGTAGTTTCCTTCATCTGCTGTGATAGGAGCTACATCCAGCTCAACTTCATCTTTCTTGTCCCAGCTTTCATATGCTGCATTTACCCATTTGTAAAGAGCATTTGTTTCCAGATCTGTACCGTCATCACGGAACGTAAATGTAATCTTTGATTTTCCTGATGAACCGGAATCACCTCCGCTTGAGCTGTCTCCGCCATCAGAACTTCCGCCTGAACCGCCGCAGGCAGCCATACTGAACGCCATCACAGATGTCATTAACAGTGCCATAATTTGTTTCTTTTTCATAACACGTCACTCCTTTATTTCATTATGAGTATATATTATCACCAACAACTTTTCTTGTATATTCCATTTTTTTGATATTACGGGGTGTATTTTGACATAAATAAAAGGTTGCTGCCAGGGAATTTATGTGCATATTAACAACAACCTTTTGTCTTTTTTTATTTATCTACAGCATTTTAGTTCTCCAGAATGCTGATCCTTACCGCCTCCTGAATATTCTCTGCAATCATCTGCGCCTCTTCGGGGTATGTCTCCAAAGCTGCCTGGATTCCCTCTTCCAACGCCTCTGCTACAGAAAACCATGCATCACTTACCAGAGAAAATTTCTCATTTGTTCCATCCAGAAAATCAGATTTCAACCCGGCTTCTCCTTTATAATCTGCACCACCTTTTTCTTCATATGATACATCCTGAAGCACCGGCAGCATTTCCATGGCGCTGCCTAGTTTCTCATAGGTATCTATCTCAAAAAGATAATCAAGAAAATCCTCTGCCTCCTGCCCTGCATTCACAGTCAGACCGATATTCTCTCCGGTAAGATAGACCATGTCGGTGATCTCTCCCGGAAGCCTGGTCATTCCTATATCAAAAGAAATGCTGGAACTTCTCAGAATCGTCAGACAGCTAAGCTGATTGACCATCATCTGGATCTCTCCTTCAGCAAACCTCCTGGCAAGATCCCCCTGGCTGGTGTTGATCAGATTAGGGGGAAGGATATTCATCTGCACCATGGTCTCTATATCCTGGAAACACTGGACTCCCTGAGCGCGGTCGATACTGTAAATACTCCCTCCCCTGGAGTAGAGCATAAGAGAGAAAAACTGCGCTGCCTCCTCTGAATTCTTTGCAGCAAATCCAAATCCATAAGTTCCCAGCTTCTGTATTTTCAGCCCCACATTAATAATGTCTTCCCATGTTGCAGGCAGCTGCGCCTGATTTTCTTCCATAACATCCTCATTGTAAAACAGCAGATAGGGATCATAGAAAAAAGGCAGTCCATAGTACTTTCCGTCACTCATCACATTCTCCCAGGGAATTCCCTGGACATATCGGTTTCTCTTTTCCAGGGTCATTTCCAGTTCTCTGAAGATTCCCATCTTGATCAAAGGAGGCATCATAGAACTGCTGCAGATAATAATATCCGCATTGGTGCCTTCGTCCTGGCGCAGTCCAATTTCCCTTTTGTAATTTTCTTCCGGAATATATTCTATCTCAATTTCTATATCCTCATGATCTCTTTCGTAATCCCGGGCAACTTCTTCCAGTATCTGTTTTTGAGGCCCTGCTGAATAAGGTGCCATCATCCGGATAGTCTTAGGATTTTCCCCATTTTCTTTATGCTGCTCTTTCACATTACTGTGCAGAAACATAACAAATACCACAAGGATCAAAATTCCTGTCAGCAGCACAGCTCCCCACAGAATCTGCCTCTTGCTCATACGCCTCTCTCCTTCCTGAACTCAGAAGGAGTCATTCCGCAAAGTTTTTTAAACACAGAGACAAAATATTTCTGGTCATGATATCCAACAGCCTCCGCCACCTCATAGACCTTCTTCTTACTGTCAAGGAGCATTCTCTTGGCTATGCTGATGCGGAAATTCTGGAGAAACGCAGTGAATTTCGCTCCTGTTTCCTGTTGGAAAAGCCGGCTTAAATATTCCGCAGATACATTGCACAGCTCTGCTGCCTCTGAGAGGGAAATATCCCGGGCATAATTTTCTCTGATGAAAGCAATCACTTTTAATACCATATCATTTTCTGTAATATCTACTTTTTTTAAATCACAGAAAGCGGCTTTTAAGATTTTTTCAAACTGGTAGGTCAGCTGCCGGGCAGTATAGCTGCGCAGCATACTGCTCATAATATACTGGCTGTCTTTTTCATCATCTTCCTGATTTTTTTCCATTCCTGCTTTTAAGATTCCTGCGGAAAACCGTATGGTATATTCCCGTATCTCATCCGGATGCATCCTGCTCTCAATAATCTCATGGACAAACTGCTCCCCCGCCTGCCTGATCTTTTCTTTATCCTGTTTCCAGATTTCTTTCTGTATGGTCATTTCCAGCTGTCCCGGATATTCTTTTTTCTCAAACTTTATGGAATGTGCCAGCTCTCTGTCTATAATCTTTCCTTTTTCCAGGTGAAATCCGTAAACCAGCAGTTCCTTCAGCTCTTTTAGAACTTCCGGCAAATTCCCGATTCCGTATGCAGTCCCATAACTGCAGATAAAGTCCGTGTTTTCCAGAAGCGAGGACACTACTCTGTTTTCCAGCACCCACTTTAAAAAAGTATTCTTCTCGGTATCCACGATCAGGACTGTATAAGCATTCTCATGGGAAACAGGGACAATATAATAATCCTGTATACACTGTGAGTCCAGACATTCCCTGGTATCATAGATCATCTCATTAACAGCCTCTTTTGTCTGGCTTTCCGGATACACATAAAGCAGGGAAACCTGTACCCGCTCATTAATTCCCAGCTTATTTTCCAGTCTTTCCCGAAAGAACTCCCGATTTTCCTGTCTGCCATTTACATAATCCCAGAGCATCTGCTCCGGAGAAATCTGTTCCGTCTTTTTCTCCTTCAGCTTATTCTCCACATTCTGCAGTACCTGCAGAAAATTTTCCACATCTACAGGTTTCAACACATAATCCATAGCATGCAGTTTCAGAGCCTGCTGAGCATATTCAAATTCAGAATAACCACTGATAAATATGACACCGGTGTCAAATCCCTTTTCTCTCATCTTCTGCAGCATTTCAAGTCCGTTCATCCCGGGCATCCGGATATCACTGATGATCAGATCCGGCTGCTCCTTTTCTAATGCCCGGATTCCTTCTTCTCCATTCTCCGCCACAGATATGATCTTATGGCCTGTATGCTTTTGTATGATATTGATAATTCCCTCTCTTGTCTTTGGTTCATCTTCTACCAATATTATTCTCATTGTTTTTCCTCCAAATCCCCGCAGGGAATTTCCATCGTGATCTTAGTGCCATTCTCGTCCGACTCTACAAAAAAGCTGCTGTTCTCCCCATAGTAAAGCTTCAGCCTGGCAATAACATTTCGAAGGCCGATACTGGACTCAATCCTGTCTCTCGCATAATCATAATGATTAAACATTTCCACCGTCTCCCGGCTCATCCCCACACCATTATCTTCCACTGTGATCTGCATCCGCTCCAAAGCAATACGGCAAATATTGATCTTAATCTCATCAATCCCTGACTTTCCCGGGAAACCATGAACAAGAGTATTTTCCAGCAGCGGCTGAATCAGCATCTTATGTATTCTCACAGAATTAAGCTCTTCGTCCGCCTTAATGCTGCATACAAAGGAGTAGTTCATCCTTTGCTGCTGAAGGTGGATATACTGTCTTAAATACACCAGCTCGCTTTCCAGGGGTACAATCTCATTACTTTTATGAATACTGTAGCGCAGAAGTGCCGCCAGGCTTGTAAGCATCTTGCTGATGGTATATTCTTCCCTGTCTACAGCAAGCCAGTTAATGGCATCCAGTGTATTATAAAGAAAATGCGGATTAATCTGTGCTTCCAGCGCTTTAATCTCCGCGTTCTTCTCGCGAATGAGGGCTTCCCTCTCCAAACGCCTTGATTCCCAGATATTCTGGATCATTTTATTAAAATGTCTGGATATTCTTACAAACTCGTGTCCCTGGATATCTTTATCTTCAATGTGCGCCTGGGCATCTCCCCGATTCGCCTTATCCATGGCTTTTAAAATAGGCTGCAGGGAACCGTCCACGCGCTCTGCGGTATTCAGAGCAAAAATAACGCAGAGAATCGCTGTAAGCAGTCCTACCAGAATAATGATCATTGTGATATAGGTAAAATCCTGAATAGCATAATCAAAATCCTGAATATTAATAACATAAAACTGCCCGTTCAGGATACTCATGCTTCTTACTTCCAGTCTGCCGCCTTTTAAAATCTCATACTTTTTCGCATAATTCAGTGCCGCATCGTTAAGCTGCTCCTGGTCCAGTTCCTGATCTCCAGAGGAAACCTCCAGTTTCTCAGGACTCCAGTTTTCCAGAGGAAAGGAAATTACATTTCCCTCTTTGTCTGCCACAAAGCTCAGATTCGATTCCACATTCCCCGGTCCATAGGTCTCTCTCATTTCTGCCTCATCAAAGCACAGAATGATACAGCCCACAGGGCCTTTCTGATATTCCGAGAAATCTGTAAGCTGATGAATCATATATATACAGTTATGCGACTCGTATTCTCCCTGAGACTTTTTTATAGATGGAGTATAGATCATACCTTTATTTTCCGTTACCCTCGCCATAAGCCTTCCCTGACGGATTTTGTCAAAATCAAAGCAGAAACTGCTCTCTCCTGACTGGGTCACAGTATCATAAAAACAGGTATCATAATGTTCCCCAACAATAGCAATGCCGAGAATCCCGAAATTGTTGTAGCACAGATCTTCCAGTCTCTGTTCAATAGCATATTCTGCTGCATAGCGTTCATTGTGATCCCACCGGTTGATAGGCTTCAGCTCTTCTGTATAAAATTCATCTGTATAAATTCCCTGTACGATCTTCTCATAGTCTCTGCAGAGATCTTCAAGGTTCACTGCATTCTGCTCCAGATTTGCCTGGATCAGTTCCCCGGTCTGTTCCCTCATCACTCTGGCGCTCAGCTGATAATTAATCAGCAATATGCAGAGAATAGGACCTATGGATACGATCAAGGACAGAACCAGCATCTTTTTCGCGATCGCAAGGTTCTGATATTTTTCCCATATTTGTTTTATCATGTCTTCCGCTCCTGCCGTTTATCTGCTACACTTTAAAGATTCTTTTCTTTGCGGTGTTTGCTGCTTTCTTATCATTGTATCATTATTTTTCCATAACACAAAGACATTTTTTCTCCTTCAGGCGTTCCCGGAAACAGACTTTTCCATATGAAAAAGGCGATCCGCAAAAGCGGACCGCCTGTGTAAATGTCTCTTATGTAATTATACAATACGTCTGATCGTGATATAGCTGGTGTACAGCGCATTGGAAGTATATTTGATACCACCCTGAGGATACGGTGCACTGTTGGAAGCATGTACAATTCCGCCGTCTCCTGTCAGAATTGCGACATGACCCGGATATACGATGATATCTCCCGCCTGGCTGTCTTCCCATGAAACTGCAGTTCCCACAGTTCCCTGAGCATCACTGGTACGAGGCAGGCTGTATCCGAAGTGTGCATAAATCTGCTGAACAAATCCGGAACAGTCGATTCCATTTGTCAGACTGTTTCCTCCGTATACATACGGATTACCGATAAACTGCTCTGCATAAGCTACAACTTCTGCACCAAGGGCACTGTTTCCTGAGGAGGATGCAGTCTCTTCCTCAACTGCTTCTTCTGCTTCAGGTGTCTCTTCCACAACCGTTTCTTCCGGCTCTTCTGTTACTGTTTCTTCCGGCTCTGTAACCTCCTCAGCTACAGGTGTCTCCTCTGCCGCAGGAGCTTCCTCTTCCGGAGTCTCTTCTACAGCTGTTTCTGTTTCTTCTGCCGCAGGTGTCTCTGTTTCTGTTGTTTCATCAGCTGCAGAGGTTTCTGTCTCTGTTGTTTCATCAGCTGCAGAGGTTTCTGTCTCTTCTGTTACCGTTTCCTGCTGCTCTGCACCTGTGTTTGTTTCATCTGCTTCAGTCTGTACACTGTTATCGTCAGATGCTGTAGTTTCTGCTGTCTGTGTACCGTTGTCTGTATCTTCAGCTGTTTCTGTTTTTTCTGTTTCAGCCGTTTCTGTTTTCTGAGTTGTCTGGCTTGCTGTCTGCTTCTTCTCAGCAGCGGCTTTCTTTGCTGCTTCTTCTGCCTGCTGAATTTGCTGCAGCTGTGCATTCTGCTGCTGGATCAGGCTTTTATACTGCTGTGCCTGCTGCTGTGCAGAAGCAATCTGCGCTTCGTAATTGTCCGCGGTAGCTTCCAGAGTACTTACCTGGTTCTCCAGAGACTGCTGCATCCCCTGCTGCTCCTGTTTTGTGCTTTCCAGATCTGCTTTTTCACCTTCCAGCTGTGTTTCCAGGTCTGCCACCTGCTGTACAGTCTGTTTTAATTTATTTAATTCTTCTCTGTCATATGAATACATCTTTTCTGTATTCTCTGCGGCAGTAAGCATAGAAGCAATACTGTCAGATTCCAAAAGCTGCTGTGCCCATGAACCTGTGGTACTGTTTTCATACATATACTGAATTCTTTTCTTCATTGCTTCGTACTGTTCGTCACGGTCAGCCTCTGCCTGTTTTAACTCTTCCTGTGTCTGTGCGATATCAGCTTCCTTTTCCTGAATCTGATCATTCAACATGTCAATCTGTGTCATGACGCTGACTAACTGCTGCTGCGCAGAGCTGATTTGTCCCATCAGAGCATTCTTCTGAGTTTCCAGGGATGCGACCGTTGCCTGTGCCTGTGACAGTTTATTTTCAGTTGCTGATTTTTCTGCTATAATTTCATCTTTTCTTGCCGCTGACACCGGCATTGCCTGCATGGCAGCCATAGCAAAAACTAATGAAAGACATAAAAATCTTTTCTTCATTCTGCATATTCCTCTCTTAATCGTCTCTCTGCATGCTTCTTGGTTTTGTAATATTTTCGAAATATTTTTCTACATTTCTTGTTCATACTAACACATATTTGGTAGAATTGCAAGGTTATTCCAGAAAATTCTTTAAGATTTCATTACGTCTTACGGCTCCGATGCAGAAAATCCACCTGCTTTGTACGGTTCAGTGAAAATTTTGTTACAAAAGAATTGAGAGCCGGCTGTACCGGCTCTCAATTCTTTTACTATGTATAAACTTTCTTTATATAATACGTCTGATTGCAATGTAACTTCTGTACAGCGCATTTGAAGTATACTTAATGCCTCCCTGAGGATAAGGAGCACTGTTGGAAGCATGTACAATCCCGCCGTCTCCTGTCAGGATCGCTACGTGTCCCGGATATACAATGATATCCCCTGCCTGATGTTCAGACCAGGATACTTCCACACCGCAGCTTGCCTGTGCATCGCTCACACGCGGAAGACTGTACCCAAAATGTGCGAAAACCTGCTGGGTAAATCCGGAACAGTCAATCCCGTTTGTCAGGCTGTTTCCTCCGTATACATATGGATTCCCGATAAACTGCTCCGCATAAGCTACAATCTGCGCGCCAGTGGCACTGGATGAAGAAGAGGAGGAGTAGGACTCGGAAGAACCTGAGGATACTGCCTCTGTGTAAGTGCTTTCGGAGGAAGAACTCTGTGTGCTTCCTGATGAGGAAGATTCAGAAGAGGAGGACTGGCTGCTTGCCGCCTGTTCCTGTGCAGCCTGAGCTGCTGCTCTTGCTGCCGCTTCTTCCTGTGCTTTTCTTGCAGCTTCTGCTGCCCTTGCCGCAGCTTCCTCTTCCTGCTGAATTCTCTGCAGTTCTGCATTCTGCTGTTCGATCAGCTGTCTGTATTCTGCCGCCTGTGCTTCTGCGTTGGCAATCTGTGTCTCATAATCAGAAGCTGTGGCTTTCAGATTTTCCATTTTGCTTTCCAGGGATTTCTGCATGCCTTCCTGCTCGTCTTTTGCACTTTCCAGCTCGCCCTTTTCACCTTCCAGTTTCGTTTCCAGATCGGTAACTTTCTGTACGGTCTCTTTCATTTTCTTCAGTTCTTCTCTGTCGTAATCATATACCTTCTGTGTATTCTCTGCCTTTGTCAGCATAGAAGCAATACTGTCAGACTCCAGAAGAATCTGTGCCCATGTATCACCGCTGCCATTTTCATACATGTACTGAATTCTCTTACACATGGCAGCATACTGTTCGTCACGCTCCGCTTCTGCTTTCGCCAGGTCCTCTTTTGTCTTCTCGATATCCTTTTCTTTCTCGGTAATCTCATCATTCAGCATATCAATCTGAGCAATAACGCTTACCAGCTCCTGCTGAGTGGTATCGATTTCTCCCATCAGGGCATTTTTCTTTTCTTCCAGTGCAGCCGCATTTGCTTCTGCCTGGGAAAGTTTGCTCTCTGTTGCTGATTTTTCTGCCTGAACTTCATCTTTTCTTGCTGCTGATACAGGCATCGCCTGTGCTGCTGCCATGGCAAGAACTAATGAAAGACATATGAAACGCTTTTTCATGACTGTTTATGTACCTTTCTATCAGTAATTTTATGTTTTAAGAATTTATATCTTTTGTAATATTTCTGAAATATTTCTTGTATATCTTATCATACTCTTCCTTCTATTTCAAGTGCTAATAATTGGTTTTTACATTTTTGTTACATTTTTCAGAAACAAAAAAACTGCTCCCGCCAGCTGGATTTCCAGCCGGCGAGGCAGTTTTCAACAGTTTTCTTTTCTTTATTCAAACAGCATCTCCGCTGCTTTTACCAGATACGCTGTGTCCTTCACGCCTGCAGTCTCATAAGGAGAATGCATGGCGAGCTGGGCAAGTCCGATATCCACCGCGCTCAGCGCTACCTGCGTGGTAGATATATTTCCAAGTGTGGAACCTCCCAGTATATCTGAACGGTTCGTAAATATCTGGAACGGTACTTCTGCTTTCCTGCACAGATCTTTGAATACAGCCGCGGACACCCCGTCTGTACAGTATTTTTGATTCGCACTGTACTTGATCACGATTCCTTCATTCATACAGGGTCTGTTTACCGGATCTGCTTTTTCTGCATAGTTTGGATGTACTGCGTGAGCATTGTCTGCAGATACCATAAAACTTCCTGCCAGTTTACGCAGATAATCTTCATAATCGTGTCCCAGACCACTGTTGATCCTTACCAGCACATCGTGGAGGAAAGTGGACGCAGCTCCCTGTTTTGTCCCGCTTCCTACTTCCTCATTGTCCAGCACACAGTGTACTGCAATGTATTTTTCCTTCTTTCCTGCCAGAAATCCTTTCAGGGATGAGAAAGCACACTGCAGGTCGTCCAGTCTCGCAGAAGATACAAACTCATTTTCTGCACCCCAGATAGCTCCTTCCTGTCTGTTGTATAAAAACAGGTCATGTCCCAGGATATCCTCTTCCTTTATACCTGCCGCTTCTGCTACAGTTTTCATAAAGGTTCCTTTCGCAGAACCCATGCCATAGAGAGGAAGCATGTCTTTTTGTGCATTGAACTTATACCCATCATTGACTGTCCGGTTCATATGAATGGCGAGATTCGGAATCATGAGAAGATCACGATCCACATTCACCAGTTTTGAGACAATCTCTCCGTTTTCTTTCACTACCACTCTTCCTGCCACAGACAGAGGACGGTCAAACCAGGGAGCGCAGATCATACCGCCGTAACACTCCACATTCAGTTTCACATATTTTCCTTCTGCTTCCATCTCAGGATTTTCTTTTATCTTAAAAGTAGGGGAATCGCTGTGGCTCGCCATGATCCGGTATCCTTTTGCTTCCTCCTTGGGAACAGCAAAGGCAATCAAAGCAGAATCATTTCTGGTCACATAATATTTCCCGCCTTTTTCAAGGCTCCACCGATCCTCTTCCCGAAGCTCTGTACAGCCTTCCGCCTTCAGTATTTCTTTCATAGCAGCCACTGCATGAAAGCAAGTCGGGCTTTTTGCAATAAATCCTAATAACTCTTCTGCTGTTTCTCTGTACATTTCTGTCACCTCATATTCCTTATACTTTTGAACGTTTTGCGATCACCGGCATGATAAATCCAAGTCCGATCAATACGAAAGGCGTCACGATATTCAGCACCAGCTGGAAAGTATCTTCAGAATAGATACCCATGATGCAGGCAGCGGCTGTTACCAGGAAACACCAGCCTCCAAATACAATACCCAAGGTTTTGTTCTTTACAAACCGATACTCTGCATGGAAACGCTCTCCTGCCTTCTTCAGGGCAATGTATGCTGCAAATACCCAGAGATAACGCAGAGGCATGCACACAGAGTTCACTTTTACCAGCCATTTTACCAGAACATCCACACTCTCGATGCCGATAGCCGGAACAACGATCAGGATAGAAACGATCACCATGACCAGCTTATGTCCGTTGGTATAAGTACCATATTTGTTCTGTTTGAACAGTGCCTTTGGAATATAAGTCTCATCGGCGCTGTCCAGGAGCATACGAAGAGGCGCGTCAATCGACAGGATCATGACCGCAAACTGTCCGATCAGGTTTGTAATAGCGTATATTACTACAAAGAAGTCACCTACATGGTAATATTCACCCAGTGTCTGGAATGCATAATAAGCGCCATTGGTCATCAGGTCTTCCGGAATATTATTGGAGTCAAACATCATTCCCAGGGCGATGGTTCCCAGCACTGCACAGATAGTTACCATTACAGCAAGGGAAATCATACCCTTTGAAAAATCTCTGGAAGGATCTTTCATCTTATTTACATAGGGTGATATCTTCTCACATCCGCCTACTGCAAAGATCAGAATAGACAGATTCAAAAAGAACTTGCTGTCAAAAGTAGGCATAAAAGTATCTACAGACCACTCAATATCCAGAACATTTGCCCCGGTAATGGAAGGAGCGGCGATCATCATCACAATAAACAGCAGTGACATGATAAACATGGTAGAACCTGCCAGTGATGTAAGCTTTTTCAGCACTCCAATTCCTCTGGATGCCACCCATACGGCAAACAGGAACAGTACCAGGCAGATCAAGGTCAGAACTCTGATGTTCATCTGGCTGATCCTGGCATCACGGAAAATAACCCAGCTCGTAGCAATAACAGAAGCATTAGGCTTCTGGGAAATATACGGCATATGAACGATCCAGTAGGTCCATCCTGCAAGATATGCCATTCTCGGGCTGATCGTCTTGAGAATCCAGGAGCTGACACCGCCGCCGGCATCTTTAAATGCACTGCCCAATTCACCTACCATCAGCGCATAGGGTACAAAGTAAAGGGCAAATACAAGTGCCCACGCCACAATGGCTTTTAACCCGCCGTACTCGGAAAATCCGTTGATCACATTTCCGAATCCCCATACTGTTGAAAAAGCCATAAAAGCAAGACTGTACCACAAAATTTTCTTTTCACTCTGTTGGTTGCTCATCTTTTCTCTCCTTTTTGTTTTTCAGCAAAATACAGACAGATCCGTATTTTGCAGCTATAGACTGACATTATATCCTATATTCGTCAATGAATAGTCAAAAATCAGTGATCGCCCATAATTCCCATAAGAACTTTTTCCGGAGTGATAGGCATTTCCCTGATTCTTACTCCCACTGCGTTATATACCGCATTTGCAATGGCAGGACACGGGGTATTAATAACAATCTCTCCAATGGACTTCGCTCCGAAGGGATGGGACTCTTCATAGCTTGGAGCAAATTCCACCCGTATTTTTCCCACGTCCTGTCTGGTGGGGATTTTATACTGCATAAAAGAATTATTTCTCATCTGGCCTTTTGCATTATACTGAATATCCTCGTAGAGAGCCATACCGATTCCCTGTGCCAGTCCTCCCTCGGTCTGCACTCTCGCCAGATTTGGATTGATGGGAGTGCCGCAGTCCACTACAGCAGCATAGTCTATGATCTCCACAGAACCAGTCTCTTTATCCACTTCCACTTCTACAGCCGCTGCCATAAACGGCGGCGGAGAAATCTTGGAGGAAGCCGTTGCAGATGCCTGCAGGGAGGTATTGTTTCCGCAGGTTCCCTTTACAGCAATAGCTTCCAGAGAAACTTTTTTCTCCCCGTCCAGCTGATAAACTTCTCTTCCGTCGAACTCTACTTCTTCCGGGGAAAGTTCCAGCATGGACGCCCCAAGCTCTTTGATCTTCTCCCGCAGATCTTGGCAGGCCCTTGCTACTGCCATACCGGTAACGTAAGTGGTTGCAGAGGCATAAGAACCGGAGTCGTAGGGAGACACATCGGTATCCACGCCCCAGGCAATAATGTTGTCAAAGTCTGTCTCCAGAACATCTGCTGCCATCTGAGACAGAATCGTATCGCATCCGGTTCCCATATCCGTTGCACCAAGACTGAGGGTATAGGAAGCGTCCTCCCCCAGCTTGACGGATGCACCGCCAACGTCTACGCCTGCAATGGCAGATCCCTGCATAGCCAGAGCTGCTCCCACACCTCTGACTTTACCGTTTCCAAGATCACGGGCAGGATACTTTTCATCCCATCCGATCATCTCCTTTGCTCTCTCCAGACATTGATCCAGGGTGCAGCTTGTCACCCATGTACTGCCGTCATATCCAATAAACTTCCCGCCTTCTTTTGTCAGATTCATCTCCCTGAATTTCACAGGGTCCATATGCATCAGTTCCGCCAGCTCATCAATAGCAGATTCCACTGCAAAGATGCCCTGGGTCGCCCCGTATCCTCTGTAAGCTCCTGCGGACATCCGGTTGGTATAGACTACATCATAAGAAAAACGGTAAGCTTCATAGTCCCGGTACAGTCCCAGAGGTTTGTGGCCTGACAATCCTACCGTAGTGGGGCCATGCTCTCCGAATGCTCCTGTATTGGACAGCGTATAGATATCAATGGCCTTTAAATGGCCTTCCTCATCAGCTCCAAGACGTACTGTTACTTCCATTTCATGGCGCGGGGAAGAACAGATCTGAGATTCATATCTTGAAAATACCATCTTCGCCGGTCTTTTGGTCTTTAAAGTTACGATAGCCGGATAGACTTCTGCTACTGACGTCTGCTTTGCACCGAATCCGCCGCCGATCCTGGGCTTTATGACACGGACATTGGATGCTCCGATCCCCAGGGCGCGTCCCAGGATTCTTCTTACATGGAAAGGCACCTGGGTGGATGCCACTACATTCAGCCTTCCGAAATGATCCAGATAGGTATAGGCGCGGAAAGTCTCCATCATAGCCTGCTGGTTGGCTTTGGTATGATAAGTCCGTTCCACTGTATACCGGCACTCTTTTAAAACCTGATCCACATCTCCTTTGCTTTCGCTCCTGGAAGCGCAGAGATTTCTTTTATTATCACCGCCAACGGGAACCTGCGCCAGCCAGTTATCCTCCGGGTGGATCACCACAGTATTATCTTTCGCCTGATGAAAATCCAGAACAGCTTCCAGCACCTGATATTTCACCTTGATGATCTTCAGAGCCTTATCTACTGCCTTCTCTGTCTCTCCCGCCACAATAGCGACTGCATCTCCCACAAAACGCAGCCTCCTGTCCAGAATCAGCCGGTCATAAGGGCTCAGCTCCGGATAAGTCTGTCCTGCAAAAGTAAAACGTTCCTGAGGCACATCTTTATAGGTAAGAACACAGACGATGCCCGGCACTTTCATGGCTGCATCTGTATTGATCTCCTCAATAAGAGCGTGGGCGTGAGGGCTTCTTAAAACTTTAACGATCAGACAGTCTTTGGGAGCCAGGTCATCTGTATACACCGGCTGTCCTGTCACCAGCGCTTTGGCGTCTTTTTTCTGCATGGGCTGATTTACATATTTCATTGTCCCTTCGCCTCCTCTTTTTCTGCCTTTTTATATTCCAGGAATTTCAGGATACTTCTTGTCTGTCCCATAAATCCCGAACATCTGCAGAGATTTCCTGCAAGATATTCATTGATCTCCTCTTCTGTTGGGTCAGACAGCTCTTTTAACATGGCGAACACGTTCATGATAAATCCCGGATTGCAGAAACCGCACTGTTCCGCTCCCTCATTTGCCAGGAACTCTCCGAACTCCTCCGCTTCCTTCTGCATTCCTTCCAGTGTCACTATTTTCTTTCCGTCTGCCCTTGCTGCCAGCATACTGCAGGAAAGTACTGGTCTGTCTTCCATCAGTACTGTACACAGTCCGCTGTTTGCTGTCTCGCATCCTCGCTTTACGCTGCAGCATCCATGCTCCCTTAAAAAGTCAAGAAGCAGGGTATCCGGTTCTGTCTCCGCCTGGATTTTCTTTCCGTTCAGCCAGAATTTAATTTCCACTGTCCACACCTCCTGCCTGCTTTAATGCCCTCTTTACCAAAACTTTTACCAGATGCGTCCTATACTGTGCCGAAGCCCTCATATTGCTTCCTGTCACCACGGTCTGTGCAGCATACTCTCCGAAAGCCTCTGCCGCCGCTGCTTTCTGCTGGTCATCCATCTGGGAAAATCCCCTGAGGATGCCCTTTTCATCTTTTACCAGAACAGCCTTTGCGGGGCGTGCCCCAACTGCCACACGAACTTTTCCCTGTGCCTCAATGCCCACAGCGCAGGTAAGCACCGGAAAATCCGTTTTCGAATTTCTCTGGCTTATATATGCTGTCTTTACTGGTACCTTCTTTATGATGATTCTCACCAGAATATCTCTGCCGCGTTTCTGCCGGGCAAACTCCTCCATAGGAAGGATTCCGCCTTTATACAGTTCTACATAGGAATCCATGGCAAGAAACATGGTCAGCACATCGGAAAAACCAAATCTTCCGAAAATGCTTCCCCCTACTGTGGCACAGTTGCGGAACTGTACTCCTACAATGTGTTTGAGACTCTCTTTCACTGCTCCGCCGGTCCATGCATGAATCCGCGCATCTGTCTCCAGGTCTCTTAAAGAGGTCATTGCCCCGATCCTGAATTCTTCTTCTGTCTCCTCAATGGTGTCAAGATGAAGACCGGACAGGTCAATGGCAGTGCCCACGTTCCGGTTTCCCATCTTCAGCCATACCATACCCCCCAGTACGCATGAGGTTCTTTTCTGGTTTAACTGGTATGCTTCTTCCAGATCTTTTACCTTTACATACTCTTTGATTTTTAACATCTGTATCCCTCTCTGTCAGAGAAAAAGCACTGCCTGATGCAGTGCTCTCCCAAGTTGTTATCTGTACAAATTTAGTATAACATAGGGTTTTTGGCAGAAGCAAGTATTTTCTCTTTCCTTTTTTGTAAATCCGTATTAAAATGAATTGGAAACAGGATTTGCCTATTTCCAAATATTCATGAAAATGGGATCCAGCTCTCACTGTTTTCCTATTTTCATGGATCAAAAGCAACTATTTTACAGGAGATTAAAACAGAAATATGACACAGAAGACAGATTTAGGAAAAGACAGAATTCCCGTTTTGGTACTGAAGCTTGCAGTTCCTTCCATGATCGCCCAGTTTGTCACTGTGCTCTACAGCATCGTTGACCGCATGTTTGTGGGCAATATTCCGGAAGTGGGAGACACAGCGCTGGCGGGCGTAGGCGTCTGCGGACCTATTGTCACACTGCTGACCTCTTTCGGCACTCTGATCGGGATCGGAGGTTCTATTCTTATGGCAATGCGCATGGGAGCGGGAAGGAAAAAGCAGGCCGAATCCATCCTTGCCCACAGCTTCGCCCTCCTGGTGGCATTTTCCGCAGCGCTGACCGTGATCTTTCTGCTGACCAAACGTCATCTTCTTGCCTGGTTCGGCGCAAGCCACGCCACGCTTCCCTATGCGGATACTTATCTGACTATCTATACTGCCGGCACATTCTTCGCATTGATGGCAGTGGGGCTGAATTACTTCATCACCTGCCAGGGATTTCCGGCGGTCGGCATGTGCACAGTACTGATCGGCGCCCTCACGAATATTGTCCTGGATCCCATTTTCATCTTCGGCTTTCGCATGAATGTGGCCGGAGCCGCAGTTGCCACTGTCATAGCTCAGTTTGCTTCCTGCTGCTTTGCCTTTCTTTTTCTTATAGGAAAGAAAGTGCCTGTCCGCATCACCCTTTTAAAAAGGCGGTCCTTTTCCTCCATGATCGTAAAAAGGATCCTGACTCTGGGGATTTCCCCCTTTCTGATCCTGGCAACAGACAGCGTCATTCTGATCGTACTAAACGCAACTCTTCAGAAATACGGCGGTGCCAAGGAGGGGGACCTGCTGATCACCTGCGCTACCATTGTGCAGAGTTATATGATGCTCATCACCGGTCCCATGCTGGGGATTTCCAGCGGAACCCAGGCAGTACTAAGCTATAATTACGGAGCAAAAGCCATACACAGAGTAAAACAGGCGGAAAAATATATCCTTCTTCTCTGTCTCTGCTTTACCACTGTAATGTTTGCAGTATCCAGAATCGTGCCCCAGGTGTTTATTTCTATTTTTACTTCCGAGCCGGAACCGACCGATTTGTGTGTATGGGGAATCCATGTATTTACCCTGATGATCATTCCCTTAAGTTTTCAGTACGTCTTTGTAGATGGATTTACAGCTCTGGGAAGAAGCCGGACAGCTCTTTTTCTGTCCATGTTCCGAAAAGGCGATTATATGCTTTTCACTCTGCTGCTCCCGGTTTTCTTTGGAGCAAGAAGCGCATTTTACGCCCAGCCCATTGCAGACGGGATAAGCGCGGTAATGTCCTCTGCCGCCTTTCTTCTGGTTTTTAAAAAACATCTTGAACAGAGAGCAAAAGAATAAATATCGCTCAAAAGATACAGGGCAAAATTTGCCTGAAGCATACCTGCAGGAGGAATTCATATGAAAAAATTTTTACTGTTACTGCTTGTTTCCTGTCTCTTCCTTTTCACTGCCGCCTGCGGCGAAACGGAAGACCGGGAGGCAGAGGAGGCAGAGCTGGATGCTGTGTCTTCTACCATGAACGGAACCATGACCAAATATACTGGTTCTGAAATTTCCATAGAAACAGAAGAGGGAACCTCTTATACCTTTAGCTGCGAAAAAGCTCAGATCCAGTGCAAAAACGGTCTGACACCGGGCAACAGCGTACAGCTGGTGTATGTAGGCGGCATCAACGGAACCGACACCAGCAATGTGCGTATACGCAAGATCATCACCTCCGATGACAATACCGGAGTGTGGGAGATCGCCAACGCAGCCGCAGATGGAATCATTACCCAGCCGGAGGAGGAAGACACTGCTTCTGAGCCGGGCTATGATGCACCGGCAAGCGGAACACCTGTGGAGGAGACCCATGAGACAGCATGGATTTCCGGCTATGTCAATGTACGTGCCGATGCCCAGAACGGTGCAGAAGTCCTGGGAACCCTCTCTCCGGGAGAGGAAATCACAGTCACAGGAATCTGTGAAAACGGATGGATCCGTATCCCCTATGAAGGACAGACTGCTTATATCTGGCAGGATTTTGTATCCTGGTAAACAGAAGCAGACATTCCCTGCCGGGAATGTCTGCTTCTGTTTCTTTTTATAACAATTCAATTCCTGCTTCTTCACAGGTTTTTAATGTCTCTTCATCCCAGATAGATGCCTGGACTTCACCGATATGCGCTTTCTTCAAAAGAAGCATACAGATTCTGGACTGCCCGATGCCGCCTCCGATGGTAAGGGGCAGCTTATTCTCAAGAAGCATTTTATGGAATGTCAGATCTCTTCTGTCATCGCATCCTGCTTTTGTAAGCTGTTCGTCCAGGGACTGAGGGCTTACGCGGATACCCATGGATGATATCTCCAGCGCACACTGCAGGGGCTCATGCCAGAACAGCAGATCTCCGTTTAA
This sequence comes from uncultured Blautia sp., assembly GCA_944380235.1. Lineage (GTDB taxonomy): Bacteria > Bacillota > Clostridia > Lachnospirales > Lachnospiraceae > Blautia. The sequence goes on from CALWHD010000161.1 coordinate 39,537, forward strand.
CTTCCAGTCATCATAGTCCGGAGCACGTCCGTCGTGCCTTTCTCCTGATTTCAGCACATCTCCGATCTGCATGATAAACACGGTTTTATGTTCTTTTGTATAGGCATTTTCTCTTTCTTTTGGAGTCATGCCGGGATACATGTCTTCCAGTTCCTGTGATGTGATAAATGAAACTTCACGGCAAAGCTCAGTATCCAGGTTTTCATACTCATATTTCACTTCATCCAAAGCATTGCAGATTGCGCTGACAATACGATTGACTGTATTTTTCAGATACTCCAGATTTCTGTCCTCTGCAGTAATGATCTTCTCCCAGTCCCACTGATCCACATATACAGAATGAAGATTATCCAGTTCTTCGTCCCTTCGGATGGCATTCATATCCGTCAGAAGTCCTTTTCCCACATGAAAATCGTAGCGGTACAGTGCCATACGCTTCCATTTTGCCAGGGAATGAACTACCTGAGCGCTGGTGTGCGCATCCGGGATATCGAATGTCACAGGACGTTCCACTCCATTTAAATCATCGTTCAGTCCTGAAAGGGGATCTACAAAAAGCGGAGCTGTCACTCTCTTTAATTTTAATGCCATACACAGCTTCTTCTGCATCAGATTCTTAATAAAACCGATTGCCTCCTGGGTTTCATAGCTGGATAAACAGGATTTATAGTTTTCCGGTACTTTCACTTTGCCCATGCTGTCTCCTCCATTCTTCCAAAAAATCTATTCATCATTATATTACAAAGTTTTAGAAATGTAAAGTTGTAAAAACAGAAAGCACTGCCGGCTCTCCTGTCAGCCTGCAATGCCTTCCTGATTATACTTTCTCTTCCATTTCTTCCTTAATTATAAAACACTGCTCAGGCATTCAGCGGATACTTATCCGTCAGTGCTTTAACAATCTGCCTTGCCTGCTCTTTCTTATCCCTGTCCTTCACCATAATGGCAATGGCCTGGGCAATCTGATCCATATCTTCTTCATTCATGCCTCTGGTCGTCACTGCCGCTGTTCCCAGACGGACACCGCTGGTTACAAACGGTGATTCCGGATCATTTGGTATGGCGTTTTTATTGCAGGTGATATTCACCTCATCCAAAAGATTTTCCATCTCTTTTCCAGTCACTCCGGTTCCCCTTAAATCTACCAGCATCAGATGATTCTCTGTGGTGCCGGAAACGATTTGAATCCCTCTTTTGATCAGTCCGTCGCACAGTGCCTTTGCATTCTTTACAATATTTTTCTGATATTCTGCATATTCCGGCTGAAGGGCTTCCTTAAAGCACACCGCCTTTGCCGCAATCACATGCATCAGCGGTCCGCCCTGGATTCCCGGGAACACTGCTTTATTGAAATTAAACTGTTTTGCGATTTCCGCACTGCTCATGATCATACCGCCTCTGGGACCTCTTAAAGTCTTGTGGGTGGTAGTGGTCGTCACATGCGCATACGGAATAGGACTCGGATGAACGCCCGCTGCCACCAGACCTGCGATATGAGCAATATCCACCATCAGGTATGCTCCCACCTCGTCGGCAATCTCCCTGAATTTTTTAAAGTCAATAATCCTGCAGTATGCACTTGCCCCTGCTACAATCAGCTTAGGTCTTGCCTCAAGGGCAATCCTTCTCACTTCCTCGTAATCAATCACGCCTTCATCATTTACACCGTAAGGGACAATCTTGAAATAAGCTCCGGAAAAGTTTGCCGGACTACCATGAGAAAGATGTCCGCCGTGTGCGAGATTCATACCCATGACGGTATCTCCCGGTTTCAGCATGGCAAAGAAAACAGCCATATTTGCCTGAGCGCCGGAATGGGGCTGCACATTCACATATTCGCAGTGAAACAGTTCTTTTGCCCTTTCAATAGCAAGGCGCTCCACATCGTCTACGCACTCACAGCCTCCGTAATATCTTCTGCCCGGGTATCCTTCCGCATATTTATTGGTTAGAGGACTTCCCATTGCCGCCATCACAGCCTTGCTCACCCAGTTTTCTGAGGCGATCAGCTCAATGTGGGAATTCTGACGCTCTACCTCTCTGGTGATACAGTCTGCGATTTCCGGATCTGCTTTCTTGATTTCCTCAAATGCATACATTGTTTTTACCTGACCTTTCTTGATATTCTTTCTGATAAAGATATTTGTTTCTCCTATAAAGACATTTTAGTTGCAAAAAAATGCCCAGAGCCGGAATCGAACCAGCGACACGAGGATTTTCAGTCCTCTGCTCTACCAACTGAGCTATCTGGGCGTCTGTCTGGTAAGACTGCTGTCTTACACAACACAGCAATCTTACCATAATTTTTTCTATTTTTCAATACTTTTTTTATTTTTTTGAATGTACAATTTTATACAACTGTATTTTTAATAAAACCAATTCCCTCAATTCCACATTCCACCACGTCTCCCGGCATCAAAAACCTGGGCGGGATCATCCCCATTCCCACCCCGGAAGGAGTTCCCATGGAAATAATGGTACCTGGCTTCAGTGTCATACCCTGAGACAAATCTGCGATCACATAGGCAATATCAAAGATAAACTGATCTGTGCTCCCATTCTGCCGCAGCACCTGGTTCACTCTGCTTTTGATCGAAAACAGCGGCGGACGCTGCATCACATCCTCTGTGACAATAAACGGCCCCATGGGCGTAAAGCCATCCATACTTTTTCCGAAATACCACTGTTTGTGCCGGGTCTGTATATTTCGCGCACTGACATCATTGATCACTGTATAGCCAAACACATAATCATAAGCTTCTTCTTTTTTGATCTGGAAAGCTTCTTTTCCTATGATTACTCCGAGTTCTGCTTCATAGTCCAGACTGTCTACAAGACCCGGATAGGACGGAATCACATCCCCGTCCCCGCTGGCTCTGTTGACTCTTTTGGAAAAATACACCGGATATGCCGGAGCTGCATCAAAAGTCTCCCTCTTGTATCGGGTGGATTCTCTGGCATGTTCCCGGAAATTCAGGCCCAGACAGATAATATCCTGGCGGGGATGAGGAATCGGCGCACAATGGATAACTTTGTCATATTCCATCACCTTGATATCCTTTGCGTCATTAGAGTTTTTCAAGATTTCGTACTGTTCCGGTGTGATATTTTCGATCAGGTCGTTCATATCCTCAAAGAAGAGTCCGAGATCCTCTAATGCAAAAAAGCGCTGAAATGCGCTGGCATAAGTGACTCCCAGCCTCTCTTTTTCTTCTCCGGGAATCTTATATGTGAGTAACTTCATACCCGCCTCCTGCTTTTTCTTTGCCATGGCTTTTAAATTTTCGCACGCTGCCACAGCAGACTTTACTTTTTTATCGTATCACATCTTTCTGCAAATTGCCACTAAATTTTTTTCCGGTTGTGCTATTTTCCCAGTTTATGTATAATAAAGAGTTGAAAAAACAATACTACTCTGAAGGTTTCTTCGGAAAGAATATAAAGGAATGAAAATACCATGAATATACGAAGACTTATGGCAGTATGGAGTGCCCGGCTGATCAAGACAGCCTGCCGGCTTACAGGAAAGCAGGGTGTAACTTTGGCGGGAAAAGCCGCCCTCTCCATCTATCCTCCCATTCTCAGAGAACTGGCACAGGAGGTAAAAAAAGATATTTTTGTGGTGTGCGGAACTAATGGAAAAACTACCACCAATAATCTTCTCGCCGACCTGCTCTCCTTTGACGGCAGCAAAGTGGTCTGCAACCGTACCGGATCCAACATGCTGAACGGTGTGGTATCCGCCTTTGTACTCAGCGCAGGATTAAACGGGCATCTGAACGCTGACTATGCCTGCATTGAAATTGATGAGGCATCCACAGTACGGGTTTTCCCCCATTTCAAGCCTGATTATATGGTGCTGACCAATCTGTTTCGGGATCAGCTGGACCGCTATGGAGAGATTGATATCACCATGAACCTTTTGTCCAGAGCAATGAAAATGGCTCCCGATATGAAGGTTCTGGTTAACGGAGATGACTCTCTGTCCACCTATCTTGCCATGGACAATGAAAATCCCTGGTCCGCATACGGCATCAGTACCCAGGTTTTCCAGGAAGAAAACACAAAAGAAATCCGGGAAGGCAGATTCTGTAAACGCTGCGGCGAAAAAATGGAATACAATTTCTACCATTACAGCCAGCTGGGTGATTATTACTGTCCCGGGTGCGGCTTTAAACGCCCTTCGCTGGAATTTGACGGCACCAACGTAGATCTGAATGACGGAATTGCTTTTGATGTAAACGGTTTCCACATTAAGGCAAACTACCGTGGCTTCTATAATGTATACAATATTCTTGCTGTGTATGGGGCAGCTTCCCTGGCAGGTGTTCCTCTGGAACATTTCAATGAAATTCTGGGAAATTACAAGCCACAGTTCGGAAGAAATGAATTGTTTCAGATATCCGGCACAAAAGTTATGCTGAATCTCGCAAAGAATCCTGCCGGCTTTAATCAGAATATCGCCGCAGTCATGACAGATTCCTCACCCAAAGATATTATCATCCTGATCAATGACAACAGCCAGGACGGCACAGATGTTTCCTGGCTGTGGGATGTGGACTTTGACCGTCTGAAAGATGCCAATGCCGCCTCCATTACGGTGTGCGGTCTCCGCTGCCAGGATATGCGCCTCCGTTTAAAATACGTGGATATCCCATCAGAACTGGAGCCTGATATTGAAAAGGCAATCACTGCCAAAATAAAAACCGGAACCAGAAATCTGTATGTACTGGTAAACTATACCGGACTTTATTCCACCCACAACATTCTGAAAAAAATGGAGGGAAAAAAATCATGAAAATCACCATCGGACATTTATACCCCGACCTTTTAAATCTGTACGGCGACCGTGGAAACATCCAGTGCATGATGAAACGCTGCCTCTGGCGGGGAATCGATGCGGAAACCATTGAATTCCGTCTCGGTGACTCCATTGATTTTTCCGATCTGGATATCGTTCTTCTTGGCGGAGGTTCTGACCGGGAGCAGATGCTGGTCTGCAGCGAGCTGAAAAAGATCCAGGAAAGCTTCCATTCCTATGTAGAGGATGGGGGCAGTGTCCTGGCTGTCTGCGGCGGCTATCAGCTTCTGGGGCATTATTATAAAACAGAAGAAGGCACCATAGAAGGGCTTTCCCTGGTAGATCTGTATACAGAACAGGGCAGTCCCAGACTCATTGACAACATCGTTCTGGAAAACCCCCAGTTTTCTCTTCCCATTGTAGGTTTTGAAAATCACGGAGGAAGAACTTATATTGGCAGCAACAGACCTTTTGGGAAAGTTCTTTACGGAAAAGGAAATAATGGAGAAGACGGTACGGAAGGTGTTCTCTACAAAAATGTAGTGGGCACCTACCTTCACGGTCCTCTTCTTCCTAAAAATCCTCACATATGTGATTATCTGCTCTCCAATGCTCTGGGCAGAAAATACGGAACTTCTGATCTGTCACCTCTCGATGACACCCAGGAAAAAGAAGCCAATCAGTATATCTTCCATCGCTTTGTAAAACAGCAGCCTTAGATACGGGCTGCTGTTTTACAAAGTCTCATCTAATTTCGCAGACCGTTTGGCATCCCGAAAAAGCTCAGAAAAAAAGTAAGCAAAAAAATTTTCAAAAAAGTGTTGACAATTAAGAAAACTTATTGTATTATAAATATCGTCCTTGAGAGAGAGGACAACAACTTAACAACCTGCGGGTGTAGTTCAGTGGTAGAACACCAGCCTTCCAAGCTGGATATGTGGGTTCGATTCCCATCACCCGCTTATGCGCGAGTGGCTCAGTTGGTGGAGCGCGACCTTGCCAAGGTCGAG